>CACKZW010000005.1 GCA_902604835.1 uncultured Candidatus Actinomarina sp.
GGATAATAGAAATTAAATTAGTTGGGTCGACCTTCACAGAAAAAAATCCTCATCTTCTTTTCTAATTAATTCTTTAACCCCTAAATCTGAATATTTATAATTAACTCCTCTAATAATGGCCACCGGTATGTTATCTGATTTTTTCATAACTAATTCTGCAGCTCCAGCTAGTTCATCAATAATTGCTATTTCAGTCGCAAATAATTCATTGTCGAAAGCATCCTTTTTACCTATATAGCTTTCTAAAGGTTCAATACCTGATGACCCTATAGCGACATTAGTTTGACCTTTTCTCCATGCTCTACCAAAGGTATCAGATATGATTATGCTAATTTTCTTACTTGTTACATATTCAATTTTTTTTCTTATATCTCTACACGTCTTATCTGGATCTTCAGGTAATAGTAAAACTGATCCTTTTTCAATATTTGACTTATCAATGCCCGCATTTGCACAAATAAAACCATGTTTTGTTCTTGCAATTACCGTATCACCTCTTTTTCTTAAAATTTCTAAGGATTCTTGCTGAATTAATTTTTCGATATTTTCATGATCATTATTAATCAACCTATCCTCTACTTTTGAAACTATTTTTTGAGTTATTACGATTACATCTTTATCTTCAAGAACAAAATTATTACTACTGAAACTTTTAATTATCTCATCTGCTAAATCATGCTTTGATGCAAATTCAGGTAGATTTTTTATTGGAATGATAGATATATTATTCATGATCAACAATATACCTTGCTAAATTAGTTGAATCCTCTATGGACTTAAATAATATATTTTTTTCAATGGTATTTTCAGCTTTGTCTGTGTCACCTGATTGGACTATGTAGTAATTACCAATATTGTTATAAAATTCTTTAATTCCAGTTAAATCACTCTTATAGCCAAGATCTTCAAAATTTTTCTTTGAAGGGCCTTTAATAGCTTTATTTTCAATAAATGGACTCACAACATATGTTGACTTACTATTCATTAATTTTTCTTTCAAATTTTGAATTGCAAGAATTGGGCCGATAGACAATATAGGATTTGAAGGACCTATAACTATCTTATCAGCTTCATCTAATGCATTTGATACTTCCTTTGTGATGTCTGCTTTTTCAGATTCTGAATATGTAACATCACTAATTTTCGGTTCAGATTTTAATTCAACAAAATATTCTTGGAAGTCTAATAATTTACCATTTGAGGTTTTAATTTTCGTACTTACTAAATTATCAGACATTGGCAAAATTTTACAATTTAAATCAAACTTATCTGTAATGATGTTTGTTATCTGAGTTAAAGACTTTCCCTGTGAAAACAGTTGATTTCTAAATAGATTTAAAGCAAGATCTTTATCACCGAGATTAAATTCTTGTGGAATATATTTTTTATATTCTTCGTTAACTAAAAAAGTGTCATTTTTTTGTCCCCATCCAAACTGACCCTCAATTCCAGCTAATGCGTAAATTACGGAATCAATATCGGGTGATAGTCGTACTCCATGTATGGTTTCGTCGTCACCTGTATTTACGATGATTGTTAAGTCAATATCATTTAAATTGTAAAAACCTTTAGCAAGCTTTGCTCCACCAATTCCACCAGATAAATAAACAATTTTTTTCATACTCAGTTACTCTTACCAATATTCCATTAACATTTTAATAATGGTAGATAGAGAAATTCTAGAAGCAATCTCTGAATTAGGTGAATCAGATCTGAAAAGATTGAGAATTTTAATTGATAATAAACTTGGCAGCGAAATTAATGAACAAAAAATATCTTATAGACAAAAGTCCATAAAATGTGGGCGAGAGTCTTGTAACAGTTGCCCTCATGGTCCATATTGGTATGCTGAATGGTCAGAGAATGGAAAAAGAAATACAAAATATCTTGGAAAAATTTTAAATGAAATCAATTAGTAAAAACATAAATTCAGATATTTCGCAAAAATTATTTTATTTAGTTGTTCTAATTTTGTTTCTAAGAGTTGATTTGGTCATTATTGACAATACACCCACGGGTGGTGACATGGGAGCACATATAGTTGCAATTCATACTTTTATAAATGATATTATGCCAAACTTTCAAATTAACGGATGGTCAAATGATTGGTTTGCTGGATATCCACTATATTATTTTTATTTTCCATTACCTGCAATTATTACATTTTGCTTTGATCTTATTTTTCCATTTGGAGTTGCCTTCAAATTAATGGTTATTATTTCAACAATCTTAATGGTTTATTCATTTGAGAAATTGTTAAGAAAAGAGTCAAACAAATTTTCTTCTTTTGGGGCCACTGCAGGCTTCTTTTATGTTTTTACAGAATCATTTACGATTTACGGTGGAAACTTAGCATCATCATTAGCAGGACAATTCTCTTTTGCATACTCACTAGCATTTGCAAATTTATCGATCTTTTATTTAACAAAATCAAATAATAAATTCAGATTTCCAATTAGTTCAATCTTTCTTTCTTTATGTCTTTTATCACATTTAATCCCTTTTATTATTTATATTCCAATTTATGGATTTTATTGGCTAACAAAAAAAGAGAATATAAATCAAAAAATACTTTCTATCACCATATTTATGGCCCTTGTTTTAAGGTGGTCTATTTCTTTGTTCATAAATTTGGAATTTACAACAAATATGAGATATACACCATTTACACGATTAGAAGATTTGATAAAAGAAGATATTCTGCCGATTATTTTCATTTTGCTTGCATTAATTGTTGCAAAGTTCAAAGATTTAATTAAGTATAAATCATTAAACTTGTTTGAACTTTATATTGTTATCTCATCAGTCCTTCTTTATTTTTTTGTTCCAGAAGGTGCTCTCTGGAATGGAAGATTAGTCTCATTTTTCAATCTTGGAGCTGTTTTGATATTGTTTAAAGCAATTGAACTTTTTGTTGAAGATTTAAACTTTTATCAGCAAGGAATAAATGTATTAGCAACTATCTCTTTTATCGGAACAATCTATTGTTTGTATATTTTTTATGACAGATGGTCGAGTAATCAATCTTACTTAAACTTATATATCCCAATTATTTTTTTAGTAAGTATTTTTGCAGTCTTAAATTTAAGAAATATTTCAATTCAAGTGAACTTGCTAATTGTTTCTATTATTTTTTCGACAATATCTTTCCTGCCACATTGGCTTAACTGGAATTTCACTGGTTATGAGGGTAAAAATGATTGGACTCAAATAGAAAATCTATACTCAAAATTAGATAATTTAGAATCTGGAAGAATTATGTGGGAACCAAATTCTGATATGAATAAATACGGAACTCCAATGACGTTAATGACCATTCCATATTTTACTAAACACACAAGCATGGAAGGATTATATTTTGACTCTAGTATTACAACTCCATTCCATTTTATTTCAGTATCCGGTTTAGCAAAAAGACCTTCTAATCCTGTAGGTGGATTATCTTATATCAACAATCAATTTGACCGAGGCGTTGAATACCTTAATGATCTTGGAGTAGATTATTTTATTTCCTATACAGAAGAAATAGAGACTAAAGCAATGAATTCTGACAAGCTTATTTTTCTTTTCTCATCAGAACCATTTTCAGTTTTTAAAGTAAACTCTTCCAAAGTTGAATTAATTTATCAAGATATAGAAATCTTTTCAAAAGTAGACATACAGGATGGAATTTTAAGTTCAATTTTTCGAGATACAAACATTAATAACTTTTTTGAAAAAGCATATGAAAGTTTTGATGAACTGGATAAAAAAAGGATTATAGAGGTAAGTAATGAAATAGTCATAGAATCATCAAAGAGGAATGACTTACAAGTTACCGATTTAAATATCACAAATGATAAAATTTCATTTTTTACAAATAGTCCTGGAGAATTACATTTAATTAAAGTTTCCTATTTCCCAAATTGGACGATTAACGACGGAAAAGGTCCTTTCAGAACATCACCTTCATTTATGTCAGTTATTCCTAATAGCGAATATGTAGAAATTAACTTCGAAAAAACTCCTTTTGAAAAAAATTTCTTCTATTTTTCATTATTTTCATTACTCTTATCATTAATAATTTTTATTAGATCAAAAAAAAATGATAAAAAAACTTAAAAACTTAAAATTAGTTTCAGGAGATTCAACTTATTCACAATTATTTAGAACCTACGTTGTCGGTGTATTTAATTTAGTTTTTGGATTAGGAATAACTTATTTGTTTCAATTTTATATTTTTTTTACAATTCAAGTACCTTTGAGAACTTATCTAACAAACATTTTTGCATTTTCAATTGGTGTCATAATTTCATACTTCTTATCTAGAAAAATTATTTTTAAACTTTCTATTTATGATGGTGGATTCAATGAATTTATAAAATTTTTAATTACAAATTTAATTAATTTAGTTGTCCCATTATTTATTTGGTTCTTAATTGATTTAATAAAGCCATCAATACAAAACAATGAAATTCAATTTTTGATTGCAACAATATTAATTCATGGATTTATTCTTCCAATAAAATATATGTTCTATAAATTATTTGTATTTAAAGACTCTTTAAATAATTGATATCTTAATTTAAATAAACTTTTAAGAGTTCTTGGGATTCTTTTGAAAATAACAGAAACACTTGGTCTTATCTCATTAACTTTCGTAGGAACTTCCTGAATCTTGAATCCTGACTTTTCTATCCTAATTAACAGTTCAGTATCAAAAATATCTTGTGAAGATATGACATTATTAATTTCTTTTTGAATATTCTTTCTTCTAATTGCTTTCATACCATGAGTGTCGCTCAGCGAGGTTTGGAATAACATTTTCAATATTAATACAAAGGTTGATGTGGCAAGCTTTCTAACAATTGTCCTTTTATCTTCTGATTCATTCATTCTTTTTGAAGCTACTAATGCTACAAATTCCTGGTTTAAATTTAGTGATTGTTCAAGAAATTTCTGTGAAAAATAATCTATATCAAATGAAATAATAAGTTCGTTTTTTGCATTTTCAAACCCATTTTTTAAAGCAAGACCATAGTTAGCTATTTCATTTCTAATCATGAAACAATTATCTTTATTATTTATGAAAGCCTTAATTAAATTTACTGTATTATCAGATGAGCCATTTTCCGAAAATATAATTTCAAATGGTTTATTCATCTCTGTACAAATTTTGTATATTTTATTTGCAGAATCTAAGAAAATTTCCTCTTCATTAAAAACTGGTATTACGACTGAAAAATTATTTATTATGTTGTTCATTTTCATAAACATTACAATACATATTGAGTGGATGAAAATAAACTAGATTTAATTTTTAAGGCTTACGATGTAAGGGGAGTATTTAATGAATCAATTACTCTTGAAATAGCTTTTAAAATAGGTGCAGCTTTTGCTTCATATGTAGATTCAGATGAAATAATTGTAGGCCACGATGGTCGTTTATCAAATGAAGAGATGTTTACTGCGGTAAGTTCAGGTATTCAATTTATGAATAAAAGTGTTTTATATATTGGGACGGTTCCTACGGATGTGGTTTACACATTATCAGGGATAAAAAATTTGCCTGGCTTAATTATTACTGCATCTCATAATCCAAAAGAGTATACAGGATTTAAGTTTTGTAATAATGGAGCAATCGCAATTGGCCAAGAAACAGGACTTAGAGAAATAAAAAAAATTGCAGAGAATTTTAAAGAAGAATTTCAGATTTTAGATTTACCTCCAAAAAAAAATATGATTGATTTATATTTAGACCATTTTAAAAAAATAGTAGACACATCAGAAATTAGTAAAACAGTTAAGTTTTGTATAGATGGAGGTAATGGTGTACTTGGTTCAATTATTGAAGATCTTTCAAAAACTTATAATTTAAATTATGAGGGTATATTTATGGATGTAGATGGAAATTTCCCTAATCATCCAGCAGATCCATCAGATGAAAATAATCTTTCAGATCTTAAAGCTAAAGTTTTATCAAACAATCTTGATTTTGGAGTTGCATTTGATGGTGACGCCGATAGGTCAGTTTTTATTGACGATAAAGGAAATTTAATTAGTGGAAGCTTAATGACATGTTTAATTTCTGATTGGTTGCTCGAAAAACAATCAGAAATAAAGGTGGTACATAACGTTAATGTTCAGCCTTCTATAGTTGAATATTTAAAAAGTAAAGGTGTTCAGACCATAAGATCTAAAGTTGGACACTCTTATATCAAAAAAATTATGAGAGATAATGATGCAGATTTTGGAGGAGAACATAGTGCTCACTTTTACTTAAGAGAAAATTTTTATGCAGATTCTGGCATATTGACATTATTAATATTTTTGAAGATCCTATCTGAAAAGAAAATTAAAAGTGGACAACTTATAGAAAAGTATGACTTTATGCAATCTTCTGGTGAGATAAATTACACGGTTCAAGATGTTGCAATAAGCCTTGATAAAATTGAAAATTCATTTGAAGGTAATTTTGATAAATTAGATGGCATATCATATTTTTCCGATAATTTTTGGTTCAATGTCAGAGGATCGAATACTGAACCATTGCTTAGATTGAATGCTGAAGCAGTAAATCAAAAAACTTTAGACAACCTTATATCTAAAATTTCAAATATAATAAGTTTATAAATGTTAAATGTTGCTTTCGATCTTAAAAATCAAATAATATCCAAGCTTGAATTTTCAAGTGATTTAGAAAACTTCTCACACAACAATCTTTTAATCATGGGCATGGGTGGCTCTGGTGTCGCAGGCGATGTTATGAAAGTTTTATCTGAAGAAATATCTGATAAAAATATTATTGTACGCAAAGATTATTCAATACCAAAACAAATTATCAATTTACGACCTTTTTGCCTTTTTATTTCTTATTCAGGCAATACTGAAGAAACTTTGTCAGGAATATCTGATGCTATAGAAAATAACTTGGATTGGATGGTTATTTCTAGTGGAGGAAAGTTAATAGATATTGCAAAAAAACAAGATAAAGCTTTTATAAAAATTCCAAGTGGATTACAGCCAAGAGCGGCTTTTGGATATCTTACATTAGCTGTCTCAAAAATATTAGATTCATTAGATGGGTCAAATTTTGTTTCTCAATTGATTGAAGTGAGTCACTATTTAGATGCATTAACTGAGATGAATGATGAATCACAAATAAATAAACTTTCTATACAAATCAGTGAATCAATTAATAATAAAACTGTTGTTCTTTATGCTGGTACGGATATGTCCAAAGTTGTTTCTTCTCGTTGGAAAACTCAGATTAATGAAAATTCAAAATCTAAGGCTTTTGTTGGTAATTTGCCAGAAGTTCATCATAATGAAATTCTTGCTTGGGATGCAGATGAAGATGGAAGTAAAAATAACTTTATAGTAATTTTGTTGAGAGATAAAAATGAACATACTCAAATTCAAAAAAGATTTGAATTAACAAAAGATTTAATAGGCGAAAAAGTAAGAGTTCTTGAAGTTAATTTAGATAATCAAGAAAATACACTAAAAACCCTATTGGAGTTAGTATTACTAGGTGATTTAGTTAGCTTAAATCTAGCAAAAAAGCTTTCTATTGATCCAGAAAACATTGAAACTATTGAAAAATTAAAAAATTTATTAGGAGGATAATGTCAACAATTAAAGATATTAAACTTGCAAACATTGGCCAACAAGAAGTTGACTGGGCTGCAAGGCAGATGAAAGTTCTTGATGAAATAAAATCAGATTTTATGAAAAATAAACCATTGAATGGTTTAAATATAGGGGCTTGTATGCACGTAACAAAGGAAACTGCTAATTTAATGCTTACTTTAAAAGCTGCAGGAGCAAATGTTTCATTATGTGCTTCAAACCCATTATCTACAAAAGACTCAGTTGCGGCATATCTCTCTGAAAATGATGTTGAAGTACATGCTGTGCATGGAGTATCTAATGATGATTTTTTCAAACATCTTAATTCTGTTTTGGATACGAAACCTGACATAACAATGGATGACGGAGCAGATTTAGTTTCATTATTACACACAGAAAGATCTGATATACCAGTAATGGGCTCAATGGAAGAAACAACAACAGGAGTGATAAGACTGAAATCAATGGAAAAAAATAACAAACTTAGATTTCCAGTTGTTGCAGTTAATGATTCTGACACAAAGCATTTATTTGATAACAGATTTGGAACTGGTCAAAGTGCAATGGATGGTGTAGTAAGAGCTACCGATTTATTGATTGCAGGCTTGGATGTCGTTGTTATAGGTTTTGGTGATTGTGGAAAAGGAGTTGCGGAAAGAGCTTACGGAATGGGTGCAAAAGTTACGATTGTGGAACCAAATTCAGTTCGTGCCTTAGAAGCTCTCATGCATGGATACGAAGTTAAAACAAGTATAAATGCAGCAAAGATTGCGGATGTAATTGTATCTGTAACGGGTAATATGCATGCTCTTGATAAACAACACTTCGATGTAATGAAAGATGGAGTTGCATTAGCTAATGCAGGACATTTTGATGTCGAAATTAATTTAAATGCTCTTAAAGAAAATAGTTCACAAGTTGATAGGGTAAGAGAACACGTAGAAAGCTACAAATATAACGGGAAAGAGATATTGGTCTTAGCAGAAGGAAGGCTTGTCAATTTAGCAGCTGCAACTGGTCATCCAGCATCTGTAATGGATATGTCATTTGCAAATCAAGCACTGGCTGCAGAATGGATTAAAGACAATTACAAGGAACTAGAGCCAAAAGTTTACACACTTCCGAGTGAAGTAGATTTAAAAATTGCTGCGACAAAACTGGAACTCATGGGTGGAGAGCTTGAAATACTGACCAAAGAGCAAATTGATTATCTCGATTCCTGGGAGCATGGCACTAGCTAAATTTGAGTATTTTTAAAAAAGTCTTATCTGTTGGAAGTGGAAAACTTGCTCAAGAGTTAAATAAAAAAGTTGAGCTAATTAATTTAAGGGAATCTGAAACTGAAAAATTTACAGATCAGGAAATAAAAGACAGCTTTCAAGAATTAAAAACAAAACTTAATTCAGAAAATAAATTTGAACATGAGGTTGAAGCATTCTCCCTTGTCAGAGAAGCCTCAAAAAGAACAATTGGACAACGTCATTATGATGTTCAACTATTTGGCGGGATGGTATTACTAAGAAATAAAATTGCCGAAATGAAAACTGGGGAGGGAAAAACTTTAGTTTCAACACTTCCAATTTCTTTTATGGCACTACATCAAAAGGGTGTACATGTTGTAACAGTTAATGATTACTTGTCAAAAAGAGACGCAGAATGGATGAGCCCAATATATAACTTTTTAGGTTTAGAAGTCGGTCTTATTTTCTCAGGTCAAGAATATCAAGAAAAAGTTTTAGAATATAAAAAAGACATCGTCTACGGAACAAATAATGAATTTGGATTTGATTATCTTAGAGACAACATGGCCCAAACCTCAGATCAATTAACTCAAGGTGACCTTTTCTATGCTGTTATTGATGAAGTCGATTCTATATTAGTTGATGAAGCAAGAACACCGTTAATAATTTCTGGCAGAGTTGAAGAATCTACAAAATGGTATCTACAATTTTCAAAGCTTGTTAAGCAAATGAAAAAAGATCTTCATTATGAAGTTGATGAGTCAAAAAAACAAATCCATCCAACAGAAGAAGGCATTGAGTTTATTGAACAAAAATTGGGTGTTGATAACTTGTATGAAAATACAGCAACTAATTTTATTCATTATTTAACGGCTTCTTTACGAGCAAAAGAAATATATAAAAAAGATGTAGATTATATTAATGCTGATGGTCAGGTAAAAATAGTAGATGAATTTACAGGACGCGTACTAGAAGGTAGGAGGTATTCTGACGGACTTCATCAAGCGATTGAAGCGAAAGAAAATCTGAGGATACAGGATGAAAATCAAACACTAGCATCGATTACCTATCAAAACTATTTTAGGATGTATGAAAATCTCTCTGGGATGACTGGAACAGCAAAAACAGAAGAAGATGAACTAATTCAAATTTACAATCTTGAAGTAGTTGAGATTCCAACAAATCTACCTATTGCAAGAAATGACAATCAAGATACTGTGTATAAGACGAGACAAGCAAAATTAAATGCTGTTGTTGAAGATATCAAGGAGCGTCATGAATTGGGACAGCCCGTATTATTAGGTACGGTTTCTGTAGATTCATCCGAAGAAATTTCTAAAGAACTTACAAAAAATAGTATTAAGCATTCTGTATTAAATGCAAAAAATCATTTAGAGGAAGCTTCAATTATTGCACAAGCTGGACGTTTAAAATCTGTGACTGTTGCCACAAACATGGCAGGTAGAGGTGTAGATATAAAGCTTGGTGGAAATAGCGAATTTATGGCTAACGCACAAGCAGAAAAAGAAAATAAAGAAGATGATGAAGAATACATTGAGCAATTAACAAAAGAGTACGATTCTTCTATAAATAATGAGAAAGAAAAAGTTAAAGATTTAGGTGGATTGTACGTAATTGGAACTGAACGTCATGAATCAAGAAGAATTGACAATCAATTAAGAGGAAGATCTGGAAGACAGGGTGATCCAGGCGAGTCTAGATTCTATATCAGCCTTGAAGATGAATTAATGAGACGCTTTCAGGGTGAACGAATTCAGTCAATAATGGATAAATTAAATTTACCAGATGAAGAAAAAATAGAGCAAAACATGGTTACAAAAAGCATTGAAAGAGCTCAGGCACAAGTTGAATCGTTAAACTTTGAAATTAGGAAAAATGTACTTAAATTTGATCAGGTACTTAATCAGCAAAGAGACGTCATATATAGATGGAGAAGACAGCTTTTAAGATCAGAAAATATTGAGGATTTGATATTTGAATGGAGAGATGACGTAATTGAAGATGTACAAAATAGTATTGAGAATTATAAAACACAATATGAAAGTCTTGATGAGTTTAGAAATTATGTAGATGACGAATTAAACCTTCTCTTATCTGACAATGTAAAAAAACATTTGTTAAAAGATTTAGAGTTGAACGATAATTTAGATATAAGACCATCTCTAGAAAATTTATATTTAATAAATTTAGAATCTGACAAGGAAAATTTTATGAATTTAGCACGAATAGGTTCACTTTCATTTATAGATCAATCTTGGAAAAATCATTTATCAGAGATGGATTATTTGAGATCAGGAATTGGTCTAAGAGCAATGGGTCAGAGAGATCCTTTGGTTGAATATCAAAAAGAAGGATATGATCTATTTGAAGATTTAATAGACAATGTAAAATTATCAGTCGTTAGACTTTTACTGAATTTTGAAAATGCAAAACAAGATAATAAAGAAAAATTAGAAACTAAAGACTCTAAAGCGGTAAGTTTAAATAGCAAAGAAAAAATTGGCAGAAACGATCCTTGCCCATTAGGTTGTGGTATAAAATATAAAAAATGTGGAATAGACGATAAATGTATAAAGAAATCCGAAGCAAAATAAAGACTTTTAGAGAAAGATTAACTTCTGCCAAGGAGTATCTTTGACTTTGATAATAAAAAAGAAGATCTTTTAAATCTTAATAAAATAATCTCTAAAGAAAATTTCTGGTCAGAAAATCCTAATGCTCAAAATATTGTTAAGAGTGCCTCAAACCTAGAAAAAGTTATAAATCTATTAAATACTTTAGACAGTGAAATTAAAGACCTTGAAGAATTGACTGAATTAAGCAAAGACAATCTATCTGAATTAGAGGAAATAAAACCTCAATTTGATGTAGTAGAACAAAAAATTATAGATTTAGAAGAGGAATCTTTGTATTCAAGTGAGTTCGATGATCACTCAGCTGTATTAACTGTTAATGCAGGTGCTGGAGGTGTTGATGCTCATGATTGGGCTGAAATGCTACTAAGGATGTACACAAGATATTTAGATGATAAAAAAATGAGCTATGAAATCGAAGAAATTTCATCTGGTGAAGAGGCTGGAATTAAATCAGCCTCGATAAGAGTAGAAAATTTTAGAGCGTATGCAAATTTAGAAAGTGAAAGGGGAGTGCATCGTTTAGTTAGAATTAGTCCTTTTGATAGCAACAAAAGAAGACATACTAGTTTTGCTGGTGTAGATGTTATCCCTTTAATTGAAGACTCAGAAGATCTAGACCTAAATGAAGATGACATAAGAATAGATGTTTACAGATCATCTGGTGCCGGAGGTCAACATGTCAATACAACCGACTCTGCTGTAAGAGTGACTCATATCCCATCTGGAATCGTTGTTGCTTGTCAGGCAGAGAGATCACAATTACAAAATAAAGTTAGAGCATTGAGTCTTTTAAAATCAAAATTGATAATTCAAGAAAGAGAAGAAAAAATGAAAAAACTTGATTCAATTAGAGGTGAACAAGTTGAAGCAGGATGGGGAAGACAAATTAGATCTTACGTGATGCAGCCATATCAACAAGTCAAAGATTCCAGAACAAATATTGAAGTTGGAAATATTCAATCAGTTTTAGATGGAGATATTAACATATTTATTAATGAGTACCTAAAATGGCGTAGACAGGGATTAAATGATTAAATTAGATAATGTTTCGTTAGTTTTTGAAGGTGGAAGTGTTGCCCTCTCTAATGTTTCAACTGAAATTTCAGAAGGTGAATTTGTTTATCTGATTGGTCATTCTGGAAGTGGAAAATCATCTTTACTTAAGCTTTTATACAAAGACTACTCAGCCACAAAGGGAGAAATTGAAGTTGTTGATATGGACGTAACAACTTTACCAAAATGGAAAATACCTTTATTAAGAAGAAAATTAGGAATTGTGACTCAAGAACCACAATTATTAGAAGACAGAACAACTTTTGAAAATGTAAGCTTTGCTCTGGAAGTACTTGGATTTGATGAAAAAGAAATTGATGAGAAAGCAAGTACCCTTATTGATCTTGTAGATTTAGAAGAAAGTATGTTCAAATTTCCTAGTCAGCTTTCAGGTGGAGAACAAACAAGAGCATGTATCGCAAGAGCTTTAGCTTCAAACCCATTATTACTTTTATGTGATGAACCTACTGGAAATTTAGACCCTGATTTAAGTATTCAAATACTTACATTATTAGAGAAAATAAATAGGGCTGGCACAACCGTTTTAATGGCTACTCATGATTCTTCGATTGTAAATAGAAAGAAAAAAAGAGTTTTGCAATTAAAAGATGGAAAGTTAATGAGTGATGTTGACCAAGGAAGATATATTTAAATATTTATGAAAAAATTAAATTACGTATTAAAAAATACCTTTATAAACATGAGAAGGAACCCTTTGTTGGTGATTGCAACAATGCTTGCAGTACTAGTTTCGTCTTTTCTTGTTTTTACAACTCTTTCTGCCAGAGCCATTGTTGAAAACAATACTTCACGTTGGCAAAACGGAGTACATGTTGTAATTTTTCTGGATGATAGAGTTACAGCAACAGCTCATCAACAACTTCAAGATACACTGGAATCCTATCCTGAAGTAAGGATGGTAGAGTACTTTTCTAAAACTGAAGCATCCGAAGAGTTTAAAGAGTTGTTTAAAGACCAACCAGAATTGGTACAAGAAGTAGATCTTGAAATTCTTCCTACATCATTAAGAATAAATTTAAATGATCCTGCTGATTATGGATTAATTATTGAGAGAATGGATGGAAATCCTGCTGTAAAAGAAATAAGAGCATCTGGTGAGGCAATAGAAAGACTTTTAAGTTTGACTAATACATTAGTTTTATCAGCCAGTATCTTTGCTGGATTAATTGCTTTCGCTGCATTTATTTTAATTATTAATACATTAAGGCTAACTGCTTATGCAAAGAAAAAAGAGATTAAAATTATGAGAACTATCGGGGCTTCCTCAACATATATAAGATTACCTTTCATATTTGAGGCCATATTTGAGTCTTTGATTGGAACAAGTATTGCAGTTGGTCTCGGTTGGGGCTTTATCCAATATTCAAAAACATCTTTTATATCAGAAAGTATTTTTGATATTGCTATCTCAGATTCTTATTTAATCAATCTGACCTTAATCTTATTGTTATCAACCGTACTTTTTGGTTTCTTTGCAAGTTTTGTTGGAATTAGAAAAGCTTTAAATGATTAAAAAAATCTTTATATTTTTCATATTATTTCTAATTACATTACAAACTATCGTTGTGGATCCTTCACACGCAATCACAGCTGAAGAGAGATTAGAAGAGGTAGAGAAACAGCTTATAGCAATAGCTAATCAAATTAAACAGTATGAGGGTGATAAGACGGATTTAGAAAAAAATATTTTAGCAAATGATACGGCACTTAAGAAAGTCAATGATGAACTAGCTGAAGTTCAACGAAGACTTGCATCTGCAGAGGCAGCTTTAGAAAAAGCATTGGAGGGATATGATGAATCTCTAAATAATCTCGTGTCCGTTCAACAAAATATTGTAAAGGAACAAGTAACTCTAGGAAAAACCAAAAATGAAATAGCAAAAGTTAAAGACGAATTGTTTGAGACACAAAAAAATTTAAATTCTGCAAAAGATGAGTTGCAGATTAAAGCAGTAGATATGTATATCGATGGAGTTATGAGTCCAGCAACTGCGTTATTTATAAGCCTCAATGAACTATCAGATTTTTTAGCAGCATTAGGTTACGCATCTGCAATTGTGAATACAGCATATGAAATTATTGAATCTTTAAATTCTTTTGAAAGCTTATCTGAAACCCAAACTGAATTTTTATCAGAACGTGAAGAACAACGAGAAGAAATTATTGCTTCTCTACAGGTAGAAGAAGAAAAAAAGAATCAGATATCAATTGAGGCTGAGGAATATGCTGATGAAGTTGAAGACAGTAAGAATAGAGTCGAGATAGAAAAACGACAGGTTGAAAATAAAAAAGCAGCTGTATTGTCTGAACGAAAAAAAGCACAGAACCTCCTGACTGAAGCAAATAATCAACTTGCTAAATTAGATGCAGAGCATGCTAATCTTGAAAAACTTGAAGATGCAATCCAAGAAGATATTAATAGATTAAGTTCTCTTGGTGGAGTAGCTCCAAACCAATTAAGTTGGCCTATAACTGGAAGTTACGTTTCAAGTGGCTATAAATGGAGAAGATTTAGAGGTGTAACTAGTTTTCACGGAGCTATAGATATACCTGGGAGAACAGGAACTCCCATTAAAGCTGCCGCAGGAGGAGTTGTTATTCTTGCAAGATATTATGGCTTGGCAGGAAGAACTGTCTTTATTGATCATGGGGGAGGTATGACCACACTATATTTCCATATGAATGAGATAAGAACTTCAGTTGGACAAACAGTAGTAACCGGTGATGTAATTGGAACAGTTGGTAATACAGGAAGGTCAACAGGACCCCATTTACACTTTGAAGTACGCTTAAAAAATCCTAGCTCTGTTAGTTGTAGCCTTCCATACCTAGATCCAACTTCCAGAGGAAGAATGAATCCTTATTGTTTCTTAGATCGATGAAAGTTTTTGCAGAAAACAGAAAAGCAAGAAATTCGTATGAATTC
This sequence comes from uncultured Candidatus Actinomarina sp., assembly GCA_902604835.1. Lineage (GTDB taxonomy): Bacteria > Actinomycetota > Acidimicrobiia > Actinomarinales > Actinomarinaceae > Actinomarina. The sequence goes on from CACKZW010000005.1 coordinate 15,510, forward strand.
ATCGAATTTTTTGAGGCGGGAATTGTTTTGACTGGAGCTGAAACAAAAAGCATAAGAAATGGGGCTCTATCTATAATTGATGCATTTGCAATTGTTGAAAATGAAGAAGCAATTTTAAGAGAAATGAATATTGAACCATACAAATATGCAGAATTGATTGATTACGATCCAAAAGCACCCAGAAAGTTATTATTACATAAAAAAGAGATAAAAAGATTAATTGGATTAATCTCCACAAAAGGCCTCACTCTTATTGCTACAAAAGTATTTGAACAAAATGGATTCATCAAAGTGGAAATAGCTTTATCAAAAGGTAAGAAAAATTTTGATAAAAGAAGCAAAATGACTGAAAAAAGGGTGAAAAAAGAAATAAGGAACTATAAATAAGTTATTATTAAATTACTTTTATAAATTTAGAATTTATAGACTTATAGGAAATTAAAGGAAAAAATGGTAAAAGAAATAAATGCTGAAGAATATGCTGAAATTATTAACTCCCCAAATCCGGTAGTTATTGACTTTCATGCCACTTGGTGTGGACCTTGTAAAGTATTGAGTCCAATATTAGAAGAATTAAACGATGAGATAGATGGTGTTGAATTTGTAAAACTAGATGTTGATCAACATCCACAAATTGCAGGACAAAATCAAGTAATGGGAGTTCCTACAGTTGTGATCTTAAAAGGTGGCGAAGTTAAAGAGAGATTTGTTGGAGTTCAACCAAAAGAAGTCATTAAAGAAAAAATTGACGCACTAGGTTAATAGTGTTAAAAATTGTATTAGTTCTACAAGTTCTAATACTTGCATTATTTGGGTTTCTTCTTATTTATGTTCAAAATACAATTGGAGATTTGTCCACACAAGTTTCATCTGCGATGGCTGTGATAGAAGATATGAAAAAGGTATTACCAGAGATAGAAGAAGCTGTTGGATATTTTAATCAACTGGAACCCTTATTTGAAAATTTGAGTAAATTGAGTGACTTACTATCAGTTTTAACAGATCCATTTGGTTCAAATGGATAATCAATCGCAAATTGTCATGTATAGCACACAGTGGTGCGGAGATTGTGTAAGGTCAAAAAAAGTTCTTGATAAATTAGGTATAGCTTTTACTGAAGTTGATATTGATTACGACAAAGAAGGATTTGAAATTGCAAAAAAAATTCAAAATCAAAATCCACGAATCCCAACTATAGTTTTTGAGGATGGAACCTTTTTGGTTGAACCATCAGATGTTGAACTTACAAATAAAATTAATTCTTTATAATCAGTGTCATGTTACAAAATAAACTAGATTCAAAAACACTTATCAATTTTTGTAATGAAACTTTAGAATTATCAGGAAAAATTGCTCTTACTTATTTTAGGGATATTAGAGATTTGACAATCAAAGGTGATGAAAGTCCAGTGACTCTTGCTGATAAACAAATTGAACAAGTCATTAGAAGGGAAATTGAAAAAAACTTTCCCAGTCATAACATCATCGGCGAAGAGTTTGAAATAGTTGATAATTCATCGGAATACACATGGTATATTGATCCAATTGACGGAACCCGAAGTTTTGTAGCTGGAAAATCTGATTTTGGAACATTGATTGCATTAGTAAAAAATGAAAAAATAATTGGAGGAGTAATCGATTGTCCTGCTTTACAGGAAAGATGGATGTCATTTGACACTAAAACAACAATAGTTAATGGCAATAATACAAAGTGTAGAGAAATAGATAAACTTGAAAATTCTGTAATGGCCACAACTTCAAGTCATGAATTTGGTATGGAAAAGTGGAGGGCATATCAATCCTTAGAAGAAAGTGTAAAAGTAACAACTACAGGTAGTGATTGTTACAACTATGGATTATTGGCTAGTGGTTATTTAGATATTGTTGCTGAAAAATTAACCGCTCCTCATGATTACCTACCCTTAATTAAGATAGTTCAAGGCGCAGGTGGAATTATGACAGACTGGGAAGGAAATAATTTAAACTTTAGTGATAAAAATGTCTATGTTTTAGCTTCATCATCAAATAGGTTACATGAATTAGCCCTGGAAAAGCTCAGAGCAGAGTGAAATGAAAATTTTAATATGTGACAGCTTAGAAAAAGAAGTCATAAATATTTTTAGTGAAATAGGTGAAGTAACAAACGTTTCTGATAATGAAAATAAAGAAGATGAGATATCTAAAAATATTTTAGACACAGAAGTAGTTGTGATAAGAAGTGCCACAACAATTACTAAAGAATTGATAAACTCTGCGAAAAAATTAAAAGTAATTGCTCGATGTGGAGTTGGTGTAGATAATATTGATTTAGAACAAGCCTCTAAAAACAATATTTATGTTACTAATTCTCCAAATGCTAATATCATTTCAGTTGCAGAACTTACAATTGGACTAATTATTTCTGCAGCAAGAAATATCCATATATCAAATAACTCACTTAAAGCAGGCGAATGGAACAGACAAAAATTTACTGGCACTGAGCTTTATGACAAGCAGTTGGGTCTTATTGGATTTGGTAAGGCAGCTAATGAGGTAGCAAAAAGACTTTCTGCTTTTGGCATGAAAATAGTCTTTTACGACCCTTATATTGAGGAATCTAAAAATGAGGCAACCAAAGTAGATTTAGACCATTTAATGCAAACTTCAGATGTAATTTCTATTCATGTTAATAAAACTAAAGAAACAGAAAATTTAATTGATTCTAAATTATTAAATATGATGAAAAAAGGCGGAATCATAGTGAACACATCTCGGGGAGGTATTGTCGACGAGAAAAGTCTTATTGCATTAGTAGATGATAAAAAAATAATCTTTGGAGGCCTTGACGTTTATGAAAAAGAACCTCCAATAGTTGATGAATTTTTCTCAAATTCAAATATTGTTACTACTCCTCATCTTGGTGCTTCAACAAAAGAGGCTCAACTAAAAGCAGGTAAACAAACTGCAGAAAATGTAAAAGATATTTTGAATGGTGATCTAAGTAGCGTCATAAAAAACTAAAAAAATAAAAAAACGTTTGTTATAAGATCTAAAAGTAGTGATAATTAAATAACAAATTAGTTGATGCTGGCACCAATTAACTATCTTCTTCAGATTCTGGAAGTACAGAATATGTATCTATCCCAAATTCTTTTTCAATGATTTCATATATTGGCCATCCGTATGGAACACATCCCATTGTTGATTTACTTTGTTGCATCATTACTGGTGCAAGCGCATCTTCCTTTGGACATCCAACATGACCCCAACCTAAAATATGTCCAACTTCATGATTTATAAGATATAGCCTGTACGTTTCCATATCTGATCCAAAATCAATAGCTCCATTTATCCATCTAAAATAATTGATAACAATTTGTTGTTCATTTCTACATGAGTAGATTCCATTAGTTTCTAGCGGGAAGCATAACTCATCTGTTTTCTCTGGCGAAGCAAATATGAATTCAAATTCGCTTTCAGAATTATCTACAAGTTGAAATTCTTTATCCGTAACTTTAATCCAACCTCTTGAATCATTTAAAATTGATGGAATTAGTTTACCCAAACATTCAACATTTAAACCTAATGAGGAATCAAGTTTGAGACTGAAATTTATCTTTTCTTCATTGAAAATAAATAACTCGTATGGCAAAACCCATTCTTCTTGAATATCACCTATTAGATCTTCCTTACATCCTCCCTTTAAATAGTCATATGATATTGTCTTACTATTGTTTATCTCTTGATCAGTTGCATATATTACAGTTTGATTTGGTGGAATAGTTGTAGTTGTAGTTGTAGTTGTAGATGTAGATGTACTTGTAGAGGTTGTATTTTCTGGTTTTAAAGTTGTAGATGTTGATGAGATGGTCGTGCTACTTTGAATTTCATTCTCAATTGCAACCTGTTCACTTACAGTATCTCTAAAGAAAATAAAATATGAAAAAGCTGATATCGATATCAAAATTGTTAATAAGACGCCTAATCTCAGATTACTGTTCATAATTTAATGTTATATCTCTTAAAACTATCAAACAATATTTATTTCGTTTTATACCCTTTTTTATCAATAAAATTTTCAGGTTCAAGTCCTAAACCATCTGCAACCCTATTTATATAATTAAAATAACCAATTATTTGAACAATTTGAGATATATCTTTGTCAGTCAAATCCAGATCTCGTAAAGTTTGAATATCATTTTCGTTAACTTTACTTGGTGTTTCTGTAAGTTTTTTTGCAAAGTTACACATTGTCATTTGTGTTTTTGTTAATGAACTTGTACTCCAATCCTCCGCGATTTCATCAACTAACTTTTGATTTGTTGTCTCCGACCGGAGATCAAATAAATGTGCTCTTATTCAATATTCACACTCATTCGACATAGATGTTACAACAGCAAGTAACTCACTATCGAATCGAGAAATATTTGAATCTCCAAACATAGTAGAACCATATAAATTCATTGAATCTTTCAGAATTTGAGGAGTCTGTGATTGTATAGTGAGAACATTCCAAATTCTTCCAGCTCTTCGTAATCCTTTTTCATATTCTTTTTTCAGTAAGCCAGATGCCTCATCGAAATTAAATAATTTTATAAATGCCATAAATAGAAGTCTTACTTAAAATTATTAATAATGCAATTACCAAGTGAATTAAAGTTAGCGATTGATAACAATGCATTTTGTGCAATCGCCACAAATATTGACGTAAACATTATTCAAAACCATCTCATGTGGGTTGATTACAAAGAAAATAAAATTCTTATTAATACTGAACAAGGAAGAAAAAAAACTGAAAATATTCGTATTAATCCAAATCTTTCAGTTGTAATATTTCACCCAAGTGAAATGTATTCAAGTTGGGAAATAAGAGGTCTTGTGGAAAATATTATTGATAATGAAAGTGCAAATGACCATATAGATTATTTATCCAATCGGTATACAGGCAAGCCGTATAGAAGAAATCCAGGTGTGAGCTGGAATGAGGCAAATATTAAATCTAGAGAAATTTGGGAAGTAAATCCGGCCAAAGTAATTTCAATGGTTAGACCTCAAGCCAAATCTGACCCTGAATGAAATTTTAAAAAAGGACTGTCCTCAAATAATTTACTTTGCTCATCAGATAAATTCTTTTTTATCATTTCTTCCGCGTCAAAGGTTAAATTACCTCCTCTGGATTCCAAATGTCCAGTTTTTCTAAATATTGTTTCAGGTATCTTCTTCAAAAATCTTTTAAAACTTTCTTCAGAGATTCTTAGTTTTTTTGCGAGTGTTAGTTCTACTTTTATTGATTCCGGAATTACGTTACATGCAAATATATAGAGAGACGCAAACATTGACCAATCAATATCACTGATTCTTCTAGATTTTTCAAATATTGTGAAGTCATACTCAAGAAAAGAATCAAAAGGTGAATAATCAAATGTTGCCTTATCACTTAATTGTTTAAACAAAAATCTATCTAATAATTTAATGTCTAGATTACTCAATGATTGTTCAAGACCTGTTTTTGATAAAGATATTTCATCTTGAAGATGATTAATGGAAATACTGTTTATTACAATTTTTCCAAAATAATTTACAATATTTATATCCAAATTTATATTTTTAGGAATATTGATAAGACCGTCATTATCCTCTTGATTAATTGAAACAGTTAATTCTTCATTTAAATTGAATGTTTGTTTGTTAATTTTCATTTAATATTTTGCCTTGGCTAATAACTATTGTAAAGCCATAATAGTGATATGGGGGTGAACTGGCTTCGACTTTGAAGCGAGCCTCTCAGTAGCGAGCTGAGGGTCCTAGGGCCTCATTAAAAACGTAGGGAAAAAAAGATAACTGCCAAACCTAAATTGGCCGTAGCAGCTTAATTGTTGCTCGTCGACTGCCGGGGTTCCCACCTCGGGTAGTATCGGCGTCGAAATGTGGGATGCTGAGTTAGGTTACCGACTAACTTTTAAGATTTAAGGTAAAAACTATTGAGAATTTGTTTCTGGTGACTCTCTCAATAGTATTTCACCAGATGCGCTCGGAGAAGCTGTTTGGTAGCTTAAAAGGACCGGGGTTCGACTCCCCGCACCTCCACTATAATAAAATGTAATGAGTAAAAAAAATACATATGATTTTGCAATCATCGGAGCTGGCATTGTTGGGCTGTCTACTGCTCTTCACTTACAAAGACAAAATAAAAGTGTTTTAGTTCTTGAAAAAGAAAAAAAACCGGGTCTTCATCAATCTGGTAGGAATTCAGGAGTTATTCATTCCGGAATTTATTACAAGCCAAACTCTTCCAAATCAGAACTCTCAATAAGAGGAAGGAACCTTCTTATTGAATATTTGAATGAGAGAGGTATCAATTATCGTCAAGAAGGAAAGGTAGTTGTTGATAATGATTTAGATAAACTTGAAATTTTACAAAGTCGAAGCAAAGAACTTGAGATGGACGGAGTAGATATTGTTCAAGATGATGATTTGTTATCTATTGAACCAAATTCTGTAATTAAAACAGGTTTATTTGTACCTCAGGCCGGTGTCGTAGATTATGGAGAAGTTGTAAGAACTTATGCTGATGAATTTATTGAATTAGGTGGAAAAATTCAATATATTGAAGAAATCATAGAAATAGAAAATTTAAATAATGTGAAACAAATTAAGAGTAAAAACAATTCCTTTAGTTGTGAATTTTTAATCAATTGTGCAGGTCTTTTTTCAGATGAAATAGCAAGAATGGATGGTATGTCTCCAAATGTCAGAATTATTCCATTTAGAGGTGAGTATTACAAAATTAGAAATACGAAAAATGCAATTTTAAACAACATGATTTATCCACTAGCTGATCCAGATCTACCATTTTTAGGAATTCACCTAACAAAAACAGCTAATGGAGATATTGAGGCCGGTCCAAATGCGGTTTTAGCTTTTTCAAAAGAGGGATATAAGTGGACAGATATTAATTTTGTCGACTTAACAAAAGTTTTAACCTATCCAGGCATGATTAAGCTCGGAAAAAAATATTTAAAAACAGGTTTGTCAGAAATGTATAGATCTTTAAATAAAAAAGTATTTGTTAAAGAGATTCAGAAATTAATTAATGGTGTTAGTTCAGAAGATATTACCCAAATTCCATCAGGAGTACGGGCTCAGGCAGTTGATGAAGAAGGAAATTTATTAGATGATTTTCTTTTCGAAGAGGGAAGAAGCTCCTTACATGTACTGAACTCTCCAAGTCCAGCTGCAACTGCCTCTCTAGCAATTGGTGAATCAATTGCATCTAAAATTTTGAATTAATATTTTCTAGTTTTACCTGTCTGAACATCCCAGAGTTTTGTGTAAACATTATTATTTCCTAAAAGTTGATCATGTGTTCCATTTTCAACTATCTCACCATCTTCTAACACATAGATTAAATCAGCATTTCTTATGGTTGAAAGTCTGTGAGCAATTGCAATAACAGTTCTACCTTCTTTTAAAGTTTCCAGTGATTCTTGTATTGCCGCTTCGGTTTCATTATCTACTGCTGATGTTGCTTCATCAAGAATAAGTATTTCAGGATTTTTAAGGATTGCTCTGGCAATTGAAATTCTTTGCCTTTGTCCACCTGAAAGCTTTTGACCTCTTTCCCCGACTATTGTGTCTTCTTTATTTGGAAGATCATTGATAAAGTTATCTGACTCTGAAAGCCTTGCTGCATTCCAAACTTCTTCACTGTTTGCTTCGATATTTCCATATGCAATATTTTCAAAAACACTTCCCTCGAAAAGAAATACATCTTGGCTTACAAGCCCAATTTTGTTTCTTATGCTTTCTAACGACAATGATTCTATTTCATGTTCATCAAATAAAATTTTTCCAGAATTCTTTTCATAAAATCTCAAAATTAATTTAATTAAAGTTGATTTACCTGAACCTGTACTTCCAACTATCGCAGTTGTTTTTCCCTTTTCAATTTCGATATTTATATTTTTTAAAACTGGAAAATCTTTTACATATTCAAAATTTAAATTCTCAAAACTAATTTTATTTTTAAGTTCTAATAATTCTTTTTCACCATCATTAATGGTTGGATTTGTATCTCGTAGATTCATTATTCTTCTGAAAGATGCCATAGCTTTTTGAAATGAGTCAAAAATCATACCTAATTCCGTAAGAGGCCAAAGCAATCTTTGGGTAATGAAAAGCATAACTGAATACATACCAACTTTTATCTGACCATCAAGTGCGAGAAACCCACCAATTAATAATGTTGCCGTAAATCCGAATAATATAGCCACTCTTATTATTGGTATGAATGCTGCTGATAATTTAATAGCATCATAATTTGCAGTCTTAACCTCATCTGAAGCTGAATCTATTCTCTTATATTCTTTTTTCTCTCGATTGAAACTTTTAACTGTCAAGATTCCAGTAATGGAATTAGATAAATGTGCATTTAATGATTCAACATTATTTCTTATTTTTGAATATCTTTCCCCAATTCTTTGAACAAACTTGTAGGAACCAAAAACGATAACTGGAATTGGAATGAAAGCAAATATTGCAACAAGAGGTGAGATGTAGAGAAAGGTTGCACCAATGACAATTACTGTTGTTGCTGTTTGAATCAATCTGTTTGCGGCCTCATTTAAAAAATTCTCCATTTGATTAACATCATCGTTAAGTATTGCCATCAACCTTCCAGATGATTTATTTTCAAAAAAAGATAAATCTAAATCTAATGTTTTATTAAACGTCTCTGTTCGCATTGAATGTTGAAGGTCTTGAGCTATATTTCTCCATGTAACTGCTGCAACATAGTCAAAGATTGATTCGAAGCCCCAAATTACAAACGTAATAAAAGCAAGAATAATTAATTGCTGTCTTCTGTCCTCAAAACCAAAATTTCCGATAAAAGATTCTGATCCCTCAACAACAATATCTATAGCGATACCAATTAAAACAGGAGGAGCGAGGTCAAATAGTTTATTTAGAATTGAGTAAATTATTCCTCTTTTGACTTTTGCTTCGTTCTCTTGGGCATATTTATAGAGATCTTTTAAATTATTCTGTTTCATTATCAATTAATGTTACTTTGTTTGAAGGTTATTTATTCCGTCTCTTATTTCTTTCAAAAGCGTCACCTCTTTTGATTCTGTTGCAACGACTTCATCATTCTCTTCATCGTCAACCATATCCTCAAAATGATTGTATGCTTTTATAACTAAAAACATCACAAACGCAATGATGAGGTAATTAATTATCTCCCCTAAAAAAGCTCCAAAGCTTCCAGATTGCAATCCTGAGTTTGGATCAACATCACCAAAAAGGCCAAGATTATCAAGATTTGGCAAATTAATTATTAATCCAATTAGTGGTTCAATTAATTTTTTTGTAAATACATCCACTAATGATTTAAAAGATGCACCCATAACAAATGCAACTCCAAGCTCAACAACATTACCTCTATTGATAAAGTTTCTAAATTCTTTTATCATGATTCCTCCTATTTGTATCTCAATAATTAAGATTACAATTATTCTTAAATCCTATGAGAAAATACTTAAATTATTTATTAACCATTTTTTTAATCACAAGCTGTACGACAGGATCAAGCTCTCAATCTGAAATTGTTGATTCCACTTCTACTACTGAAACAAGTGTTGTCGAAACAACCTCAACAACTACAACAATAAAAGTTGAGGAAGAAATTATTGTTGATGAATTTGGAGTTGAACTGCTTACAGCTAGTCCAGCAATGAAAGAGCAATTCGATGAGCTGATTGCCTTTGTTGAAAAAAGAACAGGCTTGGAGTTCACTGAATATCCTGAATTCAACTTATACACCCTAGAAGGCTACAGAGATTACAATGCTGCATCTTATCTTGATGACTTTGAAAAAGATTATGAAGAAGGTGAATGGGAGAGAGCTGTTTTATCAGAGAACATGTGGGGATTAACAAATGCTTCACCTGAAGAAATGAAAGAACTTATTGTGGAGTTTCAAAGATGTGCTTCTGCAGGCTCTTATAATCTCTTAGATAAAATATTAAGAGTTCCTGTTAAACGAAATCAAACAAAATTAAATCTTTGGGAGCAATCTGTAATTGTCCACGAATTAGTTCATTCTCTCCAAGGTCAAATAATTGATCTTTCAGACTGGTACAGCACTATGAAAGAAAATGATGATTTTATGAACTATCCAGGAAGACGATCAATTATGGAGGCTCAAGCTGATCTAGTACAAGCATATTGGGCATCCAACTTAGATTCTTACGATAGACAAAGAATGACCTCAGAACGACCAAATTTCAGATGCTCTGTCTCATTACCTAGTTATTTCTATATACCAAATGATCTTTATTACGATTTTGGGGGTCGATTGGGTAAGCAAATTCATAGCAACGGAAAAATGGAGGCATTGAACGAAGCATTGTATAAATTACCAACTGCTGAACAAATTTATGCACCTGAAAAATATTTTTCTGATGAACCATACGTTAATGTTGAGATTGAGACACTTGAAATAGAAGAATTTTCTTTTCTTGAAGAGGGACAGCTTGATTCGCTCGATATTGTTTATTTATTACAAACAACAATTGGTCGGGTTGATGCTGTTAATGCAGCTATTGGACTTGGAGGAGGCTCCTGGGTTGATTATGTAAATGATAAAAATCAATTATTCATGACCGTAAAAATTCAAGGAGACAATTCAACCGAGCTAAATGAAATTGCAGAAGCGTTCATGAATTGGGCTAATTTTCAAACAAGATTTACAAAATTATCTAACGATAAAGGAAATTGGATAGGAAACTTATACAAAGGAGAGACAAACTTATGGATTTATAATGATGGCAATTATTTAAGACTTGCTCTCTCAAACGATTTAGATTTCATTACTAATTTTTTGGGCGACTGTTCATCACAGATATGTAATATAAATTTTTGAAATGGCTACTTTTTATATTTGCCCAACACCTATCGGAAATTTAGAAGATATTTCACAAAGATTAGTTAATACTTTATCGAAAGTAGATGTTGTTTACGCAGAAGATACACGAGTAGCAAAAAAATTATTATCTCATTTGAACCTGAAAAAAGATGTTAAATCATACTTTATGGGAAATGAAAATAAGAAAGTATCAGAAATTTCAAAGTTGTTAAGTGAAAATAAATCCGTTGCCATGATTTCAGATGCTGGAACACCTCTTATCTCTGATCCGGGAAATATATTGATTCAACAACTAATTGAAGATAACCATGTGATAGTTTCCATTCCGGGTCCCTCTAGTGTTTTGGTTGCTTTAACCTTGTCTGGATTTGAAATAGATAGATTTACTTTTTTAGGCTTTATACCAAAGTCGGGAAAAGAAAGATCTAATTTTTATAATCTCATTTCTGAAGCTTCTCATCCTTTAGTTTGTTTTACATCACCAAATAGACTCATGAATGACCTAAAAGAATTTGTAAACAAAGACTTACAAAATGAAATAGTAGTTTGTCGTGAGTTAACAAAAAAATTTGAATCTATATACCGAGGAACAGCTCAAGAGCTTCTCAAAGATATACCTGAGAACAAATATAGAGGAGAAGTTACTCTTGTTATAGATAAATCACATAAATTAAACACTCTTGATATAGATATAGAAAATTTTGCAAAAAAACTAATTGAGTTTCAAGTTCCTAAAAGAGAAATTGCAAAAATAATTTCTTCACTAAATAAAGAGAAAGTTAATAAAATTTATGATTTAATCAAAAACCTTTGATTGTATCAACACAGCTTTTACATAAAAACTTGTCTTTGATCTGTACTTCAACCTTTTCTTCTGGACAAATATTGCAAGTACCATTATTTTTTGTGATTATTAATGATTGATTTTCAACACGCATGTTTATTTCATCATTATGTTCAACATTAAGAGCATTTCTAATTGATTTTGGTATTACTACTCTTCCTAAATTATCAATCTTAGACTTATTACCTTTGACCATATTTCTAATACTCCTATTCTTATAGTAGTGAATAAAAATCAATCTTATAAGAAAATGAAATGGGTTGATACTCATTGTCATTTGCAACTAATTGATGAAAGATTAGATATTGAAAATTTACATAATATTGAATTTTTTAATAATTCCTGGAGTAGATTTTGAATCATCATTAAAAGCTAAAGAGATAAGTTCTGAGATAGATCTCGAAAGTTATTGGTCTGCGGGCCTACATCCACATGATGCAAAACTATTAAATTCTCAAAAAGAGTCGTTAGAGAACCTTTTCCAAGAGGCTGACTTAATTGGAGAGACAGGTCTTGATTTTTATAGAAATTTATCAACAAAAGAAGAGCAAATAGAAAATTTCTTATTTCATCTTGAGTATTCAAAACTACTTGATAAGCCCATCATTATTCATTGTCGAGACAGTTTTCAGGACACTTATGATCAACTTGTTGAATTTAACAATCCTTCTTCTATAATTTTACACTCTTGGACTGGTGGAAGGAAGTGGACAAAACGGTTCCTTGAATTAGGGGTATATTTTTCAATATCTGGGATCGTTACGTATGACACAGCAAAAGATTTACAGCTGTCTGTAAAAGAAATTCCAATTGATAAATTACTTCTAGAAACAGACACACCTTATTTAGCTCCTGTTCCACTAAGAGGACAAGACAACAGACCTAATTTCATCGAACATACAGCTATGAAGATATCAAATATATTAGATATTGATCAAAAAAAATTATCCGAAATTACAATTGAAAATTCTAGAAGATTATTAGGCAGGCAATCTTGAGTGAAATCTTCTGGATAAATAAATTAAATATAAAGCCAAAAAAAAGTTTGGGACAGAATTTTTTAATTGATTCAAATATTTCTAGAAAAATTACGAAACTTGTACAAGGGCAACTTGCTGATCCCATATTAGAAATAGGACCTGGAACAGGATCATTAACTAACGAATTATTAAAAGATAATTACAGGATTAAAGCGATAGAAGTTGATAACGAATTAACAAATATACTTGGAGAACGTTTTGGAGAAGTTCCCAATATAGAGATCATTAATGAGGATGCAATGGACTACGACTATAGTCAATTAACCGGTCCATGGTGGATAATGGTCGGCAATCTTCCATACAATATTGGAACTAGATTGTTAGTGAAATTAATAACTGAAGTTCCTCAAATACATCGATATGTAGTGATGCTTCAGGATGAAGTTGCAGAAAGAATTGTGGCAAAGCCAGATACAAAACAATATGGATCACTGTCAGTTCTTGCATCTTTATTTACAAATTCAAAAGTTCAGTTCAATGTAAGCAAAAATTGTTTCGAACCTAAACCAAAAATTTTATCTACGGTTGTCACTATTCAAAGAGAGACTTTAATTGATGAAGATATGAGAATGAAAGCTTTTGAAATTTCCAAAGTTGCTTTTCAGCAAAAAAGAAAAAAAATAAAAACTGCTTTAAAAGATTATATAGATGAAGAATCTTCAAAAAAACTTTCATTAGATTTAAACTTAAGACCACAGGAATTGACACCTGAAAACTATTTGGCAATTGCAGAAATTAATTCATGAAAATTAAAACCTACGCAAAAATTAATTTAAATTTAAAAATTTCAAAAGAAGTTGAGGATGGGCTTCATAAAATAAGCTCTCTAATGGTCCCCATAAATTTGTATGATTCAATAGAAATTAAAGAAACTAATGCTGATGTTGATAAAATCCAATTCGATAAAGAGGGAATTTCAGAAGAAAACACTATATCAAAATCTTTAAATCTATTAAGAAGTAGATCCAATCTACCTGGATTCTTTCACATAATAATTAAAAAAAATATTCCAATCGAAGCTGGCTTAGGTGGTGGAAGTTCAAATGCTGCAGGAATTATTTCAACTCTTACTAAAAAATACAACTTACAAATGCCTACATATAGAGAGATTGCAGTAAATGTTGGAAGTGACGTTCCTTTCTTCATAACAGGTAAACCAGCCAATATTTTGGGTATTGGAGATATAGTAAATCCAGAAAATCTTCAAAAAGATATAAATATGATACTTGTTGTTCCTAATGAAAAAATTTCTACTAGACATGCATTTTCTATGTTTGATAAATTAAGTCAGAAAAATTTGGAGATAAATGATTATGAAGATTTAAAAATCTTTAATGATTTTTGGATACCTGCTCAAACATTAGAACCAAATTTACTAAAAATTAAAAATAATCTGGAGTCAATTACAAATCTTGAATTCTATTTGTCAGGAAGTGGAAGTTCAATGTTTAGTTTAGGAGACACCGAAGAGCTGACTAAAAAAATTGACCTAATAGATTTGAACCAATTTAAACTTGTAAAGCTAGTAAAAAAAATTGACTTTAGTTTCGAAACAATTTCGGATTAGAATTAGATACAGACGATGGGGGATGGTGTAATTGGCAACACATTTGGTTTTGGTCCAAACGTTGAGGGTTCGAGTCCTTCTCCCCCAGCCAAAAAATAAATGAGTATTTCAGGTGTAATTTTAGCTGCAGGTCAGGGGACTAGAATGAAATCCCCTCTACCTAAAGTTCTTCAAAGCGTACTTGGAAAACCCATGATCAACTTTGCTCAAGAGGCTATAGCTGACTTTGAAAAAAAATACGTCATTGTTGGTCATCAATCTGATAAAGTAATCCAAACTTTATTTGAATCTTACATTCCAATTATTCAAGAAAAGCAACTTGGTACTGGTCACGCAATATCAACATTGGTTGAAAGTAAAGAGTATGAAGATGATAAAAATGATTATCTTGTTGTAATTCCTGGAGATGTCCCACTTATAAAAAAGAAAGATTTAGATTTATTGATCAATGATGTTGTCTCATCAAAAGCTGTAATTGGTTTAATTTCAGCTGAAGTGAATGATCCATTCGGATATGGAAGGATTGTGAGGAATCAAGATGAGTTTGAAAAAATAATCGAAGAGTCAGATGCGAATGAACAAGAAAAACAAATAAAAGAAATCAATTCTGGAATTTATTGTATTGATAAAAAGTTTTTGAAAGAATACGTTGGAAAAATAGAAAGTGAAAATATTCAAAATGAATTCTACCTAACAGATTTAATAAATATAGCTTTTCAAAACAAACTCGAGAGGGTTATAGTACAAGTAAGTGAAGATTCAATACAAGGCGTAAATTCCATGAGTCAACTAAACGATGTTGAAAATACTCTCCGTAAAGAATTAATTCAAACTCATATGGACAATGGTGTATATTTCCAAGATCCAAATTCAACTTATTTAGATAAAACAGTAAAGATTGAAGCAGGCGCAAAAATTCTCGCAAACTGTCATTTAACAGGTAATACAAATATAAAAAAAGATTGTGTAATAGGACCCAATTCAATTATCAACGATTCTGAAATTGGAGAAGGCTCCACCATTCAGTTTTCAGTAGTTGATGAAGCAGAAATAAAAAGTAATGGAAAGATTGGGCCATATGCTCATTTAAGAAAAGGTTCAATTTTGGATGAAGATGTAAAAGTAGGTGCTTTTGCAGAAACAAAAAATTCTACCATTGGTAAGGGAAGCAAAGTTCCTCACCTTGCATATGTTGGAGATGCAGAGTTAGAAGAGGATGTTAATTTTTCAGCTGGTGCAATTACTGTAAATTATGACGGTAAAGAAAAACACAAAACTGAAATAAAGAAAAATGCTTTTGTTGGATCTGATGCGATGCTTGTTGCTCCAGTAACAATTGGTGAAGGTGCAATGGTTGGAGCAGGTTCTGTTATCACAAAAGATGTTCCACCTGGGGCCCTTGGTATTGAAAGAAATGATCAAAAGAATATTGATGGCTACATGGAAAGAAAAAATAAAAAAGGTAAAAATGATTGAACAAGCTGGAAAAAAGAAAATGCTTCTCTTCTCTGGTTCATCAAACCAGGAATTAGCTGAAAAAGTAGCCAAGGAGCTTGGAACTGACTTAGCTGAAGTAGATAAAACCCAGTTTGCTAATGGAGAAATTTACATTCGACTCCAAGAAAGTGTTAGAGGTGCAGATTGTTTTGTAATGCAAAGTCATTCAGGCCAAGTGAATTTTACAATTATGGAACAACTTCTACTTGTCGATGCTTTAAAAAGAGCATCCGCAAAAAGAATTACTGCAGTGCTTCCTTTCTATCCTTACTCAAGACAAGATAAAAAAGCATTACCAAGAGAACCTATCTCAGCTCGCTTGGTTGCTGATTTATTTATATCAGCAGGTGCAGACAGAATCGTATCCATAGATTTACATACACAACAAATTCAAGGATTTATAAGTCAACCTTTTGATCACCTTACTGCAATGCCACTATTCGTAAATTATTTCAAAGATAAATATAAAGAACCAATAACAATCATTTCACCTGATGCAGGTGGTGTTCGAAGAGCTACTACTTTTGCAAAAAACATGGAGGCGTATGTTGGTTTTGTTCATAAAAAAAGAGATCCAAAAATTCACAATGAAGTCAAGGCATTTACCGTAATTGGAGAAGTCGAAGATAGACATGCGATTTTATTTGATGACATTATTGATACAGGAGGAACTATTGCAGCTGCTTCGCGAGCATTGATTGAAAGAGGGGCAAAGTCAGTAAGTGTTGCTGCCACTCATGGTATATTTTCTGACGAAAGTGTAGAGAAATTAAAAGATACACCAATTGATGAAATCATTGTCACTGACACTCTTAAACAAAATGGAAATATTGAAAAAATTGGTAATGTTAAAATCCTCTCCGTTTCTTCTATTATTGCAACTGCACTAACATCTATTTTTGCGGATGATTCTGTCTCTGCAATATTTATGGGTGAAAACGTTTTATAAGGAGAAGAAGTGGCAAAGCAAAAAGTTAAAATATCACTTTTAGGTTCAATGAAAGAGTTTCAAACCGAAGTTGATGATAAGAAAAAATTTACTAAAGAAATTGAAGAATTAATGCAAAATGGTGGCATGTACTGGATTAAAGACGATGAAGGCGAAATTGGCATTAATGCAAAGCAAATACATTCAATAGAGTTTGTCGAAGATAGTGATAAAAGGGAAGCAGGGTTAGTTTAGGAAGCTACTAGATTACCTGTTTTTTTGTACTCTCTTCTAATTGATTTTCTTTCATCTTCTGTTGTTCCACCCCAAACGCCAGAATCTTGGTTTGTACGAATAGCATATTCTAAACAATCTAACTTAACATCACATTCATTACATATAGCCTTAGCTTCAGCAGCTTGTTTTAGAGCTTTCATAGAAGAACCTACTGGGAAGAAGAGGTCAGGATCAGCAAATACGCATGCACCCTCCTGCATCCAGAGTTCTTGTTCTAATTCAAAATTTACTATTTGCACATTATTCCTTACTTTGTGAAATGTTTCACAATCTAGTGAATTAATTGTACTAAAATTGAAAACATAAGGAAGTATTTTTGAAAAAAATTTTTGGTCATAGAGGTTTACCTAATTCATACCCTGAAAACACCTTTTTGAGTCTTAATAAAGCCCTTGAAATATGTGATTTTGTCGAAACAGATGTGAGGATAACAAAAGATAAAGAGTTAATTCTGTTTCATGATCCAACACTAAATAATCAAAAAATTGAAGAATTGTCATTACAAGAGATATCAGATATTAAAAGTACTGACCTTAGTGAGATTCATTTAACATCAAGAGATCAAATATTGGGAAATGTTAATTTTGAATTGAAAGTAAATAAGGAACAAGAATCTCTAAACACAATCTTTGTAGAAAAAATCATTGAGATAACAAATCCTGAAGATATTGTCTCTTCATTTGATTGGGGAACAATTTTGAGTAATAGAGAAAAATTTAATTCAAGATACGGTATTTTGATTGATGAAGAAAATCAATTATTCGAAAGCAAAGCTATTTCGAATTTAGATGATAATTTAATGTTTATGATACAAAAAGATATTTTTCATTCAAGAAAGTTTGACCTACCAAAAGATAAATGCGTTGTGTGGACAGTTAATGATAAAGATGAAATAGATAATATTTTAAATACGGGAGTTTATGGTGTGGTCACTGATATTGGTGATAAACTTTAATTAGATAGGATAGAAAATTATGGCACTAGCAGATGACTTAAGCTCAGCATTAAAAGATGCAATGAAGGCGAAAGATAAACCCAAACTTGATGCTATTAGACAAATCCAAACAGAGATTGCAAAAAAGAAAGCTGAAAAAGGCGAAGAAGTAAATGACGATCTTGTACTTGGGGTGATATCTTCATATGTTAAAAAAATGATAAAGGCTGTTGAAGAATATCAATCCCTGGGCGATAGAGGTCAAGAGATGGCAGAAAAAATACAATTTGAGATTGATTTCTTAAGTACCTATTTACCAGAGCAACTGAGTGATGAAGAAGTTGAAAAAATCGTTAATGAGGTCCTTTCCGAATTAGGTGATGTTGACATTTCACAAATGGGAAGAGTCATTGGAGCAGTTATGGCAAAGGGCGATGGGATAGATGGCTCTATTGTTAGTAAAATCGTGAAAGATAAACTCTCCTAATATTTCTTGTTGTTTCAAATTAAATAACATTTATCCTTACTAAATATGGAAAATAAAACATTTAATGTAGCTGTGATGGGTGCTGGCAATATTGGTTCAGCAGTTATCTCACGCCTCATGAACTTAGATAAAGGAATAGTTGGATTAAATGTAAAAAGAGTTTTAGTAAAAGATAAAAGTAAAAAAAGAGAAATATCAGATGATATTCTCACTGACAATTTTGATGACATTTTAAATGATGATTCAATTGATCTTGTTATAGAAGTTCTTGGAGGTATTGATCCTGGTAAAGACTACATAAAGGCACTCTTGCAAAATGGTAAAGCAGTAATAACAGCAAATAAAGATATCATTGCTGATTCGGGATCCGATCTTATTAATACTGCAAAAGAAAATAACGCTTGTTTATATTTTGAGGCAGCAGTTGCTGCAGGTATACCTGTACTTAAACCAATTATTGAAAGTCTTCGAGGAGAGGAATTAACAAAAGTATCAGGGATTATTAATGGAACAAGTAATTATATGCTTACATCAATGGAAGAGGGAAGCACCTATGACGATGCTTTATCTACTGCTCAAGAACTAGGGTATGCAGAACCAGATCCAACAAATGATGTTGAAGGTTTAGATGCTAAATATAAAGCAGTTATTTTATCTTTACTTTGTTTTGGAACATCTCCAACTTCTGATGATCTATTTACTGATGGTATCTCAGGTATAACAAAAGAAGATTTTGAGTGGGCTGCACGACTTGGTAAAACAATAAAATTAGTTGCACAAATAGATAACAAAAATGGATTTAATGCAAGAGTTCACCCTGTGTTAATTGACACAAAGCATCCTCTCGCAGCAATAAGAGGTGCCTTAAATGCAGTCGTTGTTGAAGGGGATAATATAAATCAGCTTGTATTTTCTGGACCAGGAGCTGGAGCAGAACCAACAGCAAGTGCAATTATTGGAGATGTGTTAAGCGCTTGCCATCAACTAAGCAGCGATCAAACAAACTGGTACCCATTAAGAGAATTCAAAGGTGAGATGAAAAATTTTGAAGATGTTGAATCGAGCATGTTTATTCGCTTGTCTGTAAATGATGAACCTGGAGTTTTGGCAAATATATCTGGAACTTTTGGAGAGAACAATGTCAGTATTGAAAGTGTTATCCAAGAAGGTAGGGGAGATAAGGCTGAGCTCGTTCTTGTCACTCATGAAGCACCAGAAAAAGATATTAAAAATTCTATCGATCAAATATCTGCATTAGATTCTGTCACTACGGTGACCTCAACACTACGCGTATACGTCTAAGTGGTACAGTATCAATCAACCAGAGGACATAAAGAGACGCTCTCGTTTCAAGATGTCATACTTTCAGGATTAGCTCCTGATAAAGGGTTGTATTTACCTGATTCTATATACATTGAAAATCTGAATCACTTAACTGAAGAGGATTTAAGTTATGAAGATTTTGTAAAGACAATCTTTATCGCCCTTGATAAAGATACAGCAAAATATGTTGATGATTTATCTTTGTACTCTGGTTTTGAAAACTCTCCAGAACCAGTACTGAAAGACTTAAATGACTCCACTGTTGTTATGGAGCTATTTCATGGTCCTACGAAATCCTTTAAAGACTACGCATTACAACCTCTTGGTGCAATTGCTGATAAAAGACTTAACGAGTTGGGTGAGCGAGGCTTAGTACTTGTTGCAACAAGTGGAGATACTGGAAGTGCAGCAATTCAAGCCGTTAAAGATTCAGACAATATCGATATCGTTGTCTTGCATCCAGCGGGCAAAATAAGTGAGTATCAAAGAAAACAGATGACAAGTGTGATCAAGGACAATGTTTTCAATATTGCAGTAGAGGGCTCGTATGATGATTGCCAACGAATTGCAAAAGATATCTTATCAGAAAATCCTTTTGATCGAAGAATAATATCGTTGAACTCTATCAACTGGCTTCGTGTCATGGGTCAAGTATCTTATTACGTCTGGTTGACAAAACAATTTACTGCACCAATAAATGTAGCTATTCCATCGGGTAATTTTGGTAATGCTTACTCGGCCTGGTTTGGTCGATCACATGGACTAAAAATAAATCAAATTATGTGTACAACAAATGTTAATGATGTCCTTAAAAGATTTATTGATTCTGGAATACTAGAACCACAGACAACACAACCAAGTGTTGCTCCAAGTATGGATATTCAAATTCCTTCAAGTCTGGAGAGGTTAATATTTGATCTTGATAATAATTCAAGCAACTTTTATGAGGGCCTAAAAGAAAACAACAAAGCATCATTAAGTGAAGAGAGCATAGAAAAGCTGCAACATGTATTTAGCTCACAAACGTTTGATGATGAGGATATAAAAGATGAGATTAAGTTATTAAACGAAAAGTTTGAAATTGTTTTCGATCCTCATACTGTTACATCTTTAAGAATGGCTTTGGATACAAATTCAAATTTACCAACTGTAGCCGTTGCTACTGCCTCCCCTGAGAAATTTAGTAATGTTATTTCTCCAATCATTGATGATTTTTCTGAGGTAAATATTGAGAACGATGAAGAATTTATGGTCCTAGATGTAAATAAAGACAATATCGTTGAATCAATAAAAGCGAAATTTGACTAAAAATCACTTTAATTAGAATCTTTTCTAAGTTAAAATTACCTTTGTTGTAGAAGAGGGGAATATAAAAATATTAAATACTCTCAACTTTGTTGTGCTTTTGTTTAAAAAGCTATTTTCGTTCGTCTTTAATAAGAAAACTTTCAACTTAGTTATGTCATTTTTGATGATTGTCTCTCTTGCATATGTCACTATTGAAAAAATTGATCCAGAACCGGCCTTTGCAGTAGGAGAGTTTGATTGTGTTGATAGCGATGGAAGAACATATATATATCAAAGTACCTGGTCTGGCAATACCTTAACAATTAATCGTGGTGTAAATGATGATTCAGGAACTTTTGTTAAAAATAATAGTTTCCAAACATTTAGTTCATGGTCATCAACAAGTAACAGTGATATATCTGAAGTTAACTCCTTAGCTATCACTACAGATGGTGAAATGTTTGCACTCTTAAAGCAGGACAATAGTGGTGTAAAGTTTTATAAATTAAATTACAATGGATCGGCTGAACACATCTCTTCGGTAACAGTTCCTAATGGAGATAACAATGCCGCCTCTAACTACGAAGTGGATGTTGGTGGAACTACTTACAAGTATTACATTACTTCAAAAGGTTTCTTTAATGGCAATGTACAAGTTATAAGAATCAACGGTGATGGAACATATCATATATTTGAGCCAGATATTAACAATGGAGGAAATGGATCAAATAAAGCAAAAGACTTTGCTTGGGTCTCTAATCACCCATCAGGAAATGACTTTGTTGGATTTGACTCAAACGGCAATGATTTATTAGGTGCTGAGATAACCTCACATACTGGTCATGGAACAGCCTCTGAAGAGATGACAATTAATTTAAGTGTATTAAATGGAAATATTGGAAGCGGTATTGGTTCAAACTCAGGTGCAGCAATGTCACTTGGTAATGGAGATGTCTACTTTCTTGAAAACACAGGAAGTGATGGTGGATCCCTTTGGCTTTATGATCAATCTGCAGGAACATTGACAGAGACAAATGATGAGTTTTCTAGTTCTAGTAACACTGATGGTGCTGGTTGTGGTATTGGTCTTTCAGGAAGCGACGAATTTGTACCAACAGTTACTGCTGCACAGGGCTCATGTAGCGGTAGTAACAAAACTGTGGCAGTAACTTTAAATAACTCAGGAAGCGATGTTGCAGCAAACTATGTTGTCACATATACGATCAGTGGTAGTACATCAAACCTTACAACAGGTACAAGTGTAAATGGAGGTGCGAGCAATACCTCGCTTTCTGTACCCGCTCAGGCCAATGGAACATCTGTCCAGTTAAATTGGTACGCTGAAAGTACTACTTATGGTCTACGAACGCCGGCATCAAGTACTAGTTCTGTAACAATTACCGTAGATACCTCGAGTTGTGGTCCCGGCGAACCTTCTCTTACAGTTTCTCAAAGCTTAGGAGCCTGTTCTACGGGTGGTGGTACACAAACCTCAACATTATCTATTGCAAATAGTTCTGGTGCTTCCGCCTATCTTACAGTTGAATATTCAACCAATGGAGGTTCTAGTTGGACCGTCCACACTGACGCTGAAGAGGCGGATAATTTAACGGTTACGAATGGATCTACGAATACTTCTTTAACTGTTGCAGTCTCACATGGCTCGGCAATTACTTGGAGATATAAGGCCTCTGATACATCTAGCGATTGGACAGGAATAAGTTATTCAACTTTATCGGCAAGCTCTACAGTAGATTGTGATCCAGATGCGACTGTAACACAATCACTTGGTTCTTGTTCTGCTGCGAATGGTAGTAAGACATCTACATTGAGTATAAGGAATGATGAGAGTAGTACGGTTTATTACTTAGTCGAGTATTCAACAGATGGTGGCTCAAGTTACTCAACCGCAAGCTCAAACTTAACAGTAAATTCAAATGTTACGAATACTTCGCTTAGCCAAGCAGTTTCTCATGGCTCATCCATTATATGGAGATATAAAGATTCCAACGTTTCAGGGTCTTTTGGGAGTGCTAGTTACACTACTTTGACAGCCAGTAGCACAGTAGATTGTGATCCAGCACTGACAGTTAGTCAATCTTTAGGCAATTGTTCTGCATCTGGCGGATATCAGACTTCTACTTTAAGCATTGAAAATACTGAGAGTTATACAGCTTATGTTTATGTAGAGTATTCCTTGAATGGAGGCTCATCATGGACTGATCATCCTAGCGCTGAAGAAAGTGATGGTTTTACGGTTGCAGCTGGTCAAACTGATACATCTCTAACAGTTAACGTTCCGGACGGGTCAGCCATTACTTGGAGATATAAAGATTCACCAACTTCATCATTTAGTGGAGCAACTCAGTCAACATTAAGTGCAAGCTCAACAGTTGACTGTACTGTAGGCATCTCTGTCTCTCAATCACTTGGTTCCTGTTCTGCAGGTTCAAAAACCTCAACTTTAAGTATTACTAATAATGAGAGCTATACAGCTTATGTATACGTTGAGTATTCGTTAGATGGTGGTAGTACCTATAGTGATCATCCAAGTGCTGAAGATTCAGATAATCTAACAATCGGAGCAGGTGCAACAAATACTGACTTGACAATATCAGTAGCTCATAACCAGACAGTTATTTGGAGAGTAACACCATCACCTACAACATCATCAAGTGGTGCATCAACTACATCTACAAGTGAAAGCTCTGCTGTTGATTGTCCAGTAATTGATGTAGGAGGTAGTGCTTCTTTTGCATCATTGTGTCAGAACGGTGCAAAGGTTTCTACCTTTACAATGACAAACTCCAGTAATGCTAATACAACAGCATATTTTAAAGTTGAGTACTCACTTAATGGTGGTTCATCGTATAGCACCGCAGTTGCCAACCAATCGGTATCTGAAAATGGCTCTGCAACCGTAACTCAATCTGTATCAGATGGACAAACAATTATATGGAGATATGAGGCATCAACAACAAACAATACGTATACAGGAACTCCTACAGCAACCCTGTCTGCATCTTCAGAAGTTGACTGTGGTAATGCAACTGTGTCAGCTGCTTTAGGCAGTTGTTCCAGTGGCTCAGCTACATCTACTCTTACCTTGACCAACCCACAAACAACAAGTGTTACGGTTTATTTTGAAGTCCAATATAAGGTCACTGACACTGCTGGTAATGACGGAGCCTGGCAGAATAAACTATCAAGTCAATCTGTCTCCCCAGCTGGATCATCCTCCACAACACAGTCAATTAGTGACGGTGAGAAAATTACATGGAGATATAGAACATCGAATGAAAGTGGAACGTTCAGTGGTTCTTACACAGAGACAAGTCAAAGCTCTGCAGTAAATTGCACCATTGACCCTGGTGGTTCACAAGCATTAGCAGCATCATGTACTGGTTCATCAAAAGTTTCAACGCTGACGATTACTAATAGTTCTTCTGCAACTACAGCTGCTTATTTCCTTGTGGAATATTCAACTGACGGAGGATCTAGTTATAATGTTGCTGAATCAAGTAAAGAAGTTAGCATCAACGGTTCTGAAACTGTAACACAGTCTGTATCTTCAGGATCAGCAATTATATGGAGATATAAAACATCGAAAACGGATGGATCATTTTCTGGTTCATACACAACATTATCTGCCAGTGATACAGTAAGTTGTGGAACCCCTGCTGCATCTGGTTCACAGGCAAGTTGTTCCAGTGGCTCAGCAAATATAAGTATGGAACTTGATAATAGAAACCAATTAATTTCTCATCACTTTAAAGTTGAATACTCAACTGACGGAGGTTCAAGTTGGTCAACTGGTGACAATAGTCTTAACAATAAAGAAGTATCAGCAAACACACTTACAACAGTCTCTCTTAAATCCTCAGCAATCAGTCACGGTACAACTGTAAAATTGAGGTATTACACATCGACTTCATCAGATTTTTCTGGTTCTACTGCAGTTGCTCTTGACGATATAACAATCGATTGTCCTGTTTTAAGTGGTTCAGCGACTGCATCTGCAGCTAGCTGTTCAAGTGGCAGCGCAACAATCCCAATCACACTAAACAATTCAGGATCAAACGTTGCTGGTACTTTTACAGTAAGGTACTCAACTGATAGTGGTTCAAGCTATACAACGCTTACTGCTACATCAGTAGCAGCTGGTCAAACAGATACTTCATCGTTATCAGTTCCAGCACAGTCTCATGGCACGGCAGTAATTATTAAATACAGTGTTGCAAATACATCTGAGGGCTTAAGTCAATCAGAAGCAACTTTAAGCACTATAACCATAAGCTGTCCCGTATCTGCAATTGCAGTTACAAGCTCAACTAATGGTTGTGGCAACAACGGTGTGGGTCAGGGTGGTGTATACGGTAATTCAGTAATAAGTATCGACAACTCTGGTAGTAACGTTGCAGTAACTCTCTATGTTCAGAAGAGAAAAGTTAATGCTGTAACTGGTAATGAGACCGCATTTGCATATTTTGCTAATGGAACAACAGGTGGTTCCAGTGGACAATCAATAAGTGCTGGAGCAAGTTCTTCGTATTCTTTTGATAGCCACCCTCATGGAACAGAGATTCAATATCGATGGTCTACTGATGGAAGTAACTGGACTGAACTTTCTACATTTACAGTTTCATGTGCGAATGTCTCAACATCAGCAGGTACATGTTCAAACGATACAGGAAAACAGACACCGACTATTACACTCAGCAGTGGTTCTCAAGCAACAGTCTCAGTATTTTTCAAAGTTGAATACTCAATTGATAGTGGATCAAATTGGGTAACCCTTAAAAGCGATGAAGAAGTTCCAGCGAATACTTCAGAGACTTACAGTGGACCAGAATTAACTAATGGTGAATCAATCCAGTGGAGATACAGTTCAAGAAAATCTGGAGGAGCACATGATGATGCCAGTATGGTTACTGATGACACAAATATACCAGGTGTTGACCCAACGCTTTCATATACTTCAAGTTGTACAGTAACAACAACTACAACGACCACAACAACTACAACGACCACAACTACGACCACAACTACGACTACGACTACAACTACAACAACCCTGCCAACAACAACCACTACAATATTTGAACCAATATTTAAACCTCAAATAATTAATAATGGTCAATGCAGTAATGATGGAAGTGCTTCTTTTGGTCTGTCAGCAATAAATGGTCAGTCAAATATTGGAATGTCTCTACGTCTTAAAATCTTTATCAACAAAAGTAAAGTTGTAGACAACACATATAGTCTTGCTGGTGGACAGAATTTGTATATTACTACTCTTTCTAACGTGCCTGAAGGCTCAACCTATAGAATTAGGTTTATAGTTAAGGACAGCCTAAGTGGTCAAAAATCTAAGGGTGGATTTAAGAAAGTAGTTGACTGTATTGATGACCCAGTTACTACAACCACCACTATTCCAATATCTACAACAACAATTGGCCCAGTATCGACTACTACAACAACAGGTCCAACACCTACTACAACAACAGGTCCAACATCTACAACAACAATTGGCCCAGTATCGACCACTACAACAACTATTCCAATAGACCCAACAAACCCTACTGATCCAGAGGTATGTCTTTTAAGGCTTGTAAGTATTTTTAATTTACAGAATCTTCTTGACTGTATAGATAATAACAAGCCTGATCCAACAGATCCTGATCCAACAGATCCTGATCCAACAGATCCTGATCCAACAGATCCAACAGGAATAACAACTACATCTGAGGAAGATGATTTCTGTGAAGGCTTGATTCTTGAAGAAGGAGATGTTTGTGAGGGTCCTTTAACAGATGATGAAGGTAATGACTTTTTTGAGTGGGATGAATATGACGAGGGTGTTTACCTGACTGATGGAAGCTATACAGTACAGTATATTTATCGTGAAGACAGCCTAAACCTTGCTGCAACAGGAATTAATTTAGACTACATAGCATTAGGAGGATCAGTTTTTCTAATAGGTGGTGTAGTTCTTTATACATCTTCACGAAAAAGAAAATTAATGGAGAGCGCAATTTCTTTAGAAGATATTTATAAGCACTCTTTCAAAGTAAAAACAAAAATTGAAAAATTGATCAAGGAAAAAGTTGAGATCAATATTGATATCAATAAGTTTGCTCCTTATGCCAAGAGCTTCACAACTTATCAATCAGAAATACAAGAATTAGATAATGAACTCAAATATACATTGGTTGCGATTGAAAATATTAAAACTAATTGTGAGAAAGAAAATAAAGAACTTACGAAAGAGGTCTTGGAAGATAGCTTATGTTTAATTTCAAGTAATTTTCAAATTATTTATTCGGGTGATGATTTAGATTCTAAGCTCAAAGTAGAAAATGAAGTTGTTTCAAAAAAAGATGCCAAAAAAATAAAAAGAAAGTTTTTTGAAAGAAAACAACTTAAAAGACCAGCCCTTGGTCTTGCAATACTATCAATCATTACAGGTATGGGCTTTGGTATATATGCAACTCAACAAATGTTCTTATCTAATGCTCAACAAGATAATGCACAAGCATATCTAGAGCAAATATATCTAGGTGAAGAAATCAAAGAAGTAAATCGTCCTGAAATCTTAACAAATCCTCTGCGTTTGTTTCAAAACGATAATCCTGTTTTTGAAACACTCCAAGATTTTATAGTTATAGATCAAAGTGCAAAAATAGAAGAATTTCAACCAACTATATTCGGATTACTTGAAATTCCAGATATCAACATCAGCCAGTTTGTTGTTTCAGGAACAGATGAACTAAGCCTTAAATTTGGTCCAGGTCATTATATTGAAACAAAATTACCAGGATCTGGTGGAAATGTTGGAATTGCTGGTCATAGGACAACTTATGGAGCACCTTTTAGTCGTTTAGACCAAGTTGATATTGGTGATGAAATCTACCTTACAGTTGGTTTGAATAAGTATCACTACATCGTTGATGATATAGAGGTAGTTGATGCAAACACGGGAGACTATGTTCTTTTTAATCGAGGTGATGACAGGCTTACATTAACAACATGTCATCCACGATATTCCGCAAGAGAAAGACTAATTGTCTCGGGAATACTTACTAGGATTGAGAGTGGTAATTAAATGAGCATTGATCCAATAAAAAAAGATGGTAGATCACTTCGAGCAGAGAAAACATATGACGAGGCACATGAAAAATTAATTAAGAGTGCTGTAGAGCTTTTTAACAACCCACTAGTTTCTCACGAAAAAATTACCGTTTCACAAATTGCAAAACATGCAGGAGTTTCTGTAGCCACTGCTTACAATCACTTTCCAGAGAACAAATTAGATATTTATGGATCTTTATTTCAATTAGGATTTAAAGACGTAAGAGATGATTTGAATAAATTTTTAGAAACCTCTCCTCAACCAGATGAGGCTGTAACAATGTTTCTAGATACAATTGCAAACGTAGTTGTTGAATTAGGCAATGCTATTCGTTTTGCTTGGTTCGAAGTTCGAGAAATTCAATCCTCAGGTAAATGGATAGAGGGCGAGCCATACGATGTATTACATTCTTTATGTGCACGATATGATCCAGAAATTGTTGATGAACTGACTGATGACATATTTCAAATGTTTAATGGGGTAACATTTTTGTGGTTAAGATATGATCCAAATTACACAGTTTGGTCCAAATATACAGATGAATGGTATCTTGAAAATGTAAATAAGATTTTTAGTAAGGCTATTAAAATTCACAAGTAGTTCATGAAAAAAAGTTCAATACTTTTAATATTTTTTTTATTTTTTAATGGCTCATTTTTTCAACCAACTTTAGATACAGAAAATATAAAAATTGATTTAAAAAGATCAGATGATGAGAAAATATTAGTCACATGGTCAATAGATTTTGAGACATATGATGATATTGTCCTTCAGATTTCACACAAAAATAAAATTGAAACAATTCAATTAGAGAGTCCAGAAGGAGAAATTGAACTTTGTTGTTATCCAGATTACGTAAGGGTAACGATACGAGTTTTTGTTACTGAACTTGAGGATGTAACAGGTCCTGATTGTCCTGCAAGTGAATGTAAAAAAATAGTTGAAATGGAATATCTAAATCAAAAGTTATTAAAAATAATTCCACCTCCAACAACTACAAGTACAACTACCACTTCAACAACTACAACTACAATTCCACCACCAATCATTGAGGAAACCGAATTTCTAAATATTGAAATTACAAATGAACTAATAACATCCATTCCTTTGTTTGAGGATATCGATCTCACCGATCAAGAAAAAAATAGTATTGCTGTAATTGTTTCAACAGGCATAATCTTTTTGTTCTACATTGTTTTACTTTTACAAGAATGGTTTAACAAAGTTATTTCTACAAACAATATTCGATGGTTTAGTAAAGATAAAAACATTCGAAGCTCGAAAAAGTTTATTACTCTAATAAAAATTCTTTTTGTTCTTTTTTCAACGGCATTTCTCATTGGTTTTGTTGAAGAAGGTGCTGATTTATCACTAGATCTCGAAAATGTAGCAATATTTATTGCAGCACTTATTGGATTAATTTCAGTTACATTATTTTATGAAGGTACAGAGGGATTAATCGAAAGTAAGATATTTAAGCAAAAAGTAAGAGTTAAATGGGCACCACAAGCAATATTTTTTGCTGGAATATCTACTCTTGCCTTTATTTATTTTCAAATGCCAATAGGTTTTATATTTGGATTTTTTGCATCTGCTTACATTTCTGGAAAGAGGAATACCGCAAAATTATCACCAAAATTTTACTCAACAATTGCATTAAGCCTTGCAGGGTTCGGCTTCTTTTACCTAACTTCAATACCATTTATCAAAAACTCAACAGTATTAACTGCTGTAGCGGCACTTAGTTACTTGATGTGTCTAGAAGGAGTTCTATTTAAGTCATTGCCTGGTGGTGGGAATGAATTGTTTGAATCTCTTACAGACTCTAAAGGTGTCTTTAAAATCTTTCCTCTTATAAGTTTTATATTTGGTTTGTGGCTATTTATAAGAGTACTTATTGTTCCACCAGATAGTGAGTTTGCAAATATGCAACAGGATTTATTAAGTATGGGTTCATTCTCTTTAACCTTTGCTATTGGTCTCATTGGCTATATTCTTACAATTTTGATTTTAGGTTTGATCATAAAATTTAGGGCAAGAAGATGAACAATAGATACATAAATTCATTCATATTTTTCTTATTAATAATTTCATTAGTTGTAATCAATTTCAATCAGGAAGAAGAGCCGATTGCTATTGAACAAGATGAGGAAATTGTAGCTATTGATACGACCATAACAACTTCATCAACAACAACCTCATCAACAACAACTTCATCAACAACAACTTCATCAACAACAACTTCATCAACAACAACTTCATCAACAACAACGATTCCACCATCTACAACAACAGTTTATACAGGACCTTTTGGGGAGTATGCAGGCTTTGAAGGATCGAATCAGACAAAATTGGAAGCGCTTACAAAAGAACTACCAGCACTGATGTTACAAATCATTGATACCAATAACATAACTATTATTAACGGTTGCCACCAATACGGAGCATCTCTTGTTGGTAGATGTCCTTATGGAGTATGGGATCCAAGTGGGACAAACTTAGATGGAACTAAAGATGCAGATTGGCCTCTCTCTATCTGGATTTCGAATCGAGCTTTTTCTGCTGGTGTTGCTTATGATGTCTTACTTCATGAATCTTTGCATGCTTTTACATATTCCACTAGAAATTGCCCAAAGAATTCAAATACCAATTATCGCCAAGATGCACGAGATTTTTTTGGGGGAGAAGAATTTTTGGTTGATGCCCTCGTGCTTTATTACGGAGGTAGATATAATCACTACCGAACATCAGGTGAAATAAATTCTGAGGAACAAACTTATTTAACTGATTACATTAATACTTGTTCGGCTTAAAAAAAATTTAAATGTTGTTAATTTAAAATACCTATGTATATAATGAGAATGTCTTTCAGACAAACACAATTCACAAGTCATTCCACATTACGAATGTTTTGAAATAGGAGAAAAATGTCCGCAAGGTCACAATTACAATCCAAACCCGTCGCAGATTTGCGTCAGATAGCTGATGGATTAGGTCTCGAGCATGCAGGCCTTCAAAAAGCTAAATTGATTGATCTTTTACTTGATCAAGGTGATGCAATTGGCGATATATCCAATGGTGCTGAAGAAGAAGTTGCAAGTGTAGTTTCAGAAAGTGACATGCCATCAGTTGTAAATTCTGGTGATAGCCAAATTAAAGAGGGTGAGACTAGAGAAGGTATATTAGATATCTTGCCAGAAGGATATGGTTTTTTAAGGTGTAATGGCTACAAACCAAGTGAGAATGATGTTTATGTACCTGCAGGAGCTATTAAGAAATTTAGAATGCGAAAAGGTGATTTAGTTGAGGGACCTATAAGATCACCAAGAGCAAAAGAGAAATATCCTGCTCTCGTAGAGCCTAAAACTGTAAACGGTGCAGATCCAGAATTATTAGCAAGAAGAGTAGATTTCAATAAGCTGACACCGTTATTTCCAGATGAGAGACTTAAGCTTGAAGTTGAAGGTGAACCAGGCCGTCTTGTTGGAAGAATTGTTGACCTCATAGCACCAATAGGAAAAGGACAAAGAGGGTTAATCGTTTCACCGCCAAAAGCTGGTAAAACAACAATACTTAAAGAGATCGCAAATTCAATTACTGCAAACAATCCAGAAGTTTATTTAATGGTCGTTCTTGTAGACGAAAGACCTGAAGAAGTTACAGACATGCAAAGATCTGTTGATGGTGAAGTAGTCTTCTCAACTTTTGATAGACCTCCTGATGAACACACACAAGTTTCAAGACTTGCAATAGAAAGAGCAAAGAGATTAGTTGAAGAAGGAAAAGATGTCGTCATATTGCTTGATTCCATTACAAGACTTGCACGAGCACACAACTTAGCGACGCCAGCTAGTGGAAGAATTTTATCAGGTGGTGTTGATTCAACTGCACTGACTCCTCCGAAACAATTTTTTGGAGCAGCTAGAAACATTGAAGATGGTGGAAGCTTAACAATTCTAGGTACCGCACTTGTTGAAACAGGATCAAAAATGGATGAAGTTATTTTTGAGGAGTTCAAAGGAACTGGAAATATGGAACTTAGATTAGATCGACAACTAGCTGATAAAAGAGTATTCCCTGCTATTGACGTAACTCCATCTGGAACACGTGAAGAGCAAAGACTTGTATCTCCAACAGAACTTCAGTCTCTATGGACATTAAGAAGAGTCCTTGTGGGCCTTGAAGGCGGAGCAGCTACAGAGTTATTAATTGATAAGTTAAACACTACCAAAAATAATAATGCATTCTTAAAGGATGTCGCAAAGACTAACAAATAAACTAGAGTAGGAATTGTGAAAAAAGATATACATCCAGAATATAAAGAAGTCGTCTTCAGTGATGAAGATGCAGATTTTGCATTTCTAACAAGATCAACAATCAAATCATCAGAGACTATTACTTGGGAAGACGGAAATGAATATCCGCTTGTGAAACTAGACATATCAAGTGCTAGCCATCCTTTTTTTACAGGTAAACAAAAACTCGTTGACTCTACAGGTAGAGTCGAGAGATTTAAACAACGATACGGTTCAACCAGCACAAGACAAGCACCAAAGCAAGAAGCTTCTTCTCAAGAAGAAGAATAACTTCTTTAATCTAAATTTCTAATGTCTGAAAACGATATTTCTTATGGTGGACAAGCTGTAATCAGCGGTGTCCTTATTCAAAGTCCTAAAGGCTGGTCTGTTGCTGTCAGAAATCAAAATAATGAGATTGTTAAATACTTTAAAGAAAGAACACCTTTAATAAGAAGAAAAGGGATATTTACCCTTCCATTAATCAGAGGAATAGGTGCCCTCGTCGACTCTTTATATGTTGGCTATCAAGCATTGACTATTTCTGATGAAATTTATTATGCAGATGAACCTGAACCCTCAACTCTCAATAAAATACTTAATTATTTATTTATTGTTTCTTTTTTATCAATACTTATTGCTGGTCCACGCTTATTAATCGATCTAATAGATACTGGTCAAACGTCAAAAGGTATTTACGAAGGCTTATTAAGAGGAGTGATAGTTGTGCTTTATATATATGTAATCGGTAAAACAAAAGATGCACAGGAATTATTTGAATTTCATGGTGCTGAACACATGACAATTGCTGCATTTGAAAATAACAGGAATCTTGATTTAGACAATATTAAAAACTATCCAAAAGAACATATTCGTTGTGGAACAGCATTTATATTTCTGATTGTATTTGTAAGTTTATTAACTCTTCCTTTTATCCCGACATTGAACATTCTATTGACCTTACTAACAAGAATTTTGCATGTATTTGTTGTAGCAATGATCTCATACGAAATTTTAAAATTAAATTTCAAATTTACTGGATCGTTGTTTTCCCGATTCTTCAGTACACCTGGGATATGGATGCAGAAGATGACAACAAAAATTCCTTCAGAAGAACAAATTGAGGTTGCGCGTGTAGCAATGGCAAATTGTATAAAATTTAGTGAAAATACAAATGAGTTAGATGAATATTTAGATAATACAAAAGAGGTTAGCAATGGATGAAACATTAATAGGAAAGCTTACAGCTATCGTTGAATCTCAAAAAAAGTTAGAAGAGGAATTGTCCAAAGTGGACATTTCAAATGATCCAAAGAAATATGCTGAGATGGCAAAAAAACACAGTGATATGTCATCAATAGTTGAATTATTTAATCAATGGGAAACACTGAACTCTGATATATCTGACGCCGAAGAGCTTTTGGCCGAAGAAAATGATGAGGAAATGAAAAATGAATATGTAGAGATTATTAAAAACTCTTCGTCAGAGATTGAGACCATTGTTACAAAAATTAAGGTAGGTTTGTTGCCTAAAGACCCTTCAGATGAAAAAGATGTACTTGTAGAGATAAGACCCGGTGCTGGTGGGGAAGAGGCCTCAATCTGGGTTGGTGATTTATATAAAATGTATACCCGTTATGCAGAGAGAAATTCATGGAAAGTTGAAAAAATTGAAGTGACTGACTCTGATATGGGTGGCTATAGCAAGATAATTTTTGCTATTAAATCTAAAGGAGTATATTCAAAACTTAAGTACGAAGCCGGGGCACATCGGGTTCAACGTATTCCAAAAACTGAATCACAAGGTAGAGTCCATACATCAATAGCTACTGTCGCTGTTCTGCCTGAAGCTGAAGAAGTTGACTTAGATATTGATCAAAACGATTTGAAAGTAGATGTTTATAGATCAAGTGGTCCTGGTGGTCAAAGCGTCAATACTACCGATTCAGCCGTACGAATAACATATATACCAACTGGTTTAGTTGTTTCATGCCAAGATGAAAAATCTCAACTACAAAACAAAGAAAAAGCCATGAGAATCTTAAGAGCTAGATTACTTAAAGCCAGACAAGACGAAGCTGAAGCTGAACGGGCAAAAAATAGGAAAGAACAAGTTGGTTCAGGTGAGCGTTCTGACAAAATTAGAACTTACAACTATAAAGACAATAGGGTCTCTGATCACCGAATTAATCTAACATTAAAAAAATTAGACCAGGTACTTGATGGAGATTTAGATGGTTTTATTGAGGCATTAATTGCAGACAATGAAACAACAAGACTTGCTAACTTAGAGGATTAATTTGGATATTAAATCTATCCCGAATCATGAACTTGAAAGATTAAAGCAAAAAGCTCAGGAATTATCAGGAAGTAAGACAGATTTTCATACTGAATATTCATCTTTATTAGCTCGAAGGCTAAACAATGAACCACTTCAATATATTGAAGAGTTCATGCCTTTTTATACTGTTCAATTAAGAGTTGATGAAAGAGCACTTATACCAAGACCTGAAACAGAGTATCTTATCGAAGTCATTAAAAATAAGGTAATGGATCCAAAAAGCATATTAGATGTTGGAACTGGTTCAGGATGTATCAGTATTATGTTGAAGTCGCTTTACCAAAATGCAAATGTGACAGGCATTGACATTTCTCCAAATGCTATTGAACTTGCAAAAGAGAATGCGATATTAAATAATTTAGACGTAAATTTTATTGAATCTGATTTGTTTGAAAATGTCCCAGAAAATAATTTCGATCTAATTGTTGCAAATCTTCCTTATATTCCAACAAGTGATATCAAGACACTTGATATTGAGGTTTTAAATTTTGAACCTTTGAATGCTCTGGATGGTGGAGATGATGACGGTACTGATATTATTAAAAATCTTATCTCACAAATTGATGAAAAAGATGTCAACGATGTAGAAATATTCTTAGAGATTGATTCTCGATTTTCGGAGAAGATAATTAAATTATTGAATAACTACGAAGAAGTAGAATTATTAAAGGACTTAGCCGATAAAGATAGGTACATATATGCAAGGCGATAGCATTCAGTTAGCTACAAAAGCACTTAATGAAAATTCGGTTGTTGGAATTCCAACGGAAACAGTTTATGGTATCGGAGTTAATCCCTATTCAGAAGAAGCAGTTAAAAAATTGTTTGAAATTAAAGAAAGAGATGACTCAAAACCTATCTCTCTTCTGATTCCATCTTACAATTACTTAAATCAATTAAATTTAGTTACCCAGGTCCCAGAAATAGTTGATTTATATTGGCCGGGACCCCTAACTGCAGTTGTAGAGACAAACGAAGAATTTGCTGATGGAGTTGGAACTAAACAACCACATACAATTGGTTTAAGAGTCCCTGAGAATGAAACTGCTCTTCAGCTTTTAAATGAAATTGGTCCACTTGCCGTGACTAGTGCCAATGTTTCAGGTGAGAAAGAGGCAACTGACAATGATGAAGCTTTTACCATGTTTGGAGATGACATTGCTTACTACTTAGAAGGAAAAGCTGTTCATGGTGATGGATCAACAGTCGTAGATTTTAGAGTTACTGGTGGAGAAATTTTACGTCAAGGGCCACTTAAATGGCCACCGACTTACTGTTAGAGTGTAGATATGGAAAATACTGGAGCATTAAACACAGAATTATTTGAGACTGATGACGAGATTGCATCTTTAATTAATGATGATTTAGAACGTCAAAACTCTCATATTCACCTTATAGCTTCAGAAAATTTTGCTTCAAAAGCCGTTATGCAAGCATCAGGATCAATCCTTACCAATAAGTACTCAGAAGGATTTCCAGGAAAAAGATATTACGAAGGCTGTGAGACTGTTGATGAAATCGAGCAACTAGCAATAGATAGAGCTTGTAAATTATTTGAGGCAGATCATGCAAACGTTCAGCCCCATTCTGGGTCCTCAGCAAATATGGCAGTGTATCTGAACTTACTAGAAGCTGGAGATACCGTTATGGGCATGGCACTAGATCAAGGTGGTCACTTAACCCATGGATCACCAGTGAATTTCTCTGGGAGAATATACAACTTTGTTGGATATGGATTAGATCAGGATACTGAGTTAATCGATATGGACAAAGTAAAACAATTAGCTGAGGAAACTAAGCCAAAATTATTAATTGCTGGATATTCTTCTTATTCACAAAATTTGGATTACGCAGCATTCCGAGAAATAGCTGATTCAGTTGGTGCTTATTTTATGGTTGATGCAGCTCACTTCATAGGACTTGTTGCAGGCAAAGCTGTTGAAAATCCAATGAAATACGCTGACGTAGTTACAGCAACAACTCACAAAGCACTTAGAGGGCCTAGGGGTGGAATTATTCTTTCTACTGAGGAATTTGCAAAAGGTGTAGACAAAAATATTTTTCCAGGAGCTCAGGGTGGAGCTTTAAATAATCAAATTGCAGCTAAAGCTGTTTGTTTCAAAGAAGCATTGTCCAGTGAGTTCCAAGACTACACAAAACAAATTCTAAAAAATGCTTCAGCTCTATC
Source organism: uncultured Candidatus Actinomarina sp. (assembly GCA_902604835.1). Lineage (GTDB taxonomy): Bacteria > Actinomycetota > Acidimicrobiia > Actinomarinales > Actinomarinaceae > Actinomarina. The sequence goes on from CACKZW010000005.1 coordinate 52,576, forward strand.
TGATTCCTTTATAAATGAAGGGCTAAGAGTTGTCAGTGGTGGTACAACCAATCATATTGTATTAGTAGATACTGGAAGTGTTGATGAAGAATTGACTGGAAAAGATGCAGGAACGTTATTAAATGATATGGGAATTACTTTAAATAGAAATGCAATTCCATTTGATAAAAGATCACCTTTTGTAACTTCTGGTATCAGAATGGGCACTCCAGCAACAACTACTTGTGGGATGAAAGAAGAAGAATTAACAAAAGTAGGAAATCTAATTTCTGAAATTCTTAAAAATAGATCTGATGAAAACAAACTCAATGAATTAAAGAGTGAAGTGAGTAATCTAGCATCACAATTTCAACCATATGTCTAAAGACAAAAGAAAAATCAATCTTCAAGATTACGGTCCGGTAAGTTCATTCTCTACATCCATTATTTCGGGTTTATTAGTAGGTCTTCTTGTTCAAAACTTTATTGGTTTTGAACCATATACTGTGATCTTTTTTATCTTTATAGGTTTTTACGATGGTTTTAGAAGGATGTGGAAAATTTCAAAAAAACTGGAACAAGAATAATGAATGTTGAATTAGTGCTTGCAACGAGAATGTTAAAGAGATCTTCAGTCATATATATACTCTGTCCTTTATTTTTTCTTTTAAGATCTCAAAACGCATTTGTCACTTCATTGGTATCTGGAATTATTGTCGCAGTTGGTTTTTACCTGGGTGCTGTGATAATGTCCTACTCTGCAAAAATCTCTTTAAGTTTTTATTATTTCGCAGCAATTTTTGGTTATATTTTCAGATTAATTTTTATATTTGGGCTTCTCTTATTACTGAGAAGCTTATATTCTATTGATGAATTGGCAATGTCTTTGACAGTGCCAATCGTCTTTTTAAGTATGTTATTCTTAGAAATGGCTATGGTAATTAAGAGAAAAGACAGAGACTTAGATTGGGCAAATGATAACAGCAGCTGAGACTTGTGATTTTATAAATAACGTTGTTTGTAAACCTGAAAACGTTAACTCATTATTCGAATTTGGTAACTTCGGTTCATCTGATATATCACGTACTGAAATTCTGATACTTCTGGCAGCAATTATTCCGGTAGTTTTAATGTTTTTTGGACTTCGAAAGAAATCAGTTGTTCCAGGAAGACTCCAATCAGTCATTGAAAGTATATTTACTTTTGTAAAAGATGAAATAGCTTTGGGTGTTATTGGTAGGGGTGGAGAAAAATTTACACCATATTTAATATCTGTTTTTATGTTCATTTTGGTTGGAAACCTCTTTGAGGTAACTCCATTAATAAACTTTCCTGTAACTTCAAGAATGGCACTTCCTTTATTTTTAAGCCTTGTAACCTACGTAATCTTCCTATTTGTTGGGATTAGAACAGAGGGAATTAAGTATTTTACTAATCTTTTATGGCCTCCAGGTGTTCCGGTAGCATTAAAACCTTTAGTTGGCGCAATCGAATTAGTTTCCGTTCTTTTAGTAAGACCGTTCAGTTTAGCTGTACGATTGTTTGCAAACCTTGTAGCTGGTCACGTCATGCTCAGTCTTCTTCTTGCATCAGCATATTTCTTTGTAGTTCAGCCTGGAGTTGGAGAGTACATTATTTCAAAAGCTCCAGTTGGTTTAGCATGGTTTACCCTCGGTTTAGCAATATATGGTTTTGAATTAATAGTTTCCATTCTGCAGGCATACATATTTACTTTGTTGTCTGCAGTTTATATACAAACGTCTCTGCATCCAGAGCATTAATTAAAGGAGGATAATGGAAAGTGCATACGCATTAATTGGATACGGACTGGCAGCGATAGGACCGGGAATAGGTATTGGTCTAATTGCTGGTAACGCAGTACAAGCAATGGCAAGACAGCCTGAAGCAGCTGGAATGGTAAGAACAACTATGTTCTTAGGAATAGCTTTCACTGAGGCCCTTGCTCTTATTGGTTTCGTTCTGTTCTTTTTGGTTGGTTAAAAATGATGTTTTATTTAGATACATTTTTAGCAGAAGCAGAAGAATCAAGTTCAGGAGTTGATTTACTTCTCCCTGCAACTTCAGAATTAGTAGCTGGAGTAGTGGCATTCGGGGTTGTATTTTTCTTTGTTTGGAAATGGGCTCTTCCTGCTCTAAACGAAACTCTTGATAAGAGATCTTCTGAAATTGAAGGTCAGATAAAAGAAGCTGAGAATACAAAAACAGAAGCTGAGAAATCTAAGCAGGAATATGATGCTTTAGTTTCTAATGCTGATGCAGAAGTTCAAAAAATTATTGATGAAGGAAAGCAAGCAGCAGAAAAAATTAAAGAAGATGCTTTATCAGAAGCTCGTGCAGAAGCAGAAGCTATTATTGAAAAAGCTAAATCAGATTCAGATGCTGAAAAAGAAAGAGTTTCCTCTGAACTAAAAAGTGAAGTTGCAGACTTATCATTAGAAATTTCTCAAAAAGTTGCTTCTTCAATGTCTGAAGCTGATCAAAAAAAACTTATAGATAAATTTATTAAGGAGTTGAATTAGATAAATGTCTGTTGACTCTTTTTCAAAAGGAATTGTTGAAATAATTTCATCATCTAAAGATGCTGAAAGGGTAGAAAATGAAATCCTCCAAGTTTTCAATGCACTTTCAAAAAGCTCTGAAGCATTAGATGTTTTTAGAAATTTTGGTATTCCTGTTGAAAAGAAGATAGAAGCAGTAAATGCTTTACTAGGTAATAGAGTGTTACCACTAACTCTTGATTTAATAACGTTAACAATATCTCAAGGATTTGGTGATAACCTCTCTGACATTGAAAGCTCTGTAGCAAACTATATTGCTGAAAAAAGAGGAGCGTCAGTAGCAAAAGTTGTTACCGCAGTCGAATTAGATGCTAAAACTCAAAAGAGTTTAAAAACAGCTTTAAAGAAAAAACTTGGAACCGATGTTGATTTGAAAGTTGATATAGACCCAAATGTATTGGGTGGTTTAAGTGTAAGTGTTGGAGAGAGAACATTTGACGGATTAATTTCCTCGAAAATCTCTGAGATTAAAACAGTTTTAGAAAGTAGGTAAATTGAGCGAATTTAATATTGATGCAAAACAAATTTCAGATTCACTGAAAGATACATTAGGTAATTGGCAAGATTCTGTAAAAGATGATCTTGTTGGTAGCGTATCTGCAGTCGCCGATGGTGTAGCAAGGGTAAGAGGTTTAGAAAATGTTATGGCCTCTGAACTTCTTGAATTCCCAGGTGGTTTAGTAGGTGTTGCATTAAACCTTGAAGAAGATTCAATTGGTGTTGTTTTAATGGGTGATTCAAATCACATTGAAGAAGGAATGCCAGTAAAACAAACAGGAGAAGTACTTTCTATTGGTGTCGGAGATGGATTTTTAGGTAGGGTTATTGATCCTTTAGGAAATCCAATCGATGGTAAAGGACCTATCGAATTTAGTGAAAGAAGACGTTTAGAGTTGCAAGCACCTTCCGTTGTTGAAAGACAGCCTGTAGGTGAGCCACTTCAAACAGGAATTAAAGCAATTGACTCAATGATTCCAATTGGTAGGGGCCAAAGAGAATTAATCATTGGTGATAGACAAATAGGTAAAACAGCTGTTGCCGTTGATACCATAATCAATCAAAAAGATACCGATGTGAAATGTATTTACGTAGCTATTGGTCAAAAATCATCTACTGTTGCTGAAGTTGTTCAAAGATTTGAAGATGAGGGAGTGTTAGATAAAACAGTTATTGTAAATGCACCTGCATCTGCTGCTGCAGCTCTTCAAATGTATGCTCCTTATGCTGGTTCAGCTATTGGACAGCATTGGATGTATAACGGTCAACATGGTCTTATTGTATTTGATGATTTATCCAAGCAGGCAATTGCATATAGACAGATTTCACTTTTACTAAGACGACCTCCAGGAAGAGAGGCTTATCCAGGTGACGTTTTCTATCTGCACTCAAGGCTTTTAGAGCGTTGTGCAAAAGTAAGTGAAGAGCTAGGTGGAGGATCTCTAACAGGTCTACCAATTATTGAAACAAAAGCTGGTGACGTATCTGCTTTTATTCCAACTAACGTGATTTCAATTACTGATGGTCAAATATATCTAGAGTCTGAACTCTTTTACTCTGGTGTAAGACCAGCTGTAAACCCTGGTACATCAGTATCAAGAGTGGGTGGTTCTGCTCAAACCAAAGCTATGAAGAAAGTCTCTGGTCCGTTAAGAATCAACCTTGCACAATTTAGAGAATTAGAAGCATTCGCGGAGTTTGGATCAGATTTGGATGCAGCTTCACAAGCCCAACTCGATAGAGGTCGAAGAGTTGTTGAATTATTGAAACAACCACAATACAAACCAGTCCCTGTTGAAGAACAGGTTGTATCACTGTATGCAGTAACAGAAGGTTTTCTAGATGTTGTAGACCCTGCAGACATTCCACAAGCTGAGAAAGATCTCGTAGATTTTATAAAAACAAGACATTCTGAAGTTATTAATTCAATAAAAACTACAGGTGAACTACCTGAAGATGAATTAAAAGCTGCTGTCGAGGCTTTTGTAAATACATTAGAGAAGAAAGAAGAGTAATAAGTGGCAAGTGCTGAATTACGAATAATAAATAGGAGAATAAAGAGTGTTAAATCAACTAAAAAAATCACTCGTGCAATGGAACTAATTGCTTCTTCTAGAATCGTTAAAGCACAACAACGCCTTACTTCATCAAATAATTACACCAATCTTCTCTCTCAAATTGTTGAAGAACTTACTGGCAGTGGCAATATGCCAACTTCACCAATTGTAGAGGGTACGAAAAAAATAACTCTCGTAGTTATTACATCCGATCGTGGTTTAGCTGGGGCATACAACACAAATATTTTAAAGTTAGCTGAAATAAGAAAAGCAGAATATGAACAAGCAAAAAATAGTGTTGAAATCGTTACTGTTGGTAAGAAAGCAAATGGATACTTTAAATACAGAAATATTGAACCTAAACAAAATTATGAGGGAATTACCGACGAACCTAACTTTGAAAATGCATTAGAAATAATGACTCCTCTGGTTCAAGAATTTTATGAAGGAAAAACAAATCAAATTGAAATTGTCTATACCGAGTATCAATCTGCAATGACACAGACAGCCCTTTATAAGACAGTACTTCCCTTCGAAGTTGAACAGATTGCTAAAGAAATTGAATCAGTTGGTGGTTACACTTTCGAACCCTCAGCTAGTCAGGTCTTAAGTAATATTATTCCTAAATACACAAACGCAACTATTTTTTCAGCGCTCTTGAATGCTTCAACATCTGAACATGCATCTAGAATGCGTGCCATGAAAGCAGCTACAGAAAATGCAGAAGAATTAATCAAGATTTTATCAAGACAGAGTAATCAAGCTCGACAGGCTGAGATTACAACAGAGATTTCAGAAATTGTTGGTGGAGCGGAAGCTTTAGCCGGGTAAGGAGAAAATAAATGAGTGAGAATATAGGTAGAGTAGTAAAGATTGCAGGACCTGTTGTTGACGTGGCTTTTCCTCAGGACGAACTTCCAGAGATAACATTTGCCCTTGAAGTAGATGTTGAAATAGATGATGTTACCAGCACCATTGTGCTTGAAGTAGCTCAGCATTTAGGTGAGGGAAGAGTAAGAGCTATTTCAATGCAAGGTACTGATGGTCTAAGAAGAGGAGCTGAAGTAACCGATACTGGTGCACCGATATCAGTCCCAGTAGGACAAGAAACACTTGGCCATATCTTTAATGTTTGGGGCGAAACCCTGGATGTAGAAACAAGCTCAATTGGTGTTAAACAAAAATGGCCTATTCATAGAAAACCACCTCCTTATGAAGATGTCTCAGCTCAAAATGAAATGTTTGAAACAGGTATCAAAGTTATCGATTTATTAATGCCTTATGTACAAGGTGGAAAGATTGGTTTATTTGGTGGAGCTGGTGTTGGTAAAACTGTTCTTATTCAGGAAATGATTAACAGAGTTGCTACACAACACGGTGGTGTATCAGTGTTTGCTGGTGTTGGAGAGCGAACAAGAGAAGGTAATGACTTATTTAGAGAAATGCAAGAATCTGGCGTTATTGATAAAACAGCTCTAGTTTTTGGTCAAATGGATGAACCACCTGGAGTGAGATTACGAGTTGCTTTGTCAGCATTGACAATGGCCGAATATTTCAGAGATGAAGAAAAACAAGATGTTCTTTTATTTATTGATAATATCTTTCGTTTTTCACAGGCCGGTTCAGAGGTATCAACATTACTTGGAAGAATGCCTTCAGCTGTTGGATACCAACCAACCCTTGCTGATGAAATGGGATTTCTTCAAGAGAGAATTACATCTTTGAAGGGTCGTTCTATTACATCTCTACAAGCAGTCTACGTTCCAGCAGATGATATTACTGACCCTGCACCTCACACTGCTTTTGCTCACTTAGATGCAAGAACTGTGCTTTCAAGAACAATCGCTGACCTTGGAATTTATCCAGCAGTCGATCCTTTAGATTCATCTTCAAGAATCCTGGATCCAGGAATTGTTGGAGATGATCATTACGAAATAGCTAGAGAAGTTCAAAGAGTTCTTCAAAGATACAATGACCTACAAGATATTATTGCAATTCTTGGTATTGATGAATTGTCTGAAGAAGACAAGCAAATTGTTGGTAGAGCCAGAAGAATTCAAAGATTCCTTTCTCAGCCAATGTTTGTTGCTGAGCAATTTACTGGAATAGAGGGTAAGTTTGTCTCAATTAAAGATTCTCTGGAAGCCTTTAAAACTATATTAAGTGGAGAGCTTGATGCTGTCCCAGAACAAGCTTTTTATATGACTGGTGGACTAGACGAAGTTATGGCCAAAGCAAAAGATTTGGAAGAAAACCTATAAATGTTTGTTGAGGTAGTATCTCCTGAAGAAAGTTGTTTTACAGGTGATGCCACAATGGTTATTTCTAGAACTCCAAATGGTGAGATTGGTATTTTAGATGGCCATGAGCCAACAGTTGCAACTCTTGTCCCTGGTGGTTTAACAATCGAACATGATAGCCAGAGAACATCATTTGCCATTTCTGGTGGAATTTTACAGATAACCGGAGAGAAAGTTATTGTACTTGGCGAACTTGTAGAAAAAATTGATGGCGATCATGACAAAGCCATTGAAATTGGTCAAGAATTAGCTAAGAAGACATTTACCTCAGACGAATAATGGCAACAATTCTTGCTTTTCACGCACATCCTGATGATGAAAGCGTCTCGACTGGTGTTACCTTAGCTAAATATGCAGATGAAGGTCATCGAGTTGTTGTTGTTACAGCAACTGATGGTTCAGCTGGTGAAATTCATAACTATGAAAACCCAGAAGAGTTATTTCCAAAATTGGCTGAAATGCGAAAAGAGGAACTTGAAAAAAGTTTAGATGCTCTAGGTGTAAAAGAATATGAGTGGCTTGGATATAAAGACTCTGGAATGATGGGCACAGAGGAGAACAATGATCCTGATTGTTTTTGGAGACAAGATTATTTTGGACCTGTAGGCAAGCTTGTGACAGAAATAAGAAAATATAAACCTGATGTTTTAATAACTTATGATCCATTTGGGGGATATGGGCATCCTGATCATATTCAGACACATAGAGTTGGAACAGCTGCGTTTTTTGCAGCTGGTGATGTCGACAAGTTTCCATTAAAAGATGGAGAAGAGGTATGGATTCCAGAAAGACTTTATTTTAATGCGTGGTCAAAATCGAGAATCCAAGCAAGACGAACTCAAATGTATGAGGCTGGAATATTAACTGAAGACGAGTTTAACGCATTTAATCCTATCGGAAGTGATAATGAAGATATTGATGTTGAAATAGATGGAACAAAGTATATTGAACATAAAATTAATTCCATGAAAGCTCATCGAAGTCAGTTTAAAGATGATTGGTGGGGTTTCAATATACCGGTTGAATTTCAAAAAGATTTTTTAGGCTATGAAAACTACATACTTGCTTTCAATAGAGGGTCCTGGTTTTCGGAATCTGAACTTGTTTAGAGCTTAACAATTATATATTTTCTATTTACTTAACGTTTACCTTTCATTGTTAGATTGAAACTAATTAATGAGATTAATGAAAGGAAATCAATGAAAAATACTAAGACTATTGCTTTAATAGCAATTGTATCTCTTATATTTACTGCCTGCGGTGGTGGTAGTGATGATTCTCAAACAGTAAGTGATGATTCTCAAACAACAAGTGAAACAACAATTGCAGCTTCAACAGAAGAATCCTCATTATCCGGTTCAATTCTAATCGATGGATCTTCAACAGTTTTTCCAGTAACTCAAGCTGTTGCTGAAGAATTCACAATTTTAAATCCAAATGTTGATATATCTGTTGGCGTATCTGGAACAGGTGGAGGCTTTAAAAAATTTTGTCCAGGTGAGACTTCTATCTCAAATGCTTCAAGACCAATCAAAGACAAAGAAAAAGATTTGTGTGCAGAGAATGGAACAGAATATCTTGAAATTCAAGTTGGTTTAGATGCCTTGGCAGTTGTAGTTCCGAAATCAAATGAGTGGTTAACATGTTTAACATTTGAAGAACTTGGCCTAATTTGGGGTGCAGATAATGCTGTCTCAAATTGGAATCAAGTAAGGTCTGATTTTCCAGATGAAGAGATAAATCTATTTGGTCCTGGTACAGACTCAGGTACATTTGATTATTTTAATGAAGAGATTACAGAAGAACTTGGTGGTAGCCGATCTGATTACACTGCATCTGAAGATGATAATGTTCTTGTAAATGGTGTATCTGGTTCCCCAGGAGGTCTTGGATACTTTGGTTTAGCTTATTTTTCTGAAAATGCAGACACCCTTAATGCTGTAGAAGTAGATGGAGGCGATGGATGTGTATCACCATTAGAAGCTTTAGATGGTGCAGATTATGGTTTAGCAAGACCACTATTTATCTATGTAGCAAAATCTGCAAAAGATATTCCTGCAGTAAAAGAATTCGTTGACTTTTATTTTGAAACAATGGATATTCTTGTACAAGCTGTTGGTTACATTAATATGCCTGCAGATAAAAAAGCTTTATCCCTTACTGCTTGGACAGCTTTTAGTGGAAGCTAATTTAAATAAAAAACGTGATTTTGTGAGGGCTTTAACAGCCCTCACAAACTAAAATACAAGTAATTCTAATGAAAGTATTTTTATGGACTTACTGACTCAATTATCAAAAACCTCTACTAAACCATTTGAAAAAATTGTAAGAGTTTTTATAACCATTGCTGCATTTGCGGCAATATTTATTTCAGTTGCAATAGTATTTACTTTATCAACTGAAGCAATAAATTTCTTTCAAGATCCAGAAGTTACTTTAAAAGAGTATTTTACAGCAACAAGATGGACTCCAACATTTCAAAACCCTGTGTATGGTGTTATTCCATTGATTTCGTCAACACTTTACATAGCATTTATAGCTTGTTTAATTTCATTTCCATTTGGCTTATTTTCCGCAATTTACTTATCTGAATTTGCCTCAAGGAGAACTAGAAAAGTAATTAAGCCTGTTCTTGAAGTACTAGCAGGAGTACCAACAGTTGTTTTTGGATATTTTGCACTAAATTGGATAACTCCAAATATTGTTCAGCGATTTATACCTGGGACAGAGGTTTTTAATGCTATATCTGCAGGTATTGCTGTAGGAATAATGATTATTCCTACTATTGCCTCAATTTCAGACGATGCATTAAATGCAGTCCCTAATTCTTTAAGATTTGGTTCAATGGCTTTAGGAGCAACTAAAAGAATTACGTCTTTAAAGATTATGTTTCCAGCAGCACTATCAGGAATCATAGCATCATTTATACTTGGCTTTTCTCGTGCAATCGGGGAAACGATGATTGTAACTATTGCTGGTGGTCAGTACCCTGAATTAAATTTAGATCCAAGAAGTGCAATGTATACAATAACATCTTCAATTGTGAACGTATCTCTAGGCGATACTCCTCATGGAACAACAGCATACAATGCACTTTTTGCATTAGGAATTACATTATTTGTAATGACCTTTATTTTGAATATTTTTTCCGATTACATTGCCAGAAAGTACAGAAAAGAATATGAGTGATTTAACAATAAATTCAGGAAGAAAATCAGAAAAAGCTCTTAAGGAAAGTATTTTTTTATTTTTTCTATATTTTTGTGTCATAGTTGCAATAGTTACACTGATGACACTCATTTACGATGTACTTTCTAATGGATACAATCGTTTGTTTGGAGACTATGAGATTGGCCTTATTACAAAATTGCAAATCGATAATCCAGGAGACTTTTTGACGACTTTAGATTCAAGAGACCCTCTTAAAGCAGGTATTGGTCCTGCATTTGCCGGTACTATTTGGCTGATGGTAATTGTTGTTACTGCTACATTTCCACTAGGTGCTGGCGCAGCGATTTATTTGCAGGAATTTGCACCGAAAAATAAATTAACAAGGTTTTTAGAGCTAAATTTAACAAATTTAGCTGGGGTTCCTTCAGTAATTTATGGACTTTTAGGACTAGCGGTATTTGTGCGTTTAGCTGGATTTGGAAGGTCTGTACTTTCTGGAGGCCTAACATTGACATTGTTAATCCTTCCTGTTGTTATCGTAGCCTCTAGAGAGGCACTTAAAGCTGTCCCTGACACTATTAGGCAAGGAGCAATGGCATTAGGTGCTACTAAATTTCAGGCAGTATTTGGACAGGTTGTACCTTCAGCAATACCAGGCATGGTCACAGGAATGGTTCTGGGACTATCAAGGGCAATTGGGGAAACTGCACCACTTATATTTATGGGAGCTTTGACATATGTTAACTACTTTCCAGACAATCCTTTAAGTGGATTTACTGCTATTCCTATACAAGTTTATAACTGGATTAGTTATCCTCAGGCGGAATGGTTAAATACTTCCTCAGCAGGTATTATTCTTTTATTAGGACTTTTGCTAAGTATGAATACCTTAGCATTATTTATTAGAAACAGATTTGAAAAGGATTGGTAATTGGAGGAAGAAAACATTACTTCAGTAAATGAAAAACTTACTTCTTTTGATGGAGACAAAGTATTTAGCGCTAAAGATGTTTCTGTATCTTATGGTGATTTTGTCGCAATTAAAAATGTAAATATGGACATAACTAAAAATAAAATTACAGCTTTTATTGGACCTTCAGGTTGTGGAAAAAGTACATTGATTAGAACATTTAACAGGATGAATGATCTTATATTGGGAGCAAAAGTTAATGGCACAATAACCTATCAGGGAGTAGATTTATACGACAAGATTGTTGACCCAGTTCAGGTCAGAAGAAGAATAGGAATGGTTTTTCAAAAACCTAATCCGTTCCCTAAAACAATTAAAGAGAACATCACTTACGGACTGAAAGTAAATAATATGACTGACAACATAGACGATCGAGTTGAGAAAGCACTAACTCAAGCAGCATTATGGGATGAAGTAAAGGACGATTTAGACAAAAATGCTTTAGAGTTATCTGGTGGTCAACAACAAAGATTGTGCATTGCGAGGACGATTGCAGTTGAGCCAGATACAATTTTAATGGATGAGCCTTGCTCTGCATTAGACCCTGTGGCTACAAAAAAAATAGAAGACCTCATGCAAGAACTTGTAAAAGAATTTTCGATACTTATTGTCACACACAACATGCAACAAGCCTCTAGATCTTCTGATTACTGCGCATTTTTTACAACGAAAACCTCTGATGATGGAAAAAGAAGAACTGGAGAATTAGTTGAGTTCAATGAAACAAGTGTTATGTTTACTACTCCTGATAAGGAGTTAACAGAACAATATATATCAGGCAGGTTCGGATGAGTTTACAAGAAAAGATCGAAAACCTTGAAACAGATCTACATTTAATGGGCAGGCTTGTTTTAGATTCTCTAGTAGATGGCGTTAGGGCTTTAGAAGATAAAGATGTTAATAGAGCAATTGCAACAATAGAAAAAGACGATGAGATTGATGATGCTTACCTTAAAATTGACCAAGACTGGGTTGAGCTCATGGCCACAGAGCAACTTGTAGCAACAGACTTAAGACTTTCTACCTCTATTTTGCAGGCAAGTTTACATTTAGAGCGCCTTGGTGATTTGGCAGTTTATCTTGGAAATACAACACAAGAAATTTTCGATTCACCAGTACCAGAGACAATACATGCAACTGTAGTAGAAATGGGGGATTTAGTAATTGATATGGCTTCATCCGCAATGGAAAGTTTAAAAAATCGAGATAAAGACCTAGCTATAGCAACAGCCGAAAAAGATAATCAGGTAAATAGACTTTATAACGCAATACTTGAAGAAGCACCAAAAATAGCTGGAAATGAAGATTTGTTCAATGGATTATTTAGACTTGTCACTTGTATTCGTACATTAGAAAGAGGTGGCGATCACGCAGTTGATATTTGTGAATTAACCCACTTCTTAGTGACTGGTAAATTTAAAGAATTTTAATGTCAGGCAAAATCTTATTAGTTGAAGATGAACACAGCATTGCCGAACCCGTAATTTACAATTTAAAACAAGAAGGTTTTTCTGTCACACATGTTGATGAAGGACCCATTGCTTTAGAGATTTTTAGTGAAGAGTCTTTTGATTTAATTATTTTAGATTTAATGCTTCCACAAATTTCTGGACTTGATATTTGTAGATCTATTAGAAAAAGTTCTGATGTACCAATTATTATGGTGACTGCTAAAGACAGCGAAGCTGATAGGGTTGCTGGATTAGAATTAGGCGCTGATGATTATGTAACCAAACCTTTCTCAGTCCGTGAATTGATGAGTAGAGTTAGAGCGGTTCTTAGACGTGCGACTTCTCAAACTTCAACAAAGGAAAAGTCCCTTAAAGCAGGGAATATTGAAATTAATTTAACTAAATACGAAGCAAAAGTTGACAATAATAAAATTGATTTAACGCCAAGAGAATTTGAGCTTTTGTACGCATTTTGCGAAAATCAAGGAAATTTAATGTCAAGAGAACAGATATTTGATGAAATATGGGGATATTCGTTTATTGGAAATACAAAAACCCTTGATGTGCACATACAAAGAATAAGAGAGAAAATTGAAGTTGATCCAAAAAAACCTAAAAGATTAATAACTGTTAGGGGAGTTGGCTATAAGTTAGTAAATGATGGATAAAAATAATCAAGATATCGACAAGCTAAAACAAGAGTTCATTGCCAATGCTTCACATGAACTCAAGACACCTGTTACTTCTATTCAATTAGCTGTAGAGACAGCTATTTCAGCATTAGAAAATTCTGAAATTGAAGATGCCAAAAGATTTATGACTCAAATTTTACAAGATAGTCAAAGAATGACACTCTTACTTTCAGATCTTTTGGACCTTTCACAACTTGAAGTCAATAATCCAGAAAAAGAACTTGTAAATTTGAAATCAATCATTGATGCTGAAATCGGATTTTTATCTGATGAAAATAAAAATCGAGTAGTTTTTGAATCTGAAGACATTGAATTTTTGATTGATCCTAATGACTTTTCGATGATAATTAGAAATCTATTGAGGAATGCTTGTAATTACTCAGAATTAGACAAGGAAATAAATGTAAATTTATTTAAAGACAAGTCGAGTATTGTTTTGAGTGTTGTTGATAAGGGTAGAGGGATTGCAACTTCAGATCATGAAAGGGTCTTTGAGAGGTTTTATAGAGTCGATAAAGGAAGGTCTAGGTCACTTGGTGGTACAGGAATTGGCTTATCTATAGTAAAACATGCTGTAGATCGTAATGGTGGATTGATAGAACTCGACAGTGTTTTAGGCTCAGGTACTACTTTTACCATTAAGTTTGAATAGAGTATTTAAAAATTTGGAAGTATTTAGTTTACGTTCCAAGTTCCAAGAGATCTTATAAGCTTATCAAGTTCTCCTTCACCTTTTTGTTCAATAGATGAGTCAATTTGTTCTCTGACTTCATCATTGTAAGTATCTCTTTCAACTTGTCTAAAGATACCTACTGGTGTTGGTCCATAAGGCCCATGAGATAATCTTGATAATGAAAAAGCAATTGAAGGGTTATCTTTTGTAATGTCATGAACATAAATCTCACCATCATCTATCTCTGATCTTTTGACAATGACTGCTTCTCCATCACGAATTGTTACAGCATTTTCATCTTCTGCTCCAAAGATAACTTTCTCACCATGCTTAAGATTTATACGATTTGCTATTTTTCCTTCCTTCGAAGTTAACTGCTCAAAAGCTTTGTCATTAAACACATTACAGTTTTGATAAATCTCAACATAAGCTGAACCCTCATGTTCAGATGCTGCTCGAAGTACCTCTGCTGTGAGATCTCTATCCATATCAATTGACCTCGCAACAAATGATGCCTCAGCTCCTAAGGCTAAACTCATTGGGTTTAGTGGAAGCTCTACAGAACCAAAAGGAGAAGATTTTGTTTTCTTTCCTTCTTCACTGGTAGGGGAATACTGTCCTTTGGTAAGTCCATATATTTGGTTATTGAACATTAAAATCTTCATGTTTACATTTCTTCTCAATGCATGAATTAAGTGGTTTCCTCCAATAGATAGGGCGTCACCATCTCCTGATACTACCCAAACTGAGAGATCAGGATTAGATGCACTAACTCCAGTTGCTACTGCAGGAGCACGACCATGAATAGAATGTAAACCGTATGTGTTCATGTAGTAAGGAAATCTTGCTGCACAACCAATGCCAGATACAAACACAATATTTTCTTTTCTGATACCTAATTCAGTCATAAAGTTTTGCACTGAAGCAAGAATTGTATAATCACCACACCCAGGGCACCATTTAACCTCCTGGTCACTAGCAAAGTCAGTTCTTTTATACGAAAGTGGAATTTTACTCATCAGTCTTCACTTCCTCTTTTTCTGAAGTTTCTACCTCATCTGTTTGGCTTTCATTGTCAGCAAGAAGTTCTTTCTTTTCTGCAACATTTTCATCAACTTTTTCAATAATTCTCTCAGTCACTCTTTCAGTGACCCTCTCAGTAACTCTCTCAACAACAGAGTCTTGAGCTTCTCCTAAAACTTCCTCTTTTTCTTCTGTTGATGTTTCATCTGCAACAGGCTCTTCAACAACTTCTGCTACAGGCTCTTCAATAGCAGGTTTATTACCACTCATCTCCTCAAGAACTTGTTCAACTGGTATTCCTAAAGCTTTGGCTCTTGCTTCTGCAGATCTTAATATTAAGTGTTCAGGAATTCCGACCTCTTCTACAACAGGTTCCTCTTCAGCAACAACTTCTTCTACAACAGGTTCCTCTTCAGCAACAACTTCTTCAACAACCTCTTCTACAACAGGTTCCTCTTCAGCAACAACTTCTTCAACAACAGGCTCCATTGTTGGGACAGATGTTGAAACTGAACTGAATGATTTTATTAATCCTTCAATCTTTTCCTCTAGTTCTTGAGCTGTAAATGGCAGTCCCTCAACCTTGTTAATGCCTATTGCATCTACAAGGAAACGTGCTCGAAGAAGTTTTGATAACTGACCAGTATTTAATTCGGGTATGATTATATTTTTAAATCTGCTTAATATTTCACCAGTGTTGTCTGGGAATGGGTTTACATGAGTAAAATGAGTACTTGCAACTTTAATGCCTTTGGAATTAAGTCGATTAACAGCTTGTGTGATTCCACCATAAGTTGATCCCCAACCTACAACTAAAGTATCGGAAGATATATCACCATTTAATTCAAGTTGATCAATATCGTTTGCTATATTTTCTATTTTCCATGCTCTCATGTCTGTCATATATTGATGATTGTCGGTATCGTATGAAACATTGCCAGTCCCATCTTCTTTTTCGAGACCACCTATTCTGTGTTCTAAACCAGGTGTACCCGGAATTGCCCATGGTCGAGCGTTTGTTTCAAAATCTCTAAAGAATGGCAAAAATCCTTCCTCAGTGTTGTATTTGGTTGTAAGGTTTGTTCCAAGTTCATTAAGGCTCTCAATTTCTGGTAGTTTCCATGGCTCTGAGCCTGTAGCTACATAGTTGTCTGATAATAAAATAACTGGTGTCATATATTTAAGAGCAATTCTTGTTGCTTCAAAAGCAGCATAAAAAGCATGTGAAGGTGATTTAGCTGCAATTACTGGAAGTGGTGCTTCTCCATGTCTTCCATACATTGCAAACATCAGATCAGATTGTTCAGGCTTTGTAGGAAGTCCTGTTGAAGGTCCGCCTCTTTGAACATTCACGACTACTAAAGGCAGCTCTGCTGATAAAGCTAAAGAGATAGTTTCACTCTTTAATGCTAATCCAGGACCACTGGTTCCTGTAACAGCGAGTTTTCCTGTAAAAGATGCACCTACAGCAGCAGCTGCAGCGGCAATCTCATCTTCTGCTTGGAAAGTAAGAACATTGAAGTTTTTATGTTTTGACAATTCATGCAATATGTCTGATGCTGGAGTAATAGGATAGCTTCCGTAAAATAATTCAAGATTAGCTTTTTTAGCGCCTGCAATAAGGCCCCAACTCAAACCAATGTTTCCGTTGATATTTGTATATTCTCCAGCTGGGAGAGAAGCCTTATCAACTTTATAAGTGTGGTGAAAAGCTTCAACTGTAATACCAAAGTTGTAACCTGTTTTTAGAGCTTTAATATTAGCTTTTGCAACTTCAGGTAGATTTTTAAATTTCTCATTGATCCAATTTTCGGTATCTTTCAGATCTCTATTAAACGTCCAAGAAATTAGACCAAGAGCAATCATATTCTTTGATCGAAGAACTGCCCTTCCAGGGAGATCAAACTCCTCTAAGGCCTCTTTTGTAAGCTTTTCCATCGGAACCTGGAAAATTCTATATCCATCAAGTTCTCCTGATTCTCTCGGATCAATTTCATAACCAGCTTTCTTGATATTTTTTTCGTCAAAAGCATCTTCATTTAATATCAACATTCCATTTGGTGTTAAATCTTGTAAGTGAGCTTTTAGAGCTGCAGGGTTCATAGCGACCAATACATCTGGAGCATCTCCTGGAGTTAAAATATCAAAATCAGCTATCTGGACTTGAAATGATGATACACCAGCAACTGTACCTTGAGGTGCACGAATTTCAGCGGGAAACGCAGGTAAAGTAGCAAGATCATTACCAAACAATGCGGAAGTGTCTGTAAATCTTGTCCCAACTAATTGCATACCATCACCAGAGTCACCAGCGAAACGAATCGTCACCGCAGGAATAGATTCAACAGTTTTGTTTTCTAAATTCGCTTCTACAACTTCAGCCACAGGTTCCTCTACAACTTCTTCCTCAACAACAGGTTCCTCTAAAACTTCTTCCTCAACAACCTCTTCTTCAGCTACTTCTTCTTCTACAACAGGTTCTTCTACTA
>CACKZW010000006.1 GCA_902604835.1 uncultured Candidatus Actinomarina sp.
CTAGATGATATAGTTCTTGGAAAAGAAAACATAATTATTGGAAAAGGTTCCAACGTAGCTTTCTCTGATAAAGAATTCCAAGGGAATGTTATTTGTCCAAAATTTACAACAATCAATGAAAAAAATGAATCTGAAATTAGCGTAGGTGCATCAGTATTTTTGCCAGACTTATCAAGATATTTCAAGGAAAAAGCATATTCAAATGGAGAATTTTTAATAGGCATTCCAGGAACAGTAGGGGGTGCTGTAAAAATGAATGCTGGAGCTTACGATTGGGAATTTTCAGATCTTATTCAAAATATAGAATGTTTCGACTTAAATACATCAAGCGTAATTAAGTTGAATAAAAAAGATATTAATTTTTCATATCGATCTTCTCAAAACCTAGATAACAAAATTATATTAAGTGCAACTCTCCAAATTGAAAAAGGTAACATTAATAAAATAAATAGTAATCTTGCAAATTTTAATAAAATAAGAAAAAACAGTCAGCCTCCAGCAATCTATAATGCTGGAAGTGTTTTTAAAAATACCAAAGAATATATAGCGGGAAAGTTAATTGATGAAGCTGGCCTTAAAGGTTATGAAATAGACGGTGTTAGAGTTAGCGAAAAGCATGCAAATTTTTTTATTGCCAAAAAAGAAGCAAAATCACTTTCTCTATACAAACTTGTACAGCATGTAAAAGAGGTAGTTGATAGCAAATTTGGAGTAAAATTAGAAGAAGAAATTATTTTTATTGGTGAATTTGATCTATGAACCTCTTAAGTGAAGTTGAAAGTAAATCTTTCAGAACTTTTATTTTTTTTACTTTTGTTGTATTAATAATCCTTGGTTTTATAGTTTCAATTTTATCTTCAAAGTACAGAGTGTCGATAATTAATTATGATTCTGAACTAAATCTTAATTATGAAGGTTTAGAGGGAATCGAAAACTTATCAATTTGGCTAGTTAGTGATAATAATTTCGAAAAATTTTATATAGACAATCAAAATGTTGAGAACTTAGAAATATCAAAGCAACTGCCAAATATTATTGATATAGATATCAACTTGTATCAAAAAATTATCCTTTACACAGACTTTCGAGATTCTAGTCCTGAACAAAGAGTCCTGTATAAAAATTTATACACGGATGATGCCATTTCTGAAAAACACATTGCACATTTAGTTATTACAAACGGCCCAATTGACGACGGTTTTTTCAATGAAATTGTTTCATTCATATTAACTATAGAAAAATATGAAGTTGACCTCAGCGAAGTCTCCATGACCTTTGATGGAAGTGTCATCGTAATTAATTACTTTGATACGATTATTGATGCTGGTAAGGCAGTAGACCTTTCAAGGAAAGGAAGCGTTGTTGGTTACATCCTTGAAAAGGCTGAATGTAAGGGTAGAGTAACGATCCTCGATAGTACCGATGCAGATATTGAAACACTGTTTAATTGTAAAATCTAAATCTAAAGTTTAGATACAGATAAAAATAAAAAAACTTTTTGTATATATACTTATATTTGATAATCTCTTTATTAAGGAAAATTTATGGCAAATAAAAAACAAACTAAATCAAAACCTAAAGCTAAGGCTAGTAAACCTAAGTCAAGAAAAACAGCACCTAAGTCAAAGAAAGGTGTTTCAAGAACAACTAATAAACAAAGAGGAGTCAATTTAAACATGAGACCAAGAAATTACGCAGCAGTTATAAAAGTTATTGGTGTTGGTGGCGGTGGAACTAATGCCGTAAATAGAATGATAAAAATGGGCATTAAAGGTGTCGACTTCGTAGCATGTAACACTGACGCTCAAAGTTTACTTGGTTCAAAAGCTGACCTCAAATTAGATCTTGGAAGAAAATCAACCAGAGGTTTAGGAGCTGGTGCTAATCCAGAAGTGGGGAGACAAGCTGCAGTCGATTCTGAGGAATTAATAAATGAAGCACTCAAAGGTGCTGATATGGTTTTTATTGCCGCAGGTGAAGGTGGAGGCACAGGAACGGGTGCTTCACCTATACTCGCAAATATTGCTCATGAAATGGGTGCACTAACAGTTGGTGTAGTTACAAGACCTTTTGGCTTTGAAGGTAGAAGAAGGTCTGTTCAGGCAGAAGAAGGCATTCAAGCTTTAAGAGATGTAGTTGACACCCTTATTGTAATTCCAAATGACAGATTATTACAGATAAGTGACAAAGATATAAAAATTAGCGAAGCTTACTTAAAGTCTGATGAAATATTAGCTAATGGTGTTAGAGGTATTACAGGTTTAATTACAAATCCTGGAATAATAAACGTTGACTTTGCTGATGTTAAAACAATATTAAAAGATGCAGGTAATGCTGTTTTAGGAATTGGACGTTCAACTGGCGAACAAAGAGCTCCAAACGCTGCTCAAGCTGCGATATCATCTCCGTTGTTAGAGGCAAATATGGATGGAGCTGAAGGAGTATTGATAACGATAGCTGGATCTGAAGACTTGAAACTCCAAGAAGTAAATGAAGCAGCAAGAGTTATTACTGAAAGAGCTGACGATAATGCTGAAATTATATTTGGCCACTTAGTTGATGAATCTTTAGGTGATGCCGTTGAAGTCACTGTTGTTGCTGCTGGATTTGGACAAAGACCAAATAGAAGAGTATCTTCTGATTTTGATGAAAATGGAGGAGAAAGTCTTCCAGATTTCATCAGGGGATGATTAATTCAAACTTAATCAAAAACGTAGAATTTCTAAATAAGCACAATTCAAAACAAAATTTAAGAACGGGTTCATTTGCTGACATGAAGCAAACCCACAGTGATATAGTTTTAGAAATTGACAAAAAAGGCACATACGAAGCAGATGCTTTAGTGACTGAAACAAAAAACTTAAAACTTGTTGTTAAAACTGCAGACTGTATGCCTGTAATAATATCTGATAAAAAAAAAGTGGGAGTTATACATATTGGTTGGAAAGGTGTCGAAAACAAAATTTTTTTTAAGACAATTAAAAATTTTAACCTCAACGATTTAAAAGTTTCTATTGGACCGCACGCTCAAAAATGTTGTTATGAAATTAAAGATGATTTATACGTGAAATTTCCAGACTCGACAATTATGAAAGAAAGTAAAAAATATCTTGATTTGAGTAATGAAATTCGTAGATTTTGTACTAAAAATAATATTGAATTTGAAAATTCCACAACATGCACGATAGATAGCGATTCCTTTAATTCGTATCGTCGTGATAAGACTGATCTAAGACAATGGAGTATCGTTTGGATTTAAATAATTTACATAAAATTATGGAATTAGTAAGAAATTACAACTCTAAACTTCTTCCAGTCATTAAAGGTAGGGATGAAGAGGATATTCTACAAATTTACAATGAAGGACTTAGAGAATTTGGTGAAAATAGATTGAATGAATTATCAGATCATACAAAGTTTTTACCAGAATCAAGCTTTCATTTTATAGCTCCTCTTCAATCAAGAAAAATACGTGAAATAATGAATAGCTGTGACTTTATTCATACATTACAAAGACCTAAAGAAATTATAACTATTAATAAATACTATAAAAATCAAGATATTTTTGTTCAAATTAATATAGACGATGATCCTAAGAAAAGCGGAATTCAAATAGATGAGGTCGATGAATTTTTTGATAAGTTTAAAGGATTAAAATATTTTCCTGTTGGAATTATGTGTATACCAAGTTTTGATGCAGATCCTAAAAGCTCATTTAATAAAATGTCAAAAATTAATGAGAAGCTTAAGAAAGATTTTAATAATTATAAAGGAGAATTATCGATGGGCATGTCTGATGACTATAAAATAGCCTTAGATTATGGTGCTACAATAATACGGATAGGTAGTAAAATTTTTAATTGATGTTAGAAAAATTCTTAATTTCAATAGGTTTAAAACAGCCAGAACATGTTGAAGATCTGGTTCTGGAAAATACGCGCACAGTGCGTCCTTCATCTGAAAATAGATTTGAAAATGAAGACTACACGGGCGATTTAAAAATCCACCAACCAAAAGATGAGGTCGAAATTAAAGTTTTAAGGTCTTTTAATGACAGTCATCTTATTGGACCACCCATCAAAGAAGGGTATATTGTTGCTGTAGATATAAGAGATATAAGCGATCAAGGCATCAGACAAAGAATTGTTGATTTTATTACAGGCATCGCTTTTATAAGTGACTCAAAAATGAGAATTATTCATAAGGATGGAGTTTATTTAGTTATGCCTTCAAATATGTCACTTCCATCTAGTGAACGAGAGAGACTACAAACTCTTGGTCTTTATAAAATAAATGTGTAGTTTATTTTTACTAGCATTTAGGCTTTTTAGCTATTCCCTATTTTTATGGATTATTTTAAGCTGGATACAAGTTTCAGATGATCATCCAATTGGACAATTAAAAATGGTTTTAGATCGTTTTTATGGAAGATTGTTAGAGCCAATTAGAAGCAGAATTGGCCCACTTAGAATTGGAATGGCAGGTATTGACTTATCTCCAATAATTCTTATATTGGGAATTAATTTTGTTCAACCAATTATTCTTAGATTTGTTTGCTAGATCTTTTCAATATCTGTGTCTAATTTAAAATCAAGAAGTGTATTTGATGCTTTTTTTTCAACTAAGTTAATCTCAGTTGCAAGCGTTTCTTTAGATATATAATCATTAAAAAGTTCAAAACTTGCTTTTGCTTTTTCATCATCAGTTAAAATATTGAGTTTTATTCGATCGGTTATGTCAAACTTCAAATCTTTTCTTTGATTTTGGACAATTGAGACAATCTCTCTAGATATTCTTTCGTAAAATAACTCATCAGATATTTGAATATCAAGATTAATACTAAATTCTTCAATTATTTCATGGCTTTTTCTCTTGTCAATCTTCACAAGTCTCATTACTAAATCATTTAAAGAAATTTCATTATTTTTATAAGACAAACCTTTGTTTGAGATGATTTCTTTAATTTCATTTTGTTTAAGCTCATTTAAATAATTAGTTAAATTTGTAATTTCACTTCCTAATTTTGGACCTAGTTTTGAAAAATCTGGCTTACATTCATATTCATACCACTCATCAACTTCATTTATATAGTCAATATTTTTTAAATTAAGTTCATCCAATATTATTTCTTTTACACTTTCAATATCTTTAACTAATTGAGAATTATTAGATATTATTGAGATTTTTTCTAATGGTTGTTTATTTGGAAGATCCAAATTTATTCTTATATTTCTCCCTGTTTTGATAATTTTTTTAGCAATAACTATCTGTTCTTCCAGTTTCTTATTTATTATTTGATCATTTGCTTCAGGATAGTCTTCAAGATGAATGCTTGAATTTTCTTCTTTTATAAGTCCTTGGTATATTTCCTCGCAAAGAAACGGGAGAACAGGTGCCATTGTTTTGGAGAATTCCAAAAGAACTTCATGTAAAGTTTTAAAAGCATTTAATTTATCAATATCATCAATGTCTTTTTCTTTCCAAAATCGTTTTCGGTTTGTTCGAACATACCAATTAGTGAGTTCATCGATAAAGCCTATAAGTGGTGGTATTACCTCATAAAGATAATAATTCTCCATTTTTTCGTTAACAGTTTTTATAAGAGATTGAAGGCTAGAAATTATCCATTGATCCATCAAAGCTCTATTTTCTATTGGAGCAGCCTTATTTAATTCTTCAATTGTTATATTGTCTGCATTCGCATAATTTGAGAAAAAAGAAAAGCTATTCCACAGTGGTAAGATTACATTTCTTGTAACTAACTTCACCCCCTCTTCTGAAAATTTAAGGGGTTCCCCTCTAACAACTGGTGAATTTATTAAATAAGCTCTCAAACTATCGCCACCATACTTATTTAGCAAATCTTCTGGATCGGGATAATTCTTAAGGCTTTTACTCATTTTCCTACCATCCTCTGCAAGAATCATTCCTGTAGTAATGCAATTTTTAAAAGCAACAGAATCAAAAAGTGATACTGCCAGAACAGTTAACGTATAAAACCAGCCTCTTGTTTGGTCTAATCCCTCGGCAATAAAGTCAGCTGGAAAACCATCCATAAAATTTTCTGAATTTTCAAACGGATAATGTTGTTGACCGTAGGGCATTGAACCAGATTCGAACCAACAATCAAGTACTTCGGGGGTTCTTGTGTATGTTTTACCATCTATTTCAATTTTTATTTCATCTAAAAAATGTTTATGTAGGTCATCTACCTCTACTCCTGAAAGTTCTTTAAGTTGTTCTATCGAACCGACACAGATTATGTCATCAGGATCATTATCATTTATCCATATTGGAATACAGCTTCCCCAGTATCTGTTTCTACTAATAGCCCAATCTCTTGCATCAGCTAACCAGTTAGAAAACCTTTTCTCACCTATAAATCCAGGGACCCAATGGGTTTCAGCATTAAGTTCCACCATTCGATCACTGATTTTTTCAACATTTACAAACCAAGTTGGAATAGCTTTATAAATTAATGGGGTGCCTGTTCTCCAACAAAAAGGATAGGAATGCATTTCTCTTTTTGAACTAAAAAGTAGGCCCCTTTCATCCAATTGCTTAATAATTACATTGTCAGCATCCTTTACATTTAAATCCTCAAGACCTGCAACAGATTGATCAAATTTACCAGCCAATGTAACTGGATCAACTATTACGGTAATTCCTGCATTTTTTAAACAATAAAAATCACTTTCACCATAAGAAGGAGCTTGAGACACCAAACCAGAACCTGATGCAGTATTTGTATCATCACTATGGATTAATTTAAAAGCTTTACCTATATTCTCTTTTTCGAATTCAGAATATGCTGGAACGTATTCTCCTCCAATCATATTTTCACCATCACATGAACCTTGGACGGAATAATCATAATTATCTAGTTCATGCAATCTTTCAGTAGCAATCCAGTAATACTGACTATCAATTTTCACTCTTGAATAATTAATATCTCTTCCAACTGCAATTGCTAAATTTGCGGGTATACACCAAGGGGTTGTCGTCCATACAAGAAAATAGTCGCCTTTTCTAATATCATTAAAGTCATTTCTTGCTTCTAACTGAAAGAAAATTGAGGGATCTTCAACATCCCTATAGTCCATATTTGCTTCAAAATTTGATAAAGGTGTAGCTGCAGCCCATGAGTAAGGAAGAACTTTATAATCTTTATAAATTAAACCTTTATCATAAAGCTCTTTAAATACCCACCAAACACTTTCCATGAACCCAACGTCCATTGTTTTATAATCATTCTCAAAATCGACCCATCTGCCAATCTTTCTTGTAATCTTTTCCCAGTTTTCAGTATTTGTTTGGACTTGAGATCTACATGCTTCATTAAATTTATCAATTCCGTAATCATCAATATCCTGTGGATCTTCCAAACCAAGTTCTTTTTGTACTTCCATTTCAATTGGAAGTCCGTGGACATCCCATCCAAACCGCCTTTCAACAAAGAACCCTCTCATAGTCCAATATCTTGGAACAATATCTTTAATTACTCCTGCAAGTAAATTACCATAATGAGGACTACCTGTTGGAAAAGGTGGTCCATCATAAAATCTAAAAATTTTTGAATCTTTTCGTATATCTAAGGATTTTTCAAACGCATTTATTTCATTCCAATAATCTGAAATTTTGTTTTCGTTTTGTGCAAAATCAATATTGTTATCAATTCTTTTGAACATATCCTTAGAATTTTAATGATTATTCAATAAAAGACTTATTTTTTTAAATTTTTTAAAATATCTTTTTTTTAATAGAAATTTTACTAATATACATTCAATAATAAAAACAATATGGCTAGAAAACTTTCACAAAATACGATAAATAAGTTTAAAAAAAGACTTGAAGCTGAACGAGAGCAACTTTTGTCTATGTTAGAACAACATCAAGAGGAAAGAGAAAAAGTAAGACTATCTGAAGCTTCAGCTGAAAGAAGTCCTGATCCAACTTCTGCGGATGGTGGATCTATGGCTTTTGAGCTTGAAAAAGAGCTTACACTTGATGAAAATACCAAACATTTGCTCAACCAAGTTGAACATGCTCTTGTACTCATTAAAAAGAAAAAGTATGGCAACTGTGAAAACTGTGGTGAACCTATTCCAGTAGCAAGACTTGAGGCCCTGCCTTACGCAACCTTACGCAAAGAGTGTGCTGAATTACTTGACTCTTAATCTCAACAGAAAACCTTTAATTATCTCATTATGTCTGGGTATCTTAGATAATTTAGTAAAGTCATATATTCGCTCAAATAATTTTGAAGATTTAGTTATTATCGAAAACATTTTAGAAATTGATCTCAACTATAACACTGGGATTGCTTTTGGGTTTTTAAAAGATCAAGCCCCATTTACTTTTGTTGTATCTTCAGTAGTTCTAATTTGGTTAATTCTTCAATTTAAAAATGAATTTGATAAAAAAGTTGAAGAATATGCCTTTGTATTAGTTTTAGGGGGAGCCCTGGGGAACTTAGGTGAAAGATTTGTGAATCTTATTAATGGAAATGATGGAAAAGTTACAGATTTTATTGAATTATTATTTATTCCATCATTTAATCTTGCTGATACATTTATTAGTATCGGAATTTTCTTGTTGATCTTATCGGAGCTAATAAGCTCTAGTGATTGAACTTATTTTTAAAAATGAGGATTTTGTTGTTTTTAACAAACCAAATGGTGTTTTAACTCATCCAGTAAATTCAAATTCAGCAATCTCTGTACGTGATAAATTATTAGAGATCGAACCTTCAATAGCTGAATGGGGGGTTGAAAAAAGAGAAGGGATCGTTCATAGATTAGATAAAGTAACTTCTGGACTCATAGTTGCTGCTTTAAACTTTGAAACATTTACTTATTTACAATCCTTATTCAAAGAAAGAAAAGTCTACAAAGAATATTCATGTTTAGTTGAAGGTCATTTAAAAACACAATCTGGTGTTATAGAGCTACCATTATCAAAATCAAAAAAAAATAAGACTAAACGAGCCGTAAGCAATGAAGGAAAAATTTCAACTTCCCACTTTGAGGTAATAGACGAGTATGAAAACTGCACCAAGTTAAAGATTCAATTAATTACTGGAAGAAATCATCAAATTAGATCTCAAATGGAGTATTTAGGCAATCCGATCTTAAATGATGTTTTATATAGTGCAAAAAAAATCGAATCTCTAAGTAAAGATCAGATATGCTTAATGTCGAAAAAACTTAAATTTAATCATAAAAGTAATAATTATGAGTTTGAAGCTACCGAACCAGATTTTTTTAATGGTCTCATAAATGTTTAATTAATCTAAATCATTTAAAATAAATTTATGGAAAATTCATTTGTTCACCTTCATGCACATACAGAATATTCAATGCTTGATGGTGCTGCAAAAATTGATTCTTTTTTAAATCGCATTGTAGAATTAAATCAACCTGGCGCAGCAATTACAGATCACGGTAACTTATATGGTGCACTTGAGTTTTATAATTCCGCAATAAAAAAAGATCTCAAACCCATTATTGGTTATGAAGCTTATGTGATTGAAGGTAGCAGATTTGAAAAACCCGATAGAGATAAAAATAAAAGATTTCATTTAACCCTTCTGGCTGAAAATACAGAAGGTTATTGGAATCTTGTCGAAATAGCCAGCAAGGCTTACACAGAAGGTTACTATTATAAACCTAGAGTTGACTATGACCTTTTAAAACAACACAGTGAGGGGATCATTGCACTTTCGGGTTGTCTTGGCGGTGAGATTGCTCAATTACTAGCTCCTGATGCCTCAAGGGAAGAAGGTAACCAAGGTCAAGAAAGAAGTTTTGATCTTGCTTTAGAAAAAGCAGACTTTTATCAAAATTTATTTGGGAAAGAAAATTTTTTCATTGAAATCATGAAGCATGGTATACAGCAACAAGAAGAAATTCTTCCTGATTTATTAAAGATATCTGAAGCAATATCAGCACCATTAGTAGCAACTAATGATTCACACTACGTTTATGATAGTGATGCATCTGCTCATGACGCCTTGCTATGTGTTCAAACAAATGCAACTTTAGATGATGAGAGTAGATTTAAATTTGATGGGAGTGGCTATTTTATAAAATCTTCTGAGGATATGAGAAAACTGTTTCCACACAACGATTTTCCAGATGCATGTAACAACACCTTAAAAATATTAGATAGAGTCAATTACGAATTTAAAAAGGATACATACTATTTACCTGATTTTCCAATTGAAGATAAATCCCAAAATGCAGATGAATTCTTAAAGGATAAAGTTTTTGAGGGAGCAAAAAATTTATATGGTGCTCTAAATGATGAACTTGAAAAAAGAATAAATTATGAACTCGACGTTATAAACACAATGGGTTTTGCATCTTATTTTTTGATTGTTGGTGATTTAATCAATTATGCAAAATCAAAAGGAATAAGAACAGGGGCAGGTAGAGGCTCAGCTGCAGGATCTATAGTATCTTACTGTCTTGGTATAACTGGTATTGAACCATTAAAGTATGGTCTTCTGTTTGAGCGTTTCCTAAACAAGGGAAGAAAAGAGTTACCTGATATAGACATGGATTTTGATGAACGCTATAGGAATGATGTTATAGATTATGTTTCTGACAAATATGGTAATGATAGGGTTGCACATATTGTTACATTTGCAACGATAAAAGCTAAACAAGCAATAAGAGATTCAGCTAGAGTATTGGGACTTCCATTTTCATCAGGTGACAAGGTAGCTAAATTGATGCCACCAATGATCCTAGGTATTTCGGCAACTTTGGGGGAGTGTCTTGATAAAGATGATATGTCACAAAGTGGTTACAGCAAAGAATTTTATTCAGCTTCTTCAGAGTTGAGAAAACAATATAAAGAAAACACAGAAGTTAAAAAAATAATTGATATTGCCCGTGGGCTGGAAGGCTTAAGAAGGCAAGATGGTATCCATGCAGCTGCAGTTGTAATATCTCCTGATAAGTTGACTAAATTTTTGCCTATTCAACAAAAAGGAGATGGAGCAGAACTAGTTACACAATACGAAATGCATACAGTCGAACAGCTTGGTTTGTTGAAAATGGATTTTCTTGGACTTAGAAATCTTTCAATTATTGATCGTGCCTTAGAGCTAATTAATGACAATTCTTTAAACATTGATGAGATTGATCTTAATGACAAAGCCACTTATGAATTATTTTCTGAGGGCAAAATGACTGGCGTTTTTCAGCTCGAAAGCCGAGTCGCTCAATCAGTTTCAAGAAACTTAAAACCTAAAAGATTCGAGGATCTTGTCGCTCTAGTTGCTTTGATTAGACCTGGACCTTTAGGGGCAGGTATGCACACTGAATTTGCAGAAAGAGCTACGGGTAGAAAAGAAATTGAATATCTTCATAATGACTTGAAACAAATTTTAGAAGAAACATATGGTGTAATTTTATATCAAGAACAAGTTATGCAAATAGCTCAAAGAATATCTGGATTTGAGTTAGATGAAGCAGATGATCTAAGAAAAGCCATGGGTAAGAAAATCCCAAAGGTTATGGAGCAACAAAGAAATAAATTTACTGATGGAGCATTAAAGAATGGTTATTCAGAACAATTTGCAATTGAACTTTTTGATCAAATTGCATATTTTGCCGGTTATGGGTTCAATAAAAGCCATTCAGTCCCATATGCATTGTTGGCATATCAAACTGCTTTTTTGAAATCTAATTATCCAGCTGAATATTTGTCTGCATGTTTAACAGCTGTAAAAAGAGATAAAGATAGAACTGCTATCTTTCTATCTGAGGCAAGAGAAATGGGTGTAAAGGTCAATACACCAGATATAAATTTAAGCTCCGAAGATTTTTCAGTAAATAATGGTGAAATCTTGTTTGGCTTATCCGCTATTCGCAATGTTGGAGATGTAACTGCACAAAAAATTATCATTGAAAGACAAAATTCAGATTATGAAAGCATTCAAGATTTCTTAACAAGAATGGACTCAAGATCATTAAATAAGAGAGGAATAGAAGCTCTTGTACAGGGCGGTGCTTTTGATAAATTTGGATTTCCAAGAAAAGGTATCTACGAGAAAATTATAGATCTAATTGAGGATGCTAAAGATTTAAAATCAACCAAAAATAGTGCTCAAGGTTCATTATTTGAATTTGATGATAATGGAATCAATAAAACCATTATTGAAGATGTTGAGTGGGATAAAAAAGAATATTTAAATCGAGAAAGAGAGATGTTGGGATTCTTTGTAAGCGAAGATCCTCTTGATGGTTATGGAGAAGTTTTAAGGTCAGAATCAACCCATTCAATTATTGAATTAGTAAGTTCAGAAGATGAAGAAGAGATAAGCGTTGTGATATCTGGTTTATTTTCTAATGTACAAAAAAGAGTTTCAAGAAAAGGCAATCCGTGGATTCAATTTGATGTGCAGGATACAACTGGAACAGTGGGTGTATTACTTTTTAATAAACTTGTAGATAAATTTAATAATGATGTTGATGGGGAAAATTATGTAAAAGTAACTGGAAGCTTTGTTGGAGGAGCTGAAAACATAATTAGAGCTAGAGACCTAATAACAATAGAACCGTCAAAAATGTTAAACGATATGGATACAACCCCAATGAGAATAATCGTTGAGGAGGAGACTCTAGATAGGCAAAACCTAATAATGTTAAAAGAGTTATTACAAAAATATCCTGGTAATTCAAAAGTTGAACTTGAGGTAAATTCTTCAGAGGGCGTAAAACTTCTCGAACTAAAATCAATAAAAATTAAAAAAACTCAACAACTCAAAAACGAGATCAATACTTTACTTACAAATTAACTAATATCTAACTATGTCCTTTAATGTAGAAGAATTTAAAAAAAGATTTAAAGTAAGAGCAGATGCTGTAAAAGACAGACCTATGCCACCAGTTGGAGGAGATGAAAGAGTGTTGTTCATGAAACAAGCAGAACTTGATTTTCAAGATTACATGATAATTTCAGATTCAACGTTTGAAGTTACGGATGAATTTTTAATTTTTAAATATAAGCTTGATACTTAAGTCAGATTCTTTCCCATAGGAAAAATTTTGTTGATAACTTCTGCACATGCTTTTGCTATCTCCATGTGTTCTTTTTGAGTACCATTTTCTTCCCTCAATTGAATATAATGTATCCAGCTTCTTAAAGTTCCATTCATATAAATCCTACTAACAGTGTTTCCTTCAGGTAATACAGATCTAGCTTGTTCTTTAGCTATGCCATTTTCAATAGCCCAGTTATAGACCTCTGTTGCCTTGTCTATAACTTTAGATTGCATTTGTTCCCATTCTTCAATAATTTTTTCATTGTCTGTACTGATAGAGTTTTGTCTATTTTTTGGGTCTTGCAATCTAGCTTCACGAATTACAAATTCTAAGTCCTCAACTGGATTTGCATATCTCTGACTAAATTCTTGAAAACTAAAAGATCTATGTCGAAGAATTTGTCTAGCAATATCCCTTGTAGTTTCAATTTCTAAACATGCACTTACCATTTCAAGTGGGGACCAGTGAGCATTTTTGATGAGATATTTAATTAATTTTTCACTAGTTTCTGTGTTTAATTGGTTGGAAGGATTGGAAACTCTTGCACAAAATGCTACTAATTCCTGTGCATTATCTATACCATCATTACTAATTGAATCCGTTGGTTTAGAATAGCTTATAAGTTTTACTTTCATTTCAAGATATATATTAAAATAATTTCATAATGTTTTTATTAAGATTAGTAGTTTTTTTAATTTTAGTTTCACTAGTTGTAATTCTTGCTTACCCTTTGTTGATTATTTTTAATTTATCAAATGGTGGAGACGGATTTGGTTTATGTAATGACCTAATTGCATGTGAAATACCATTCATAGAGGGACCTAGAATTTTAATAATTTTAATAATTACTTTTTTCTTTCTAGTAGCTGTTTTAAGAATAATTATGAAATATCTTAACAATATTAACAAAGAGGAAACTATTCTTTAACAACATAAAATATCGCTATTAGCATTAAAACTACTCCGGCCCAATTTAATAAATTTAATACTTCTCCAACAAAAAATACACCTATCAGTAATGCAAATACACCCTCTAAACCAAACAAGAGTGATGCTGTTGATGCATTTATAAATTTTTGACCAAATAGTTGTAAGTAGAATGCGCAAAAATTTACAACAAATCCAAGAAAAAAGATTGGTACAAAGAATTTGTAACTTATATTTAAATTCTCATAATTTATAAAAGGAATACACAAAATACTGCCAACAGCTGATTGCACAAACATTAATTTTGAAATATTTAAATCCTTTACATATTTTTCGACCATAACTATGTGTAATGCGTAGCCTGTTGCACAAATTAATGTGAATAGATTTCCAAATAATTGTTCGAGATCATTCAGTGCTATCAATAAAATGCCAGCAAATCCCGCAATTGATCCAATTAAGTTCTTCTTTTGGATTAAGTTTTTATTTATATACTTAGAAAAAATTGGAGTTAATACAATATAGAAACCAGTTACTACTCCTGAATTTATTGTAGAAGTTGTTTCAAGGCCTATGGTTTGTGTGATATATCCAATCCATAAGAAAACACCCATTAGCAAACCAGGTTTTAAATATTCTTTTTCAGGTATGCCACCAGTAATTAGAAAAAGTATCGCAGCTAGAAGGTATCTTAAAAAAACAATGTTTACTGGTGTCAGGTCTGATATTAGATCTTTTACAACTGCAAAAGTTGACCCAAAAAGTAAAGCTGATGTAACAAGAGCAATAATTGCACGGCTTTTATCTTTTAAAATCATCTGAATAAGTGAACATTAATATCTTGTATAAAATAATGATATGAAAAAACAAGATAAGGTAAAAAAAATTCACAAGATTTTAAATGATCTTTATCCAGATCCTTCAAAACCTCTTAATCACAAAGATCCTTATACATTATTAGTTTCAGTTTTACTATCTGCTAGATGTACTGATAAAAAAGTAAATGAGGTAACACCAGAATTATTCAGTCTTGCAGATAACCCAAAAGATATGTCAAAAATTGATGTTCGCACTATAAGAAGGATTGTTAAACCTTGTGGGCTTTCACCTCAAAAATCAAGAGCAATATCAAATTTATCAAAGATTCTTGTAAAAGAATATGATTCAAAAGTCCCAAAAAATTTTGAAGATCTCGAGTCATTACCTGGAATTGGTCATAAAAGTGCATCAGTCGTAATGGGACAAGCTTTTGGTGTTCAAACGTTTCCGGTTGATACTCATATCCATCGATTGGCATGGAGATGGGGTTTATCTAATAGAAAAAGTGTTGAGCAAACAGAAAAAGACCTAAAAAGACTTTTTCCTGAAAAATCGTGGAATAAATTGCACCTTCAAATTATCTTTTTTGGAAGAGAATATTGTCCTGCTATTTCACATATAAGAGATTTATGCCCAATATGTAGTAAGTATGGTCGTAAGGATATGAAATAGATGGAAGTAAATTTCTTTATAGCTTTTTTGTTTGGAATTTTATCTTTCATATCACCTTGTGTTTTACCATTGGTGCCTGGTTATCTTGCAATTTTTTCTGAATCAGAAAAGGATGTCAAAGTAAGGTTATTTGGATCAATACAATTCAGCCTAGGTTTCTCGATTGTATTTATATCACTCGCAGCGATTGCAACAAATATAGGCTCTTTTTTTAGTAGAAATTCTGAATCTTTATCTAGGGCTAGTGGAATAATTATTATATTGTTTGGTTTAATTTTAATGTTCCCAAATCTCAATAAAAAATATTTTTATAGTTCAAACTTTATTGATGTGAGAAATTTTAATCTTTTCAGAAATTTTATATTAGGCCTTACTTTTGGTTTTGGATTTACTCCTTGCATTGGTCCTGTACTCGGTGCACTTCTTACCCTCTCATCAAATACAAGTACAATTAGAGAGGGCGTAACTTTATTAGTTTTCTACTCAATAGGATTAGCGATCCCATTTATATTGATGCCTATTTTTTCTTCCAAAATAAATTTAAAATCTAAGATATTTATTCTATTTCAAAAGTACTCATCATTACTTTCAGGTTCCACATTAATTGCTATAGGGGTACTTATTTTTTCAGACAGAATGTATGTGTTAGCATCATTTTTTCAGGAATTGTTCGTTCTTCTAAATCTTGAGTGGCTGAGTACAATTTAAATATGTCAAATATATTAAATATACAAAAATGTTTAAAGATTAAAGGCAATGATGCCTTGTCATTTGTTGATTCTTTAATATCTAACAACTTAGATAATGAAAAATTAAAGCCTTCATATTTACTTCGACCTGACGGTAAGATAAATCATTGGTTTTTTACCCGTATAAAGAATAAAGAAATCTCAATTTATCAAGAAAGTAACGAACTTGAAAAAATATTAGATAGTTTAATGCAATATGCAATTCGAGTTGAATGCGATTTTTTAATAGAAAAAGTTAACCACTCATTGATTGGAAAAATTGGAAATTCAGAAATTAAAATAGTTGATGAAATTTTGGATGATGCAGTTTCATGGGAAGTTTATGAAATTATTAATGAGATACCAACAAGAAAAATTATAAATGAGGGTCTTCTTCCTAATGAAACAAAATGGTTGGACGATTTTGTTGATTTTGAAAAAGGTTGTTTTCTAGGTCAGGAACAAGCATCAAGAATAAAATATCGTGGTAATCCTAGAAGGGTTCTTATTACTAATGAGAATGGTCTACAAGAAATGTCAAAGATTTAATTAATGCTACGTTGCGAATATTGTGCAAGAATATTGAAGATAAATCGCTCAGATACATATTTATTGTGCTCGCAAAAATGTAAAAGTAAATTTAAAAATAAAAATCAGATAAAAAAAGTTGACGAGTATGTTCTAGGTTCAATAAATAACGAGTGGTATTTTGTAAAAGATATTGTTTTACCAAAAAAATCAAACAAATTTGAAATAGTTTCTTCAATATCTAGAATGATATATTTTGAAAATCGTTTAATTAAAAAAAATAATGACGAAGTTAATCTACAGACCAGAGTTACTTTAAAGAAAAAATAGCTCCTTTATCATATCTTTTTAGTGAAAATTGTACAATTGGTCCAACAATTAAAACCATGAAAATTGTTCCATATCCATACGATCCTCCAAGTAATACTCCACTTACAAAAGCTGTAAAGTCTATAGCTATTCTAGTCACCCTGACACTTGGACCTCTTTTTGCAATTCCAGTCATAATTCCATCTCGAGGTCCAGGCCCTAGACCTGACCCAATATATATGCCTACACCCATTGCAAATAGAACTGTTCCAAAGTACAAATATCCATGCCTCATGATTATTGATTCAGGTGTAGGAATAAAGTACATAGTTAGATCAAGAACATTACCAATTGTTAGAATATTTAAAATCGTACCTAAAAATGGTTTTTGTTTAAGTGGGATCCAGCCAAGTAGGACTATAAATCCTGTTATGACCCCTGCAAATCCAATCCGTACATTAATTAGTTTGCTGAAGCCATCATGAAACACATCCCAAGGATTAAGTCCAAGTTTTGCTTCAATTGTAAAAGCTAGCCCAAAACCACATAAAAATAATCCAAAAAAACACTGTGGTAATCTTTGAATAATTTTTCTATTCATTTAAAGTGAAAATCTTTTCAAGGTATGGAATATTCTCGGGACATAATTCGTATACAGATTGAAATCTAAGAATTGGAATTATCCTGTTGTCTTCTCGAACTTCAATTTGGTTATTTAGTAACTCTACCCTTATGAGATTTTCTGAAATATCTACGTTACTCCATTCTGGAGATGATAGGCATATATTTTTACCAATATTTACTACGGAGTTATCTGATATATTTTCAAGAGTATTTTCTGCATCTGCAATTCTTATTTGTTTTACAAATTCGCTTCCGTATGATTCACTAGATAAATTTTGATATACGATATATGAAATGCTCAAAATTATAAAAATTATGACACTAAATATTGGTATTTTCTTCACACTATATTATTAACCATTGAATATTTTAGTTTTTAAAATGTACCCGGAGGGGGAGTCGAACCCCCACATCCGAAGATACTGGATTTTGAGTCCAGCGCGTCTGCCAATTCCGCCATCCGGGCCTATTTAAAGATTATATTTGATATCTACAAAAATAAGTGAATTTATTTTTTAAGTTTAGACTGGATTGGTGATAGTTCTTATTGATGGCTTTAGTGTTGCGTTTAGAGCATTTTATGCTCTTCCTGACACATTAATGACTTCTAGTGGTACCCCAACAAATGTGATCCATGGTTTTTTATCGATGATAAATAAAGTCATCAAAGATTATGAACCTGATCAATTAATAATTACTTGGGATTTACCAGGCAAGACATTTAGGAATGAAATATATGAAGAATATAAAGCCAATAGAACTCCTGCACCAGATAATTTTAATATACAGATACCCCTTCTTCACGACTTAATTGACTCCTTTAATATTCCACAAGTTTCTAAAAGAGAACACGAAGCAGATGATGTACTTGGATCGTTATCAAAATTATTTAATGAAATTAAAAAAGATGTATTAATAGTCACTGGAGACAGAGATATTTTTCAGCTAATTTCAAAAAAAACAAAAATTCTTTATACAAAAAAAGGAATATCAGAAACAGACACTATGGATGAAAAATCATTTAAAGAAAAATATGAAATTACACCTTCACAGTACATTGAGTATTTAGCTTTAAAAGGTGATCCCTCTGATAATATTCCTGGATTGCCAGGTGTAGGTGAAAAAACAGCAATAACACTCTTAAAAAAATATAAAAATTTAGACAATATCCTTCAAAATCTTGATGAGCTTACACCAAAATTACAAAATACATTTAAAACAAATAAAGATATTTTATTTATAAGTAAAATGTTGGCCACTATCAAAACTGATTTAGAACTAGATTTACCTGATTTGAAGTTGAGTGATTCTGCATATTTCTCTGATGATGTTTTAGAAAATGCACAGGAAAAAATAAAAAATCTTGAACTAAACAAATACACCTTAAAAACCAAAAATGAAATTGATAAAGAACAAGAAAATCCAGAAGATAAAAATATTAAAGAATATGAATCTATAGAGGGTGAAAATTTTATCTTTAGTTTTGATAATGAAACCTATTTTTTTAATAGCAATAAATTTGGAAAATATACTGGGAATCTATCAAAGATAAATAATTATGTTCTAATTACATCGCAAAGGACGATTTCACTAACTGAAGATGAGTTAGATTTTGATAAATTTGATGCATATGATTGCATGTTGTTTTTAAAAGATCCAAGCATTAAGCCAGACAATCTTTTGAACATAGCTAAACATATAGACAGATCATCTGGCCTTTCTAAAAAGTCAGATATTATAGATTTTCTTACATTCTTCCAACAGAAAATTTCAATTATTAATAATGAAATCTCAGAATTTAAAAAAGACAAAAAACTTATTTTGCTATATAAGGATTTAGACTTTCCAATGCTTAAAATTTTGAGCTCAATGAACAAGAAAGGCGTTAAAGTCTCATTAAAAAAAATTGATAAACTTTCTGATGAAATAAATGTTGATTTAAATATTTATAAAAAAAATATTAAATCTATAACTAAAAAGGATTTTAATTTGAATTCACCTAAACAGTTATCTGAAATCCTCTATGAAGATTTGAAATATCCAATTATTAAAAAGACTCCAAAAGGAGCTCCTTCAACAGATGCTTCTGTGTTAGAAGAATTATCAAAATCACATGAGCTGCCTAAGTTAATTCTAAAATATAGGGAATATGAAAAATTAAGATCTACATATATCGAGGGCCTCAAAAGTGTCATTGTAAATAATAGAGTTCATACCTCTTATAATTTGTTCGGTACAACAACTGGTCGTCTATCATCAGAAAAACCTAATCTACAAAATATCCCTAACAAAACAGAAATGGGCCAGAAAATACGAGAATTTTTTGTTGCTGATTCAAAACACACTTTTGTAATAGCTGATTATTCACAAATAGAATTAAGAGTTCTTGCACACTTAAGCGATGATAAAAATATGATAAATATGCTTAAAAATAGAGACGCAGATATTCATTCAGAAACAGCAGCCAAAATATTTAATACAAATATTGATTCCGTAACCAAAGATATGAGAAGAAAAGCTAAAGAAGTAAATTTTGGTTTAATTTATGGAATGGAATCATTTGGATTATCAAAAAGCTTGGATATTTCAAAAAAAGAAGCTGATGAATTGATAAAAGCTTATTTTGGTCAGTTTCCAAAAATTAAAGGTTTTCTAGAAAAGATAGTTCATGATGCGACAAAAAATACATATACGGAAACTCTTTATGGTCGTAAAAGATTTATCAGAGAATTATCATCTTCAAACTTTCAAGTAAAAGCTATGGGAAAGAGAATTGCAATGAATGCGCCTATACAGGGAACTGCATCAGACATTATGAAAATAGCCATGATAAAATTAATCAAAAAATTGTCATCTTTAGAATCCACAAACCTTCTTCTGCAAATACACGATGAAATTATTATTCAAACTCCAAAAGTTTTGTCTGATAAAGTTTCGAATATAATTCAAAAGGAAATGGAGGATTCCTCATCATTAAAAGTACCATTGTTCGTTGATATTAAAAAAAATTCAAATTTATCAAATTTAAATTAAATACTTGCAAATTTCATAAATATGTTATCCTAAGAAACGCAATACTATGATTGGAAAAAACAAAACATATGTCAAATAACCTTAATGAGACTGTTAAGCCAATCAATGACGTAAACCTTCCCGAAAATATTAATCCGGAAGACTTTCCTATGTTATTAGAACAAACATTGGTATCTTTTAAAAATGGTGACGTAATTGAGGGTACAGTTGTCAGAATTGACAGAAATGAAGTTATGGTTGATGTTGGTTACAAATCTGAGGGAGTCATACCGTCCAGAGAACTATCAGTTAGAAAGTCAGTAAATCCAAATGAAGTTTTTAAAGTTGGAGATAAAGTTCAAGCCTTAGTTTTAGAAAAAGAAGATGATGAAGGACGACTTATTCTCTCTGTAAAAAGAGCTCTATATGAAAAGGCCTGGGGAGATATACAAACTATTTTAGATAATAATAAATCTGTTAAAGGAACAGTCATTGAATCAGTTAAAGGTGGTCTTATTGTCGATATTGGTGTGAGAGGTTTTTTACCAGCATCATTAATTGACGTGAGAAGAGTTAAAGAACTTAGTTCCTATGTTGGTGAAGAAGTGGAAGCTAAAATCTTAGAATTAGATAAGCAAAGAAACAATATTGTTTTATCTAGAAAAGCCCATCTTGAGGAAGAATTATCTGAAGAACGCCAAGGATTTTTAGGAGATTTACAAGTTGGAGATATTAAAGATGGAAAAATTTCTTCAATTGTAAACTTTGGTGCCTTTGTAGACATTGGTGGCATGGATGGATTGGTACATGTTTCTGAGCTTTCATGGAGACATGTTGAAAATCCAAATGAAATTGTAAAAGTCGGCGACTCTGTAACCATAAAGGTTTTAGAAATAGATAATGACAAAGAAAGAATATCATTATCTATTAAGCAAGTCACAGAAGATCCATGGTTAGATTTTGAATTAAACTTTAATGAAGGTGATGTTGTAGATGGTGAGGTAACAAAGGTTGTACCTTTTGGTGCATTTGTAACTATTGGAAAAGGCGTTGAGGGACTTGTTCATGTATCTGAAATTTCAGTTGATAAAATTGATTCACCAGAACTAGCTCTTGTTATTGGCCAAAGTGTAAAAATTAAAATATTAGAACTAGATATCCCAAAGAGAAGAGTTAATTTATCTATAAAACAAGCTGATCCAAATTGGGAAGCAAAAGAAGAAGAAAAAAACAAGCCTAAAACCCACTCTACACAATCAGAAGACAAACCTGCTGAAAGACAAACAGTTGAAGGCGTGGATGAATCTCTGGAAAATATTTTACAAGAACTCAAAGAAAGAGGAATTGGAAGTAACTAACAATTCAAGTTAAATTCTAATTTTCCTTAATCTTATATATATGTATAAAAATGGAATTATATTAACGGGGCCAATTGGTTCAGGAAAATCTGAAGCTTTATCAATAGTTTCTAGGTTAGGATACGAAACAGTTGATTTAGATATTATTTCAAACAACATATTAAATAGCGAAGATTCGATTGACTTTTTAAAGACAAATTTCTTAGATTGCCTAGAAAACGATAAAGTAGTCAGAGCTAAATTAGCAAATATTGTTTTTCAAGACAAAGAAAAATTACAATTGTTAGAAAAGTATTTACATCCTAAAGTTCAATCTCAATTGGAAGATATATTGAGTAACAATGACCAATTAACATTCATTGAAGTATCAGCACCTAAAAACGTAATAGATATGTTTAAGACAATAGTTTTATGGAGTCCTGAAAAGGTAAGAATTGAACGATTAATTGATAGAGGAATGGATTTAGAAGATATTATAAATAGGATAAACAACCAACCAGATGATGAATGGTGGCACTCAATAGGTACAGTAATTAATAATGACGTCAAAGAAGATTTAGAAGGTGAACTTAAAAAAGTAATAGAATCTTTGTAATGAATAAATTTAAAGTGATCTCAGAATTTACTCCAAAGGGAGATCAACCTGCTGCAATTAAAAAGTTAAAAAATGGGATTGACAGTAATATTGATTTTCAAACATTAATGGGAATTACTGGTTCAGGTAAATCTGCAACAATAGCTTGGCTTATAGAGGAAGTTCAAAAACCTACTTTGGTACTTGCTCCAAATAAAGCTCTTGCAGCTCAATTAGCAAATGAGTTCAAACAATTTTTTCCAGAAAATAGAGTTGAATATTTTGTTTCTTACTACGATTATTACCAGCCAGAAGCATACGTTCCAAGAACCGATACTTTCATAGAAAAAGATGCAAATATAAATGAAGAAATCGACAGATTAAGACATTCAGCAACAAGTGCTTTACTATTAAGGGACGATGTCATTGTAGTTTCATCTGTTTCTTGCATATACGGTCTTGGCTCTCCCAAAGAATACAAAAATAAAATTATTCCAATTATTCAAGGTAAAGAATTTGATTTAGATGATTTGATTGGTCAGTTAGTAAAACAGCAGTACATTAGAAATGATTTAGTTGTAACTCGAGGTACGTTTAGATTAAAGGGTGACACATTAGATATATTTCCTGTTTATGAAGAAACTATTTTTAGAATTGAATTTTTTGGGGATGAAATAGAAAAAATATCTAGAATTGATCCAGTTACAGGTGAGATATTAGAAAAATTAACTGAGTTAGCTATATTTCCTGCATCTCATTATGTAACTTCTGATGAAGAAAGAAAAAATGCATTAAAGGAAATTGAAAATGATTTGGCAAAACAAATTTCAAAGTTTGAAAAAGACAATAAATTACTTGAAGCACAACGTATAAAACAAAGAACAATGTTTGATTTAGAAATGTTAGGTGAACTTGGTGTTTGTTCAGGTATAGAAAACTACTCTAGATATTTTGATGGTAGAAAGCCAGGGGAGGCACCTTATACATTAATTGATTTTTTTCCAGATGATTTTCTAATGGTTGTTGATGAAAGCCATATTGCTATACCTCAAATTAGAGGACAATATGAAGGGGATAAGTCAAGAAAATCTACTCTTGTGGATTATGGATTCAGATTGCCAGCTGCCCTTGACAATCGTCCATTAAAATTTGATGAGTGGAGAAATAAAGTAAATAAAACTATTCTTGTATCCGCAACTCCAGGTAAATGGGAAAATGAAAATTCAGAAATTTTTATTGAACAAGTTATCCGACCTACTGGTTTATTAGATCCAAATATAGATGTCAGACCTACTAAAGATCAAATTCAAGATTTATTAAGTGAAATTAAATCTGTAATAAATAACGGGAATAGGGTTCTTGTTACAACTTTAACAAAAAAAATGAGTGAAGCTTTAAGTGATTATTTTTTGAAAATGGGAATAAAAACACGTTATCTTCATTCAGATATTGACACTCTGGAAAGAATTGAAATTCTAAGAGATCTAAGAAAAGGAGAATTCGATGTTCTTGTAGGTATAAATTTATTAAGAGAGGGACTTGACTTACCAGAAGTTCAATTAGTTGCAATTATGGATGCTGATAAAGAAGGTTTTTTAAGATCTGAAACAAGCTTAATTCAAACAATTGGTCGGGCAGCTAGAAACAAAGATGGTTATGTAATAATGTATGCCGATAAAATTACAGACTCTATTACAAAAGCAGTTGGAGAAACAAAAAGAAGAAGAGAGATCCAAGATAAACATAATAAAAAATATGATATAAATCCTGAGACTATCAAGAAAGAAATAACTGATATTCTTGAAATCGTTGAAAGGAACAGACCTTCAAAAGACGATATTCTGTTTAGATCAAATTTGAATTTGAAAAATGCATCTAAAGATGATTTATATAAAATATCAAAAGATATTGAAAAAGAGATGAAAGTTGCAGCTGATTTATTGGAGTTTGAAGTTGCTGCTAGATTAAGGGACGAACTTAAAGAGATAAAAAAAGAAATTATGGAGCTCCCTAGCTAATGGTAAATGATTATTTAAAGGTTAAAGGCGCAAAAGAGCATAACTTAAAAGATATCAGTATTGATATTCCAAAAAATCAATTAGTAGTAATTACCGGCCTGTCAGGTTCTGGCAAATCTTCTCTCGCTTTTGATACTATTTATGCTGAAGGTCAGAGAAGATATGTTGAAAGCTTATCTGCTTATGCACGTCAATTTCTTGGGCAAATGGAGAAACCAAATGTTGAACAAATTGAGGGTCTCTCACCTGCTATAGCTATTGACCAAAAAACCTCATCAAGAAGCCCTCGTTCTACGGTAGGCACTGTCACAGAAATACACGATTATTTACGTCTACTTTGGGCAAGAATAGGTATCAGCTACTGCCCAAACTGCGGTTCTAAAATAGAAAAACAATCTACTGATTTTATAGTAAATCAAATATTAGAAATTGGTGAGGACATATATGTTGAAATTCTTGCACCAATTGTTAAATCAAGAAAAGGAGAGTTCGAAACCTTATTTAAAGATCTGTTAAAACAAGGCTTTAGTAGAGCTTATATTGATGGGGAGCTGGTCAGATTAGATGAAGCAAAACGGCTGGATAGATACTTCAATCACAATATCTCAGTAGTTGTAGATAGAGTAAAAATTAAAAAAACTGGTGGAAGAAGACTTCCACAATCTGTTGAGGCAGCTATTAACTTAACAAGCGGATTAGTTGATATTAAGATTGACGAGGATATAAAGTCATTTAGTCAAAATCTTGGTTGTAAACAATGTGGTACTTCTTATGGCAAACTAGAGCCAAGAGATTTTTCATTTAATTCTCCATTTGGGGCATGTGAAAGGTGTAATGGTATTGGTATAAACTACGAAATTGATGAAAATCTATTAGTAAAGGACGAAATTCAATCTATTGATGAAAATGTCTTTCCGGAAATGTCTAAAAGAAAATATTTTCGTGCACAGATTTATGGGGTTTGTGAATATTTTGATATACCAAGAAATATTCCATATAAAGATTTATCTGATAACGATAAATTTATTCTCCTTTTCGGATCAGATGGAATAAAAACTCCAATCAGATATACAAATCGATTTGGAAATTCCAGAACTTGGGAAAGAGAATTTCCTGGAGTTATACCATTATTTAAGAAAATTTACGAAGAGACGGAATCTGATCACAGAAGAGAATATTATATGCAATTTATGAGAGAATTGCCATGCACTGATTGTGATGGTGAAAGGTTAAATCCAAGATCAAGAAATGTAAAAGTAAAATCACTTACACTTGGTGATTTTAATAAATTATCTATTAACAAAGCCAGTAAGGTGATTCAAAATTTAAAACTAACTGGTAACGAAAAAGAAATTGCTGAAACAATTTTAAGAGAAATTAATGAAAGATTACTTTTTTTGAATGAAGTTGGACTTACTTACTTACAGTTAAATAGAGGTGCT
Source organism: uncultured Candidatus Actinomarina sp. (assembly GCA_902604835.1). Lineage (GTDB taxonomy): Bacteria > Actinomycetota > Acidimicrobiia > Actinomarinales > Actinomarinaceae > Actinomarina. The sequence continues at coordinate 26,067 of CACKZW010000006.1, forward strand.
GCAACTCTATCAGGAGGTGAAGCACAAAGAATTAGATTAGCTACACAAATAGGTTCTGGATTAACTGGAGTACTCTATGTTTTAGATGAACCATCGATTGGTCTACATCAATCTGATAACAAAAAATTAATCGAAACATTGTTAAGATTGAAAAATTTAGGAAATACTGTACTTGTCGTTGAACACGACGAAGAAACAATGAGAAGTTCTGATTTCATAATTGATATTGGCTGGGGAGCAGGAGAAGAAGGTGGAAATATAGTTGCTGCTGGTGATTTTGAAACTGTATCAAAGAATAAAAAATCAATTACTGGCCAATATTTATCTGGAAAACAAAAAGTACCATACCCAAAAGTTAGAAGAAAAGGAAATAATGAAAAAATTGTTGTAAGAGGAGCAAAAGAAAATAATTTAAAGAATCTTACTGCTGAATTTCCTCTTGGGAAATTTATATCAGTTACAGGAGTATCAGGGAGTGGAAAGTCAACATTGGTATCAGAAATATTGTCTAAGGCAATACAAAATGAGTTTTCCCGAAAAAATTGGAGTCCACCTGGTGTCCATAAAAGTGTGAGTGGATTAAATTACATTGACAAATTAATTGAGATCGATCAATCACCTATAGGCAGGACTCCAAGATCAAATCCTGCAACTTATTCTGGTGTTTTTGACATGATACGTTCTCTTTATTCTCAAACAGAAGAAGCTAAGATCCGTGGTTATAAGCCTGGAAGATTTTCTTTCAATGTACCAGGAGGAAGGTGTGAAGTTTGCAGAGGTGATGGAACAATAAAAGTAGAGATGTATTTTTTACCTGATGTTTATGTGATGTGTGAGGATTGTAAAGGTTCAAGGTATAACAACGAGACATTAAATATACGATGGAAAGGCAATACAATTTCCGACATACTAAATTCTACAGTTGAAAATTCTCTTAAAATATTTGAAAATCAACCTCAGATTTCAAGAATAATAAAAACATTAGATGATGTTGGCTTATCTTACATAACACTTGGTCAATCAGCCACAACTCTATCAGGAGGGGAAGCTCAAAGAGTGAAACTCGCAAAAGAGTTGAGCAAAAGATCAACAGGTAGAACAATGTATATACTGGATGAACCAACAACGGGTCTACATTTTGCAGATGTTCAAAAGTTATTAGAAGTTCTACACATGCTTGTTGACAAAGGAAATACTGTACTTGTTATCGAACATAATCTTGATGTGATAAAAAATTCAGATTGGGTTATAGATCTCGGACCAGAAGGAGGAGAAAATGGAGGAAAAATTATCTCAGAAGGAACTCCAGAAAGTTTAGCATCAGATAAAACTTCTTTGACAGGATATCATTTAAAATCAGTTTTGTAATGGAAAAAATAGAAATAAAAGAAATTCCAACAAGTCCTGGTATTTATATCTTTAAAGATGAATACGAGGAACCATTGTATGTTGGAAAAGCTAAGAACTTGAGAAAACGTGTACCTTCATATTTTAGAGATAGATCCTCATGGAAAGTAAAGAGGCTTGTTGCAGAGTCTGAGAACATAAGCTTTGTTGTTTCAAAAAATGAAGCAGATGCTTTATTAGCTGAATATTCTTTTATTCAACAATATAAACCTAAATACAATGTTCAATTTAAGGATGACAAGTCTTATCCATATGTTACCTTATCAAATGAAGAATGGCCAAGAGCATATATTTCCAGAAGAATTAGTCAAAAAAATAAAAACTTTGGCCCCTTTCCATTTATAGGATCAGCACGAAGATCACTTGATCATTTAATTAATATTTTTCCAGTAAGAACTTGTTCAAAAAATGTTTTCGAAAGACACCAAAAATTAGGTAAAGCCTGTCTTTTATATGATATTGATAAATGTGCAGGACCCTGTATTGATGCAATTAGTAGAGATGAATATGTTGATTTAATTTCAAAACTTGAAAATTTTTATTCTGGAAAGTCTGATCAATATATTGATGAAAAAATAAATGAAATGATGAAATTTTCAGAAAACCAAGAATATGAAAAGGCACAACAAGCAAAAAGCATTATTACTCATCTTGAAAATGCTAGGACAACACAGACATTAATGGTTGCAGATAAAAAATCTGTAGATGTTGTAGGAATCGATATTAGTAATTTTGATGTAGTTATTTCTTGCCTGCTGATAAGAAATGGAAGAATAATTGGTGAAGTTAAGAAAACACTAGAACCAATTGATACAGAGCAATATGAAGAGTACCTACCACAGATAATACTTTCAATTTTTTCAGAAAATCAACCATCAGATGAAATATTAGTAAGTCACAATTTCCCCTATTTTGAGACTGTTCAAAAAAGTCTATCTGAGAAATGGGATAAAGATATTCAATTAAAAACACCAGTCAAGGGCTGGAAAAAAGACTTATTAGAAACAGCTATTTTAGATGCTAAAGAAATACGAAGGGTAGTCAATTTTAGACGAAGAACAGATTTAGAATTTCGATCACAGTCATTAGAACAATTAAAAAATAATTTAGATCTTAAAAATATTCCTTATCGTATAGAAGCATTTGATATTTCAAATCTTGGAGCTGAGTATAGAGCGGGTTCAATGGTGGTCATGGATGATGGTATTTGTAAACCATCAATGTATAGAAAATTTCATATAAAATCTTTTTCGGGACAAGACGATTATAAATCAATGGAAGAAGTAATTTTTAGAAGACTCAAAAGACTTTCAAAAGTAGATGAGAAAGATAAAAGCTTCAAGAGGAAACCGGATCTAATTTTAATTGATGGTGGCAAAGGCCAATTATCTTCAGCAAAAAGTGTAGTTGATCATTTTGAGTTAGACATTGAAATAATTGGTTTGGCCAAAAAATTTGAAGAGGTTTTTAAACCTAATCGTAAAGAACCTTTTATTCTTGATAAAAGTTCTGAAGCCATGTTTTTACTTCAAAACATAAGAGATGAAGCACACAGATTTGCAATATCTGAAAATAGAAGATTAAGAATTAAAAATTTTGATGATCAAACCTTACTAAGTATTAAAGGAGTTGGTAACAAGTCTTCTGAAATATTATTAGAAAAATTTAAGGATGTTTCTAGACTTTCAAAAGCTACGTTTGAGGAGCTCAATGAAGTTGTATCTGATAATATAGCTAAAAAAGTTTATTCTTATTTCAATGGGGATTTTTAAGTTAGATATCATACAATAAGAAAATTTTTCCATGTAAATACATCACAATTAGAATATCATTAGGTTAACTATGGTATCTAAACGCCCAGAAGTATTATTACTTGTAGGAATGTCAGGAGCTGGTCGCTCCGCAAGTGCTAATGTATTTGAAGACCTTGGGTATTATGTCATTGAAAATTTACCAACTAATTTAATTCAATCAGTAGTTGAGTCCAATGACGTTGCTGAAACAAACAAACAGTTAGTACTTACTGTTGATGGTAGAGAAACTTCCGCTCAGAGTGAGTTAACAAAAAGTCTTGATAGGCTAAGTCAATCAGGTGTTCTTACTAGAGTTATATTTTTAGATGCGGACAATGACTCACTCATAGAAAGGTATGAAGAGAATAGAAGGCCACATCCTATGGGAAAGGATTCTCTAGACCAGTCCGTTAAAAATGAAAGAGAATTATTAAAGCCTATAAGAGAATTAGCAGATCTTGTAATAGATACATCAGACATGAATGTACATGATTTAAGAAAAAGAATTATTGAGGGTTTTCAAGGAACAGCAAGCAAACAAGATTTAAAAATTTCTGTCACTTCATTTGGATTTAAAAATGGATCTCCAAGAGATGCCGATTTGGTATTGGATGTTAGGTTTTTACCTAACCCCCATTGGCGAGATGAACTTAGAGATTCCACAGGTCAAGCTCCAATGGTAAGAAATTATGTGCTTTCTTTTGAAGATGCACAGATATTTCTTGAAAAAACAAAAGATATGATTGATTTTCTTTTGCCAAGGTTTACCTCAGAAGGAAAATCATATGTTGGGATTGCAATCGGTTGTACTGGCGGGAAACACAGAAGTGTAGTTATGACTGAAGAAATTGGGAAATGGTTAAAATCCGATGGTAAAGATGCAGTCATTATTCATAGAGATATGAAAGAAAATTAATCTTTAAATTTTGACAATACTTTTTTGACATAATTTATAAAAAAAGGATTTTAAGTTGATAATTAATGCAGTAAGTGATGAAAAATATCTTGGAGATGTCCTTGTCAGATCAGATTTGAATGTACCGATGGTAAATAATGAAATTAGTGATGATTTTAGAATTTCTAAATCTCTTGAAATTATTGATAAGATTTATGATTATTCTCGTTCTATCACATTTGTTAGTCATTTAGGTAGGCCAAAGGGTAATGATTTGTATAATTCATTAAGACCAATAGCTGAAAATATGTCAAAAAAACTTAAAAACGAAAAAGTACATTTTATAAAAAGTATTTATGGTGATGATGTGAAAAAATCTATAAAAAATCTTAATTCAAAGATATTTCTTCTAGAAAACTTAAGATTCGATGAAGGTGAAATGAAAAATGATATTGAATTTTCAAAATTAGTAACGAGCCCATTTGAAACCTATATTTTTGACGCATTTGGTGCTTCACATCGTCAACATGCGTCTGTAGTAAGTTTTGGCAATTTTCTTAATTCTTATCAAGGGCCATTAATGAATAAAGAAATTTCAGAACTTGACAAGTTATTAAATAATGAAGAATCTGGTTATTCTGTTTTGTTGGGTGGAGCAAAAATTTCAGATAAATTGGGTATAATCGATAAACTTTTACCAAAAGTTGAACATCTAATGATTGGAGGGGGAATGTGTTTTACTTTTCTTAAAGCAATGGATTATGAAATTGGAAAATCTCTTGTTGATAATTCATTTATTTCAAAAGCAAAAGATTTAATCAATTCAAAATATGGAAAAAAGATTGTCTTACCTACAGATTTTGGAGTTACTGAATCTATTGAAAGCAATATTAGACGTGAAATAAATAGTAATAATTTTTCTAAAAGTCAGATAGGTATTGATATTGGACCAGATACAATTACTAAATTTTCTGAAATTATATCCTCATCTAAAAATTTATTTTGGAATGGACCTATGGGTATTTTTGAACATGATCAATTTAGTCATGGAACAAAGGCAATTACTCAAGCAATAGCTAAAGCAGATGGATATACCTCTGTTGGAGGGGGAGATTCGGTGAGTGCTATAAAAAAATTTTCAAATCTAGATAACTTTAATCATGTTTCTACTGGTGGCGGGGCATCTCTAGAGTACTTAGACGGTAAAAATTTACCTGGAGTAAACATTTACAAACCACTTATAATTTGATAATGAAAAAAATAATTATTGGAAACTGGAAACTTAACTTAGATCATTTAGAAGCTATCCAACTTTTTCAAAAATTAAATTACTCGTTAAATACTGATATAGACGAAAAAATCTCAATTGTTGTAGCACCATCTCACACCTCTTTAAGATCTATTCAAACGATAATAGATGCTGATAAATTAAATATATTTTTATCATCGCAAGATGTATCAATGTTTAATGATGGAGCATATACAGGTGAAGTCTCCTCACATCAGTTAGCTAAATTAAATATTTCCTATTGTATTGTTGGTCATTCGGAAAGAAGACAACATTTTAATGAAACAGATGAATTCGTAAATGTAAAAGTAAACAATTTAATAAATAAAGAAATTACTCCCATTATTTGTTTTGGTGAAAGTAATGACCAAAGGACTGATGGGAACTATATGGATTTTTTAATTAATCAGATCGAAAATTCAACAAAAGGGTTAAGAAAAGATAAAGTAGGTGAAATAATATTTGCTTATGAGCCGATATGGGCAATCGGAACGGGTCAGAATGCATCTCTTCAAGATATTGTAGAAGTAATTTCTAAAGTAAAAGAATTTATATCTAAAAAATCATTTTTTAATGAAGAAAAAATTAAATTTATATATGGTGGCTCTGTTTCTCCTAATAATTCTTACGAGATATTAAATTCAAAAATTATTGATGGTGCTCTTGTTGGAGGTGCTTCACTTGATGTAGATAAATTTATAAAAATAATTGAATCTGTAGATTTATGAATTTGATTTTTTTAAGACACGGTCAAAGCATTTGGAATCTAGAAAATAGATTTACTGGTTGGGTTGATGTTGGACTCTCTGATGGTGGGGTAGATGAAGCTTTAAAAGCAGGTAATACATTATTAAATAAAGAATATGTTCCTGATATTTGTTTCACCTCCTATTTAAAAAGATCAAAAGAAACTGCAAATATTTTGTTATCTCAATATGCAGATAAGGTAATACAAGATATAGAAATTGTGAATGACTGGACATTAAATGAACGTCATTACGGATCTCTACAAGGCTTGGATAAATCTGAAACAGCTAATAAATATGGTGAAGAACAAGTCCAACTGTGGAGAAGAAGTTATGACACACCACCACCTTTAGCAGCCAAAAATTCTGATTTTGATCCAAATAATGATAAGTTATACAAAAATATCAATCAAGATCTTCCATTAGGGGAATCTTTAAAAGATGTAGTATCAAGAGTTAAAAAAACAATTTCTATGATATTAAATCTTTCAGAAACAAAAAATGTTTTAGTAGTCGCACATGGAAATAGTATTAGAGCAATCCTAAAAATTATTGAAGATATTAGTGACAAAGATATTATTGAAATAAATATACCAACTGGAATACCATTAGCTTTTAACTATCAAGATGATAAACTAACTAAAATTGGATATCTTGGAGACCAAGAACAAATTATTAAATTACAAAAAGAAGTTGAACAACAATCTAGAATAAAAAAAGGTTAAAGATGGATACAATTACAGCAGTTTTAATATCAGTACATGTTGTCGTTTCAATAGCATTAATAGCTTTGGTTTTATTAAATAGCGGAAAAGGTGGAGGTTTGTCTGATATGCTTGGTGGACCAGGAGCGTCTGGAAATATTGGCCAAACTTTAGCTGAGAGAAACTTAAGTAGAATCACTGCATTTGTTGCTTTTCTCTTTGCTGTAACAACATTATCTTTATTTTGGTTTTTAGACTGATATTAGCGCGGGTGGCGGAACTGGTAGACGCGCAGGATTAAGGATCCTGTGGGGTAAAACCCGTGGAGGTTCGAGTCCTCTTCCGCGCACATAATTATGAATAAATCTGAAACTGTTGCCATAATTAATGATCCTGAAGTAACTTTAGGCCATCTTGAAAACAGAAGCATAATTACTTTAAATGCTTGGGAAATTAAGTGGAATGATTTAAATCCAGAATCAAATTATATCCTCTTAGGTGGTCACATGGGTGCTTATCAATCTGAGGAGTACCCATATTTAAAGAGTGAAAAAAAATGGATTGCTGAGGCAGTTAATACCAACATTAAAATCCTAGGAATATGTTTAGGCTCTCAATTAATTGCAGACTCATTAGATGGAGAGGCTTATTTAGCAAAAAATATTGAATTCGGTTTTAAAAAGCTTTCATTTCTTACATCCTCTTATATTTTTGACGATTACAAAAATATAGAAATATTTACATGGCATCGGGATACTTTTAAGTTGCCCTCAAAGGCTAAATTAATAGCTAAAACATCATTTCCCCAAATATTTACAATAAAAAAAACAATAGGCATACAATATCATCCAGAAATTACTGAAGATCTATTTTTAAAATGGTATGAAGGTGAAAAGACAAAGCAAGAGTTGGAAGAATTTAATATCGACAAGGAATTCAAAAAATTAAAAAAAAACGAATATTTGATCTCCGAATCGGTTAATAAATTATTTGATAAATGGATATCTACTTAAAAGGATCTTTTAAAATTCTTTTTACGTAATTGTTAAGTACATCGTACCTGTCATCAATAGAATTAATTGAAAGTATTTCATTTCGAATATCTAAAGACATAGGCATTTTTGTACATAAATTCCAAAGACTGATAATTCTATTTTCTATATCAATTTCAAAATCTGGGATTTGCATATCTATGCCTTGCTCAATAAGAATACTTATTGCCTTTTTGATATCTGTTTGAAGATCCATTAGTTCCTCTTCAGAAGGAGGCAATCCAACATTTATTAATTCATTTGATTGGCATATAGGGTATTCTTTTGTAAGTTCTAAGTCAGTAACTTTATAAATTCCAACACATTCAACAACAACAAGTTGTTCAGCATTTGATATATCTTGATGTTCAATGATTTTAACTTCTGAAACAATTTGTCCAATTGTTTCTAAATTTTTTCCTACACAAAATGTACTTTCATTATTTATACAATCACCAATTAATAGCAAATATCTAGGTTCGAATACTCTTAATGCTGATATTTCTGTAGGAAAATAATTAATACCTGCACCAAAAAATGGGAATTCAACTATCATAATTTCTGTTATTTAGGATAAGGGAAAATAAAAAATAATGAGAATTGAAGACGATATTAAATTAACTTTTGATGATGTACTTATTCGGCCAAAAAGAAGCACATTAGTTTCAAGATCTGAAGTGGTCCTTGAAAGAGATTTTAAATTTAAACATACTAGCGCAACATGGACGGGTGTGCCTATTTTTTCTGCAAACATGGACACTACTGGAACATTTGAGACTGCAGTTACTCTTCAGAAGCACAAAATGCTCACTGCAATTCATAAATTTTATACTTCAGAGGAGTGGAAAAAGAATGTAGATAATTTGGATCCAGAATATATTTCAGTAACTGTTGGTCAATCTCAAGAAGATTTACAGCTTGGTAAGGAAATTTTTGAGTTAAATAATGATATTAAATATTTGTGTATTGATGTGGCAAATGGATATAGAGAAGATTTTGTAAATTCAGTTAAAAACTATAGAGCAACTTTTCCAGAAAAAATTATTATTGCAGGCAATGTAGCAACTCGTGAAATGACTGAAGCATTGATACTAGCTGGGGCTGATATCGTAAAGATTGGAATCGGACCTGGTTCTGTGTGTACAACTAGAAGTGTGGCAGGTGTTGGGTATCCTCAATTATCTTCTATATCTGAATGTTCAGATGCTGCACACGGATTAGGTGGCCATGTAATGGCAGATGGGGGTTGTAAATATCCTGGTGACGTATCAAAAGCTTTTGGTGCTGGAGCTGATTATGTAATGTTAGGCGGGATGTTTGCTGGACATAAGGAGTCTGGAGGAGAATTAGTAACAGATGATGATGGCGAACAGTACAAAGATTTTTATGGCATGTCGTCTACTAAAGCACAACAAACTTATTATGGAGATCTTGCAGAGCATCGTGCAGCAGAAGGAAAAAAAGTAAGGCTTAAATACAAAGGTGATTTGGATGGAACTGTGCAGGGAATTTTAGGTGGCATGAGATCAGCCTGTTCTTATGTCGGAGCTAAAAAACTTAAAGACCTGCCAAAAAGTACTACTTTTATTCGTGTTACTCAAACAACTAATGAAATATATACGGGAAGTGAAAATAATTGAATATAGTTGTTTACTCAAAAAATAAATGTGTTTGGTGTGACAGGGCAAAAAATTTACTTAACTCAGTAAATCTTCCATTTGATGAGATTGATTTATCAGATGATACTGAAAGGAGTGAATTCTATAAAAAAATTGGAGAGGGCGTAAAAACAGTCCCACAAATTTTTATAGATGATATAAGAGTTGGAGGTTATCCTCAGCTCGTGACATGGTTCGAAGAAAATGGCATCTAGCGATTCATCTAAAACTGTATTTTTAGCTTTCTCAGTAAATTTTTTTATTGCTGGTATAAAAACAGTTATAGCCGTTATTACATCTTCATCAGCCATGTTCTCTGAAGCGGTTCATTCATATGTAGATTCTGGAAATCAATTTATTCTATGGTTTGGCATAAAACAATCAAAAAAACCAAATAAATTGCTTTACCCACTTGGAAGGGGAAAAGAGGAATATTTTTGGACATTAGTTGTTGCAGTTCTTATTTTTACTATTGGTGGTCTTATCTCCCTTGAGCATGGCATTGAGGCTTTATCTCATCCTAAGGAATTAAAAAATCTATTTATTTCAATTGCTGTTCTATCTGTGTCTATCGTTTTAGAACTTTATGTTCTATACAAAGCTGTAAAAGAGTTGAGAAGTAAAGTAGTTAATAAAGATTTATCTGTATTCAAGCTTCTTAAAGAATCTACGGATGGACCATTGATAGCTATAGTTGTTGAAGATTTTGCAGCTACACTAGGTTTAGGAATTGCTCTTGTTGGTACAATTCTGGCAAATATAACATCTAATCCTGTATTTGATGCAGTAAGTTCAATTATGATCGGTATACTTCTTATGGTTTCTGGTGTATTTCTTGGCTATGAAATGAAGCATCTCATTACTGGTGAAAGCATCAGTGTCAAAAAACAAGAAATGATCCATGACATTATTAGTGGGAACGAGAAGATTAAAGAGATCAAATCTTTAAAAATTATATCAATTGGTGCAAATAAATACCTAGCACTTTGCAATTTAGATTATATTGACACAACTATGGATAATGAAATTATTGAAATTAATTTAGAATTAAAAAACACTGTATGTTCCAAGTTTGATGAAATATCTGAGATTTACTTTAATCCTGCCTGATTTAGAATTAAGTCATGGAATTAAACAAAAAGCATTTAAGTCAAGATCAGTTTGAAGTTACTCAAAATTGTGGGACTGAACCACCATTTTCTGGAGAACTTTTATATGAAAAAAGAGATGGCATTTATAGTTGTGTAGTTTGTGATTTTGCTTTATTTGAATCTGAAAAAAAATATGAATCGGGAACCGGCTGGCCAAGTTTTTATGAGGCTCTTGAAGATACTATTAGCACCAAAGAGGATAATTCTTATGGTATGAAAAGAATTGAAATTAATTGTAAAAAATGTGACTCGCATCTTGGTCATATATTTCCTGACGGTCCTAAACCAACCGGGCAACGATACTGTGTAAATTCTTTAAGTCTTATTTTTAATGAAAATGAATAAAGCATATATTGATGAAGAATGCATAATGTGTTCAACTTATGGAAAATTTCTTTCTAATCGATCATCAGATGTCTTAATAATGAATCAATCAGAATTAAGCATTGAAGATATCAAAAGAGATGAAATAGTTTACTTTAGAAATAATAAAAAATTTTACGGAGCAGAAGCTTTTATCCAGTCGACGAGTGATTTGGGAGGAATATATAAAACTGTAATTTTATTTAAAATTTTTCCAAAATATTTCAGAGATATTGTTTATAGATTTGTAGCTGCAAATAGGCATAAAATATTTAAAAAAAATTGAACTTACGAAAATTTTTAGACAATAAGTTATTTCGTAGTTTTATATTGTTTTCTATATTTAGGGCAGTTTATGGATTGTTTATTGTTATTTTTGCTTATTATTTTTCAAGAGAGTATGAATTAAATTATTTTCAAACAGGTTTAATTTTTGTCTTTTCTGTTTTAATTTCAAGAATCGGATTCAAATATTTTAAAACTAAATTTAGTCTCTAAAATTTCCATAGTTCAGATGAATATTAAAATCTTTTGATTTCAAATGAGCAATAACTTCTTGCAACTCATCTCTTTTTTTCCCCGAAACTCTTACAGACCCATCCTGAATACTACTTTGAACTTTTTTGAAATTATTTTTTAATTCTTTTACGATTTCTTTAGCTATCTCTTTATTAATCCCAGATTCTAAAAAGTAATTTCTTTTTGATTCAGATGGTGTTTTTTCGTCTTCGAATTTTGATAAAAATTTTATTGATACATTTCTTTTTGCAAATTTTTCTTTAAGGACTTGATCTGCTGCATTCATTCTTTCTTCGGTACTACTTTTGATAGTTATGTTATTTTCACTTAATAATGCAGTTGTATTTGTTCCTCTGAAATCATATCTATTTACAAGTTCTCTATTCATCTGATCCACAGCATTTGTTACCTCTTGCTTGTCAAATGTTGATGTAATATCAAAGGTAGGCATGATTTAATTTTAAATTACTTCTTATAATTTTGTCGGAGAAACTCATAACTAACAATTGATACAGAATTTGCTAAATTTATGCTTCTTGAATCATCACTCATTGGGATTGTTAGCATATCATGATTTAGACTAAGTACTTCTTCAGGTAGTCCTACTGATTCTGGCCCAAAAATAAAATAATCATAATTCTTTAAGTCAGTGTCCCAAATATTTTTAGACCCTTTTGTAGATAGCATTGCTATGTTATTATTTTTATTTTGCTCGTAGAAAACATTCCAATTTTTAAAAATACTTACAGAGGCTAAGTCATGATAATCTAAACCCGCACGTCTAATTTTATTTTCTTGGAAATTGAATCCGAAAGGTTTTATTAGATTTAATGGTAATCCCGTATTTGCGGACAACCTTATACATGATCCAACATTTCCAGCAATTTCAGGTTTGTATAAAACAATTTCCACATAAATATTATATTCCTATTCAACAGCCAATAGAGCAGTAAAATATTATTGTGATTAAAATTATTAAATTATTTCTACCAAGCTTTGCAAGCTTTAAGGGTGTAAGGACAGAGATCGAAAACACTTCAGTATCTAGAGAAAGATTTATTGATTTTCTCAAGGTAATTGGATTAATGATGATAATTTTTAATACATTCTATCTAATTAGATTTTCTGACTCTTACGGTGAATATCTTATATATAATTTATCTTTTGATGATTCACTTATAACAACGTATACATGGTTTACAGTTGGAATGACTTTGTTTTTCTTTTCTGTTGGGTTTACAAATAAAATAGCATGGTATGCAAACGTTGGTAGAGACGGAAGCCAATGGAAATTTTTAACAGATAGAGTCAATGCATTATTAGGACCTGTAATTGTTTGGATTTCAGTAGTAACACTAATTCTTAATATTTACTCAAGGGCATTTAGCCTTCCTCTTTTTTTTACTAGTCAAGATGACGGAGTAGTGCCTTTAACAGAATTTATAATGTGGCCTTTATGGCTTGTATCAATATATCTTGTGGTTGTAATTTTTTCACCATTAACTTTATTTTTACATAAGACAAATCCATATTTAACTTTATCAATGTTTATCATTTCAACTATAGCCATTGATACATTTGATTTTTCCTTAGCTTTCTCATATTTGAAACTAATAAATTACTTAATATTTTGGCTTGCAATTCATCAGCTTGGTTATTTTTTTGCTGATGGAAAAATATTTTCGTATAAATTATCTTTTTTTACGAGTTTATCAGTTATAACTTTTGGATATCTATTTTATAAACTTAACTCATCAAGTGATTTTATGTCACTTTCAAGCTATAGATTAATTGCCAACTCAAATGAAGATCCCCCAACTATTTATTATTTAGTTGCTTCAATAGGTTTGGCATCTTTATTTTTACTTTTAAGAAATCCTATAGAAAAATTTCTAGAAAATAATATCATATGGAATTTATTTTCCTTTTTTCATGCAAATATTTTTACTTTATTTCTTTGGCACATGTTTGTCTTGTTTTACATTTACATTTTTGGAATAGACTATGTTTTTTATTTTATAATTCTTTTAGTTTTTGCTTTAATTTTTGGTGATTACGAAAGATCAGTATTTAAATTATCATCAAACATGATTCAAAGAGTAAATCCACTACAACCATGGCCAGGCCCAATGAAAGCCAAGTTATCATATAGTAATTTTTCGCTTGCATGGATTTCGTCAATTTTGATTCTTATTGGTATTTTTCAAATTACCCTTGGTGGAATAGGATTATCAGGATTTTTTACTTTAAGAAATCTGTATTTTCTCTCGGGAAATACATTTGAAGCACTTGTCAAAATTGCAACTGGTTTATTATTGTTAAATTTAACAATTAGAAGAATTGATTTAAAAAATATTGTCTTAATTGTTTCAGCTGGTTTTCAAGTAATTATTTTATTTTCTAGAAATATTTTGTATAACGAAATATCACAATTTGAACTTTATTTTTCACTCGGTCTAATTATATTTTTTCTTTATATCGCTTTCATAAATCGTAACTATAAAACAAAAACTTCGGTCTAAATATAGTGAATAACTTTAAAGGTGAAACTCGTCAGGCACTGTTAAATCGGGCTTTTCTATACATTATATTAATAGGCATATCATCAGTAATTTTGCTTAGGGTCCGATCTTTAATTTTTGATTTATTTGTTGCTGTGGTTTTATCTGTTCTTGCTGAACCTATAGTCTATAGGCTTTCAAAAAGATTTAACAGAAGGCTTTCTGCAATTATTACAGTTGCAGCAATTATTCTTATAATAGGTGGAATAATTTTTTCAATAATACCAATAATGGTCCAAGAGCTATATTTGTTATCATCACAAATGCCAGAATATTTAGACAATATTGTCAAATATATCAATAGTGAAGGCTTTGCCATATCTAGTCAATCTTTAAATTTAGAACAAGAGTTCAATAACCTATTTAGGGACTACGGAAGTGCTGTTGGAAATACAGTTGTGTTTGCAGGAAGGAGTATTTTAAATGCTTTTTTTCATTTCTTTGTAATATTTTTCTTTTCATTTTACTTAATAGCTGAAGGTGATGGGTGGAGAATAAAATTAAAGGAAGCTTTACCAAATAATATATCAAATGCAATTGATCAAGTATGGACAATAGGAGTCTCAAAAGCTGGTGGTTGGATTGCTGCAAGAGTAATTCTTGGAATTTTAGCTAGCATTGTTTTTACAATATCCTTTCTTATAATAGGTCTTCCTTCACCATTCGCCCTCGGCATTTCAGCTGGATTATTATCTCAATTAGTACCTGCAGTTGGTACATTTCTAGGCGGCATAGTTCCTGTTTTAGCTTCTATATCTTTAGGGCCAACATATATTGTATATACTCTTGTTGTGTTGACAGCTTACCAATTCCTTGAAAACTATTTCATTAGCCCACGTGTAACAAGAGTTACTATGGTCATACACCCAGCTGTTGCAGTATTTGCTACTCTATTTGGGGCTTATACAGCTGGTGTAATAGGTGCTGTTCTAGCATTACCAATTGCGGCTACCATTCAAGGTATAATTGAAATACTTTTAGAAAATAAACAAAATGAATAATTTTATTAATTTATCAACAAATGCAATAAAAACTGCTGACTCTCTTTTTCAACACGCTAAGGAAGAAACGTATGATGAAGTTGAAGATTCAATTAAATCTTTAAAGAAAAACTTTAAAGCTGGAAATTATTTTGCAATAGCAACATTTTTCATTATATTTGGTCTTTCAAACGTATTAACACAATTGTTTACAGGTAATTTTTTCATACAAGCAATGGTTTACTTCTCTTTGTCTTTTCTTTGCATATTGTCATTTAGTTTGATTATATGGAGATTATTAAAGTGACTGAATTTAAAGATAATTTCTTTAATTTAAAAAACAATATTAATAGTGAAAATTCAAAAATTGTAAGTTTCCTGATCTATGGAATATTCATTGGGAGACTTTATGAAAAAATCAAAAAAATTAAAAGAAAAATACGGTTTAAAAAATGAATAAATCATTACAAAAATTTGTAGCTGTAGCTATTTCTGCTGGTGTAGTTTTATCTACAATTGCATATTTTTTATTGTTACTATAAGAAATAGTGAAATTTGACAATACTGTTGTTGTTTTTAAAACAAATAACACAAAACACTTATCTGTAATACAAGAAGATCAAACTTTTGTTACACAAAACGGAACTATTCAACATAATGATATAAAAGAATTACCTACTAAAGTTAAAACTTCCAAAGACCAAGACTATGAAGTTTATATTCCTTCATTTGATGAATTCATTTTATTAATGAAAAGAGGTCCTCAAATAATTTATCCGAAAGATATTGGATCAATAATAATCTCTGGAAATATTAGTAAATTTTCAAATATTCTGGAAATTGGTACTGGTTCCGGTGCCTTAACTCTTTATTTAAGTTTGATTTTAGACAAAGACAGTAATCTTATAACTTTAGATGAAAGTAATAAAAACCAAAGAAGAGCAAAAAAAACCATTGAAAGATATATTTCATCAAATCATGCTGAAAACAAATCTCTAGAAATAGAATATTTAAATTTACAACTTTCAGATTTTATATTTGATGATGTGCGTAAAAAAGTAGATACTGTTATTACTGATATTCCTGAGCCCTGGGAATTTTTCGATAACAATTCAGTGAAGCAAAATTTACAATGGGTTTCTTATTTACCATCGATTACACAAGTTCAAAAAATTGTTACGGTACTCTCAAATAATAATTTTATCAATATAAATGTAACTGAAACTTTAAATCGAGAATGGATAGTAGACAATAGAATAGTTAGGCCAAAGAATGAGATGGTTGGTCATACAGGATTTGTTGTTAGTGGAAGGTTTTTGTTTAGCTAGGTTCAATCATTATGCATTCACCTGGACATTCCTCAGCTGATTCAATTACTGCTTCTTCCTGTCCCTTTGGTACAACTGCTAGACCTTGTGCGCCACCTACATTACCATCTTCTTCAGAAAATATTTTGTCTCCTTCTTTTACATAGAAAAGACCGTCATCTTTTCCAACAAAAACGTCGGGGCATATTTCTTCACAAAGGCCATCGCCGGTGCATAAATCTTGATCTATCCAAACTTTCATATGTTAATAATACATTAGTTTTGCATTATACAAATACATCAGTTAAAAAATAATTATTAAATTTAAATACAATAAAGTTAGGTATTAATGAAAAATGTATTTAAAAGAGGACTTAAATTATTAACTTTGTTTTCTTCAAGTAATAAAAATATAACCACTGATTTTATCAAGGATAATATTTCAGATTATCGAGAATTAGGTGATTCTGCTTTTAAACGCTCTTTTGAAAGAGATAAATCCTTGTTAAAGGAAATGGGGTATTTAATTGAATTCGATAATGATAAGTGGAAACTTGCTGATGGCTATACAATATCAGGAACAAGAATTATCGAAGAAATTAAAAAAAATAAAAATATTGATACAAATAGATTCATAAACATTTATCAAATCCTTAAAAGATATTTGAATTTAAATTATGAATTCGAAAAACAAAGTATAAACATTTCAAAGATTGTTCAAGCGATTAATGAAAAAAGACGTATATCTTATAAATACAAAGGATCTGTTAGAAAGGTATACCCGCTTGGTCTTAAACAATATGATGGTCAGTGGTACATAGGAGTAAATGAACAATCTATATTTAAAACATTTAAATTAAGCAATATAGATGATTTAAAAATTGGATCGATACCTAATTTACATAACATAGATAATGTCGAGATTAATTTTTCATGGGAAGAAAGCATGACTCCTTTGTTATTAACTATTGAACTTTTTGAAGACCGATATTTCATTTTTAAAAATAAATTTACTCATAAAGTAAAAAATAAAAATTTATTTGAAGGTAAATTAACGATTGAATTAAAAACATACGACCTTCAAGGGTTAATACAATTTCTACTTTTGACTGAAAGTGAAATAATTAAAATTTCACAAGCTGAAAAAAATAAGTTATTGGAATTTATTAATGAATAGCAAACTTAAACTTCAGGATTTTACTTTTTTGATAAATATAATCAAGAATCAAGATAACTGGGACATACAAGATTTAGCAGACAAGCTCAGTGTAGATCTCGAGACCCTCCTTTATATGCTTAACATTATGTCTGAGGTTTATTCTGCTAATGGTGAAAGTTTTATTAATTTTGATCTAGATTTACCAAAAAATAGAATTACTTTTGATTATTCGATGGAATTAAAAGATCTAGAAACAATTACTGATTTTGAACTTTTTAAAATATATAATATTTTGATTAGCCAAGATAAAGTTGATATTCAAAACATTAAAAAAAATGACTTAGCATTTTTAATTGATACATTAGAGATATTTTTTGATGAGAAATCAAAAATAAACAAAGATAATTATTTATCAATTTTTTTAGAAAACGAAGTAAATATTAACTATATAAAAATAGGTAGAAAAAATGTTGGGATTTACTCTATAAAGCCAATATCAATATCTAATAACTCTGATGGAAACGTTCTAGAAGCTATTGATTTAAATGACAATAAAATTAAAACATTTTTAATTAATAGAATTTTGTCAGTAGGAGATCTAGATTTAGATAACTCTACTAAGGAGGATAATACTAAAAATATTGAAGTTGAATTTAACATTTATTCTGAAAAATCTATAACTAAATTAAATAGAGATAAAATCAAGATGAACAATGAAATATATACTTATATATTCAGGGATTATTACGTAGCTATGGAATATTTTCTAGAAAATTTTAAAGATGTCAAGATTCTTGGACCTGAAAACCTTAAAAATGAATTTAATGAAAACATTAATAAATTAAGAATCAAGGTAAGTAAATGAGTTTGACTGAATTAGTATTAATACTATTTGTTTCTCTTGGTATTTTAGATAAAAAAAAATTGAAGAAATACTTCGATTCTTTTTCTGATTTCAACAAGGGACCTTCAAGAAAAATAATTGGAGATTCTAGTTTGGATGAGAATTGGAAATGGATTGGTGAAGAAGAGGAATGAAAAAATCTTTTTTTGAACATCTAAAAGAACTGAACCTAAGAATCGTTATTTCTTTTTCATTAATTGTTATCTTCTCTATTTTCATCTATATAAGATATCCAGTTTTTATACAAGTTTTGAATGAGCCACTTATAAATGCAGGATATGATAAATCAAATATATTTGCTCTAACAATTTATGAAGGTTTTCAGGTTAAGATAACTAATGTTTTTTTAATATCTCTACTTTTATTACTTCCAATAACAATTTTTAATCTTAGTTTCTTTTTTAAGCCTGCGTTAGTTGATTTATCTTGGCTTTCTTTCTTTCTATATAATTTGTTTTTTACAATTTTTTATTATCTTGGTATCTATGCAGCTTTGAATTTGAGCTCGTATGGGATTGAATTTTTGCTTTCATTTAATGATAATGAAGTCATACTTCGATCCCAAAATTACTATCAATTCATTATCAGACTAACTTTTTTATTTGCTATTACATTTCAACTTCCATTAATCACATTATTTCTTTTAAATAAAAAATTGTTAAATATTGATTTCTTAACAACAAATAGACCTGAGCTGTTTATCTTCATTTTAATTTTATCAGCTTTAGTCACTCCTACAGGAGATCCTGTAACATTATTTACATTCACCATACCTTTATATTTACTAATTGAAATCGTAATATTTATACATAAAAAAACTTCAAAGTGAAGTATGAATTAGATTCTTTTCAAGTTGATGCAATTGAATCTTTGTATAAAAACTTAAATGTACTAGTTACAGCACCTACTGGTGCTGGTAAAACAATAATTGCTGAACGGGGTATTGAAGAGTATTTAGATAAGGGAAATAGAGTAATTTACACAACACCAATCAAAGCTTTATCAAATCAAAAGTACCATGACTTCTTAAATTCAGGATTTGAAACAGGTCTTTTAACAGGTGACCGAAATGAGAATCCAGATGCAGGCCTAATAATAGCAACAACAGAAATTTTAAGAAATATGATATTTACTAACGATGAGAGAATAAATGATATTGGTTTAGTTGTGCTTGATGAAGTTCATTACCTAGCTGATAAAGAACGTGGATCTACTTGGGAAGAAATTATTATTCACTTACCAAAAGATATAAAATTATTATGCTTATCTGCAACTATTGGAAATGAAAATGAATTTCTAAACTGGATCGTATCTCAAAGAGGGCCTACCGATTTAATTCAATCTAAGATTCGTCCAGTTCCTTTAGAAATTTCTTTGATTACAGCATCAAAAGATGATGAACAAATATTAGCTATTAAAAGTACAGAGGATAAAAGAAACAAACCTATTTTTAAATTAGATAAAAAATTTAAAAGATATAGAAAACCATCTTTGTCTGATCAAATTTCATATATTATCAACAAAAAAGCAACACCGTGTATTTTATTCTATTTTTCGCGTGAAAAAGTAGAAAATAAAGCAAGATATGCCGCGGATTTAAATTTGAAAAGTAAAAAGAATGATCAGCTAAAACATTTATTTGAAAATATTTTTGACGACATAACTAATGAAGAATATCAACTTTTAAATTTAGATGAACTTTATTGGATGTGGTCTAGAGGAGTTGCTTACCATCATGCTGGTTTGGCTCCAATTGTTAAAGAATTTGTTGAGTTTTTGTTTATAAATAAACACATAGATATACTTTTTGCAACAGAAACACTTTCCTTAGGAATTAATATGCCAGCGAAATCTATCATTATTGACTCGTCATTTAAATATGATGGTTTAAAAACTAGGTTAATTTCAAAATCTGAATTCTTACAACTAACTGGTAGAGCTGGTAGAAGAGGAATTGACTCTAAGGGGTACGCATATATAAATTATGATAAAAGAGTTGAAAACAGTTGGTACAACGACTTATTTGATTTAAAACCGAATAATCTGAAATCCTCTTATTCAAATTCATATGGATCAGTACTTAATTTAAACAATAAATATGGTGAAAAAAAAGGTATTGAAATGATTAAAAAAAGTTTTTATTCATTTCAAAATAAATTAAACGATAAAGAACTAGAGACAAACTATAAAGCAAAATTAAAAGTTTTAAATGAAATGAATTATTTTACTGATTTAAAAAAGAATAAATTATTAACTGAAACTCATAGAGATAATTTGATATTAGGGATAGAAATGTTGAACGAAAATAATGATATTGAATTTTGTCTTATGTTTCTTGCTTCTGGTATTTCAACATCAAAATATGAAATATCAGTTCATGACAAACATAATTCTTTGTTAACTAAATATCTAATCACACAAGAAAAAGTAAATAAACTTGAAGCTTTTAGTGGGGTTAAAAATAAAATAAATTTAGATATTACTTGGTTTAGTATTTTTTTAGAGTTTTATAATTCTGACAATATCGAATACACATTAGGTAAATTTAATGTAACACTAGGTGATTTTATTAAAGCTTGCAGAGAAGCATCTGAAATATCACAAAAAGTATATTCGATCTATGAGATTGAAAACTTTGATATAATTGCAAAAAAGTTAAAACATAATATTATTCAGAAAACTATGATATGAAAAAATATATTGTAATTCATAATAAAAATTCAAGAGGTAAGAAATTAACTCAAGGTGCAATTGAAAAATTATTTTCTAGCCATAATTTAAGTGCAATTGTCTATCAAACATCTAAAGCATCTAAAGTAGAAGAAATAATTTTAAAGCACAAAAACGAGAGTGTTATCTTCTGTGCAATAGGCGGTGATGGTACGCTTAGTAATTTAATCGATAATTTATTAAAAAATAATATTATTAATCCAGAGGTTGCTTGTCTCCCGTCTGGTAGTGGTTCTGATTTCATGAGAACATTTGCTTTTCCAAAAAATATCAATGAGGGTATTAAAAGGCTCAAAAATAATCAAAATTATAAAATTGATGTTGCACACATAAGCTCGTCAAATAACAGAAGGTATTTTGTAAATGTATTAAATTATGGTTTTTTGGCAGATACAGTACATACAAGTGAAAATCTCCCGAGAATATTTAAAAGATTTAGATATCCTATTAGTTTTTGGTTGAAACTATTACCTGCAAAGAGTATGTTATTTAAGATTGAAAATGATAAATTCAACTTTGATAATTTAGCTTTTAATATATCAATCTGTAATGGTCAATTTTTTGGTGGTGGGTGGAATATTTCACCAAAATCAAGCCTTCAAGATGGATTATTAAATATTCAAATATTTAAAGTTACAAAACTAAAAGCTATGAAATTATTTTTTCTTGCTAAAAAGGGTCTTCACTTAACAGAACAAGACGTAATTTTAAAAAAATCAAATAAGGTATCATTATTAACACCAAACACAATTGAAGTTGATGGAGATTACTTCGACCAGGGACCAGCTGAGATAAATATTAAAAAAGAAGCTATATTATTAAAAATTTAGTATTATTCTTACAGAAATTTAAGGAGAAACATGGCGGATAAGGACATTGAAGAGATAGAAGAGCCTACCATGGAAGACCTTGAAGAAGATTCTGAAGAAAATGAATCTCCTCCAGAAGAGGAAGAAAAAGAAGAAGTTGAAACAGAATCACTTGAAGCCCGTGTTGAGACCGAAAAAAAATCAGTAGATGATAATGATGAAGCTGAAGGTTCATTTATGTCAGTTGATGCTGCAGAAAAAAGGAATGTAAAAAGTTCCGATTTGAAATTAGATGAAACAGCAGAAGATATACAAGCTGATGAATTTACATGTTCTATATGTTTTTTGGTTTTGAAAAGAACTCAGCTTGAAAAACCTAGAGCTAAGGTGTGTTCGGACTGTGCATGAATCAAAATTTGAAGATTTTGGTTTTACCTTTGAAATATTAGAAAAAGATAAACCACCATCAGTCCTCCAAAAAAAATTTGACAACGAAATAGGCAAGATTGATCCTGTACTATTTAGCTACTATCAAAATATTGTAAAAAATTATGATTTAAAACATTATGTTTTAACTTATAAAACTTCAGACAATATTAACAATGTAGGATATGCAAAAATCGTTATCGATGAGTTTTATTGGAATTTATATGAAATATTCATTGAATATGATTTTAGAGAACTTGGCTTAGGGACCCAACTCTTCGAATATATAAATAATCAATCTAAATCGTCCAAATCAGAGATTAGAACTTATGCATTACCTAGTGATAGACAAGCGAAAAATTTCTATGAAAGCAATTCAATAACTGCAAAACTTTTAATTATGGAAAGAAAACGTGAACACAATCGCTACAGACCTTGATGGGACAATTTATTTAAATAATGTAATTATCCCCGGAGTAGCTGAATCACTACTTGATCTTGATAAACATAATCTAAAAATAATATTTGTAACCAATAACAGTTCGCAAGCTCCTATCGAAATTTGTAACAAGTTAGAAAACCTATTGTTTAGAGATATTGATTTAGATCAAATAGTCACCCCTTTAGTCATTTTAAAACAGTATTTAGAAAATAAAAACATGATGATTTTTGTTCATGGATCTGATAATTTATCAAACTTCGTAAATAGTATTGCTAATGTAACAACAAATATTGACGAATCTCAAATGGTCTTAATAGGTAGAAAAGAGAATTACACACAAATAGAAGTTAATCATATTATGAGTGCCTATCAAAATGGAAGTAATATCTACGCTTTAAATAAAGACTTAACATTTCCAATTAATGAATTTGAGTTTGAAGAGGGAAATGGTGCAATTGTAAAAGAGATAGAAAAATTACTTAATATTGAGATTCAATCATTTGGTAAGCCAGATAAATTTTATTCTAATTTCCTGAATAGAAATTTTGAAAATATAGCCTATGTAATTGGCGATAGGGTAGATACTGACATACTTTTAGCTAATGAAATAAATGCTAAATCTTATCTTGTTAACTCCTCAATTCAAAATTATCTAAGTGATGAAATGGCAGATTTTAAGTTTGATAATTTTTCAGATTGTATATCTTCTATAATTAAAAATCTTCAGAATTAAATATCCAACAATAAAACCTCCAATATGAGCTTCCCATGAAATATTTGTATTTTGTAGTGCTATCAATATTTGTGAGATAAACCAAAAAATCATGAAAAATTTTGCTTTTATAGTTGTTGGAAATAAAAATCCAAATGGGACAAGTACAAGTAACTGAGCATTTGGAAATAAATATAGATATGCACCCATTAATGCAGATACTATCCCTGATGCTCCAACTATAGGATTAATATCAAAAGCATTCAGTATTATGTGCGAAAACATGCTTGCGAAACCAGTAAAAATTAAAAAGATTATAAATCTAATTTTTCCTAATTTATCTTCAATGTTATTTCCAAAAATCCAGAAACTCCATAAATTACCTAATATGTGAATAAAATTTGCATGAAACATGTTTGAAAAAAGTAAGCTTAAAAATATATTCTTATTTTCAAATACAATATTTGAGCTTTTTAATGAACATTCATTGTTGTAATACTGATCTAAAGATAATGGTTGATTGTTAAAGACTTCACATGGAATTGCAGCAAATTCATAGAAAAAGTTAAAAAGTTCACTGGGGTTTCTTGGTTGAATTAGAACGTATACCAATATTGAAAGAAATATAAAAATTCTTGAGATAACAGGATTATTCTTCGGGGGATTTATATCTGATATTGGTATCACTTTGTACTCCTAACAAGATACGTATAATATATCCTAGTGAAGAATTTATTAATAATTTCATCAAAAAAGTATCTATCAAAAAAAATATCAAAAGATATATTTAATATCTTGGATAAAAATAAATTCAATTATGCAACTCATGAAATTGATTCACTGGAAGATGAAAAATACAAAAGTAATAAAATAGATTTGGTTATAAGCATAGGAGGAGATGGCACTGCATTAAAAGCTATGAGAATTGCATGGCAATTAAATAGTCCCTTAATAAATATTGGACCAGGCAGACTAGGATATTTAGTTAGCTCGCCAGATAACTTACAATCCATGCTTAATGATTGGAATGGTAAAAATTATGAATTTGTTGAAAGAAAAGCAATTATTCAAAATGGAGATCAAAATTTCCCTTCATTTAATGAAGTAGTTATAATAAAAAATTCTCCAACTAGAATACTTGATTTGGAAATCGAAACATACCAACAAAAGGTTAAACTAAGAGGCGATGGAATAATTTTATCAACCTCGCTTGGCTCAACAGCATACAATTATTCTGCAGGCGGCCCTATTATTCAAAATGATATTGATGTTATCTCGATAACTCCAATATCACCTTTTTCCAAATTTCCTAGATCGATAGTAGTAAATAGAGATTCTCTTATAAATATATCTATTAACAAAAATCAAAATTATGCAATACAATTTGATGGTGTTGCAGAGATACAAGAAAAAAATCCTGAAAATACTAAATATTCTTACAATTTATCTAACAAATCAGTAAAAATTTTAGGCACTGATAACAATCCAAAACTTGATTTATTTCTTAATCAAATTTTAAGATAGTACTTTGATTTAATTCTTTACCTGTTAAAGTTTCAATGTGACCAAATACATTTTTGTAACTGGTGGTGTAGTCTCTGGTCTTGGAAAAGGGATTACATCTGCATCTCTTGGAAACCTACTAAAATCTCGTGGATTATCTGTAATTAATCAAAAACTAGATCCATATATAAATGTAGATCCAGATACAATGAATCCATTCCAACATGGAGAAGTATTTGTAACTGAAGATGGAGCTACAACTGATTTAGATTTAGGTCATTATGAAAGATTTACAGGTGTTAATTTAAGAAAAGACTCTAACGTCACTACAGGGAGTATTTATAGAAAAGTTATTGAGAGTGAAAGAAAAGGTGACTATTTAGGTGCAACAGTTCAAGTAATTCCTCATATTACTGATGAAATCAAAAGAAGAATTAAAGGGATTTCAAATGATATAGATGTACAAATTACAGAAATTGGAGGAACTGTTGGTGATATTGAAATCCTTCCATTTTTAGAAGCTGCACGTCAAATTCGAAAAGAATTAGGAAGTGAAAATGTCATGTTTGTACATGTTACTTTGGTTCCATTTATTGGGCCAAGTACGGAGTTGAAAACTAAACCAACGCAACATTCAGTAACTTTACTAAGGGCAGCAGGAATTTCTCCAGATTTGATAGTTCTACGATCTGATAGAGAATTAAATGAAGAAATAAAAAGTAAAGTTTCTTTATTTTGTGATGTTTCTTTATCGAATGTAATCAATGCTCCTGATTTGGATGATATTTATGAAGTTCCATTGAGAATGTTTGACGAAGGATTAGATAATGCAGTAAATGATCGTTTAAAACTAAATTCAAACTCCCAAGACTTATCCCAATGGAAAACAATGGTTAATTTAAAACAGAATGCTATAAATACGGTAAAAATTGCAATACTTGGTAAATATTTTGGATTACCTGATAGCTACCTCTCAGTTGTTGAATCGTTAAAGCATTCTTGTTTACACAACAATGTGAAACTAGATCTTCACTGGATAGACGCAGATAATTTCGAATTAGATTCACTTGCTGAGATGGACGGTGTAATAGTTCCCGGAGGTTTTGGATATAGAGGTATAGAAGGAAAAATATCAGCAATACAGTACATCAGAGAAAACAAGATTCCTTTTCTTGGAATTTGTTTAGGGTTACAATGCGCTGTAATAGAATTTGCAAGAAATGTTTGTGGAATATCTGATGCAAATTCTTCCGAATTTTCTCAAAATACGAAAAATTATGTAATTGATCTATTACCTAATCAAGATTTAGATAAAGATGATGTGGGAGCTTCGATGAGACTAGGAACTTATCCTTGTAAAATCAATCCAGATACCATTGCATCGAAAATATATAGTGATGAAGTAATTTATGAGAGACATCGTCATCGCTATGAAGTAAATAATAAATATCGAGATAAATTGATTGAAAATGGTTTGATTATTGGTGGGGTTTCTCCAGATAATAATTTAGTTGAAATGATTGAAATAAAAGATCATCCTTATTTTGTTGCTTCACAATTTCACCCAGAATTTAAATCTAGACCGTGGGAACCTGCACCATTATTCAATGATTTTATTGCTTCATCTATAAAAACTAAATCATCGGAATCTAATAATATTGTCTCAGAAACAGTCAAAAAAAAGTAAATCTGCTTTAGTTCAAGACTTTTGTAACTACCTACAATTTAACAAAGGTTTGTCAGACAACACTGTAAAAGCATATAAGTCAGATATTCTTAAATTTTTACAATTTCTTGAAGGAGATGAAATAAGTAATGAATCTTTACAACAGTATATAACTTTACTTTCCAATAAAAATCAATCTGAAAATTCAAAAGTCAGAAAAATATCATCAATTAATCAGTATGTTCAATGGTTCAATTCAGTTAATTTATCAAAACAAATAAATATTGAAAAAATATCATTAAAAACTGGCTCTTATCTTCCTGAGACGCTTGCAGTATCTGATATTATAAAAATGATTGATTCGTATGACTTTGATAATTTTTTAAATGCTAGAAATAAAGCCATTATCGATTTTATGTACTCTACAGCTTGTAGAGTTTCTGAATTAACGGATGTCAAAATATCAGATATTGATTTCGATGATAATTTTGTAAAATTACAAGGGAAAGGATCAAAACAAAGAATTGTACCTATCGGTAGTAAACTAAATAAAACCTTGCAATCTTATTTAAAAATAAGAAAAGAATTTGAGAATAATGAAACATTTTTATTTATATCTAAAAATAAAAAGAAACTAGATAGATCTTCTGTATTTAGACTAATTAAAAAAACTGCATTAATTACAGGTATAAATTCATCTGTACATCCTCATACCCTTAGACACAGTGCAGCGACACATATGTTGGAAGCAGGATGTGATTTAAGAACCCTTCAAGAATTTTTGGGGCATACATCTGTTTCTACAACGAAGATTTATACTAAATTAACAAAAGAATTTTTAGTAGAAATATTTAAAGAAAGTCATCCAAGAGCATGAAAACATATTTGAAAATTAAAAGAGCAATAAGATATTTATTTTACAAACATATTTCTGTTGAAGATCAGTTAAAAGTTAAAGAACAATTTAATAATGACGATCTAACTAGACTTTTTTGGCAATTATCGATGCAGGACAGACATCACTCTATTGAAGTGCTTGAAAGAACTATAAATAAAACTCTTGATGATGAAATACTTTCGCTTAAAGAACTAGAGTCTCTTAATGATTTATATACTCTATGTTTATTGCATGATATTGGAAAATCAGCAGGTAATTTTTCTTGGTTATTTAGAATTTTTTCCGAATTAAATATTGTAAATAGTCATAAGTCAAAAATTTATCTCAATCATGAAAGAATTGGATTAGAGCAAATGAAAAAACTCTCCATTGACGATAAAGTTTTGAAATATTATCAAAAAGAATTATTAGAGAATAAACATTTTGTATTGGATATGACTGATTATTAATGCAACTTGAAGACTTAATATCCAATCTTAAAACATTATTAATCGATTTTTACGATGATAATAATACAAAACAAAATACTAATTTAACAAATCTATTTAATTCACTTAATTTAGATCATGTAAGAAAAGATATTGATAGTTTCTCTGAAATAGTGCTTCTTGTTGCGTCACTTTTTGAACTAAAAGCAAAAAGTTTAATTCCTCAAAATGAAAATGTTGATTGGATTGATGAAATTCAGCTTATAAAAGATAAAGATTTAGCATTTGCAAGACTTTTACAATTTAAAGCTTTTTCTGAGGTTGGTATTGCGTTGGCTTCAAGAATTAGAGAAAATGAAACATCAATTAGTGCTTTCAAATATTATCAAACTTTAAACCTATATAAAAAACCTGATATTGAAGTAACTATTGATATAAATAATTTCAATGATACTGCCGAAGAAGTATTTCAAAGATATAAGTCTATAAAAGGATTTGATCATATAGAATATGACTTACCGGATATCGACCAGGCAATTAATGACTTATTATCAAAAGTTGATAAAAAGTTAAACACTTCATTTGAGGAATTGGTTTCAGAAGTTGATTCTTCAGAAAAAGCTGTTGCAGTATTTTTGGCATTATTAGAAGCAATAAGATGGGGATTTGTAAAAGCAGAACAATTAAATAATAATGATTTAATTAAAATTGAGAAAAACTATGAACAATAAAAAAATTATTTCAGCCACATTATTGGTAAGCGACGGTCCAGTTGAAAATGATTATTTTTATGAATTATTACAAATTGAACAAAAAGATTTAATAAATCTATTTGAAGAAATAAATAATGATCTTCAAAATTTAGAATTTGGATTTTATATTCGGTTTGATTTAATAAAATCTGATTTAGTTACAGTAAATGATATTCCAAAATTTCTTGACTCTGTAAAACCACCTTCTATTTTGAAGGGTTTATCAACACCGGCATTAGAAACTTTAGCAATTATTGCTTATGAACAACCAGTCACTAAATTAAAAGTATCTGAGGTAAGGGGAGTTGAATCCGAATCATCTATTAAAACTCTTGAGTCACGAGGGTTAGTACAGAAATCTGGAGAACTTGATGTACCAGGTAATCCAATTCTATATACAACGACAGATATATTTTTAGAAAAAACAGGATTTCAAAGTATTGATCAACTTCCTACTATTGGTGAGTATTTTTCGTCACCTGCTGAAGAAGAATAATTGAGAATAAATAAATTTTTAGCACTTCATTTAAACACCTCTAGACGAAAAGCCGATGAATTAATACGTTTAAAAAAAGTAGAAATAAATGGAAAGCTTGCAAAATTAGGAGATGAAGTATTTGCTAATGATAAAGTTTCATATGATTCAAAAGTAATAGAATCATTAATAACATTTAAATACTATAAGTTCTACAAGCCAAAAGGATATATTTGTTCTCACAAAGCCCAGAGTAATTCAAAAATTATATATGAAATAATTCGAGATAAGTCACTTAAGTTCAATGGGAGACTAGATAAGAATTCAGAAGGATTAATGCTTCTCAGCAATGATGGTGATTGGCTTAATAGTACAATTCACCCCTCTAAAGGGTTGATAAAAAAATATATTGTAAGTGTTAGTAGCCCAATTAACCTTCAAAAATTTAATAAAGCTGTTATTGATAAAGAAGAATATCTAAGAATTTTAGATATTCAAGTACTCAAAAGGCTAAAATACGAAGTTTCTTTAAAAACTGGTAAAAATAGAGAAATTAGAAGAATTTTCGATTCAAATAATATAAAGATTATTGGTTTAAAGCGAATTTCTATTGGTGATTACAAACTTGGAAATTTAAAAATAGGTGAATTAAGAGAAATTAATTTATGAAAAAAATATAGTATTAGATTATGGAAAAGTTCATTCTTACAATTGATGGTCCATCAGGAGTGGGTAAAACATCAATTGGTAAACATTTAGCTGACATTCTTAATTGTAATTTTTTTTCAAGTGGAAATGTTTATAGATCTCTAGCTTTGTTTATAAATAAAAATATTGATAAAAATTATGAAAAATATAATATTGAGATAATAAATGGCATCTGTTACATAAATAGAGAAACATATACTTCGGAAGACTTGTATTCAAATGAAGTTACAATAACTAGTTCTAAAATTGCCAAGGAAGAGAAGATTAGAAACTATGTTAAAGAAAGTCTATTGAAATATTATCAATCTTTAGATAAATCCTTAGTTATCGAAGGTAGAGACATGGGTAGTGTCGTGTTTCAAAATGCAAAATATAAGATATATTTAGATGCTGATTTGATAACTAGGGGTAAAAGAAGAGAGGATCAGTCAAAAATGAATGAAACTGTATCTGATTTAAAAAAACGAGATTTAGAAGATTCAAATAGATTGATTTCTCCATTAACAGTTCCTGATGGAGCTTTAGTAATAAACAATACAGATTTAACTTTTCAAGAAACAGTTAATTTGATTATAGAGAAGCTAAAGCTTCAGTAGCTGACCAAGTCTTATCTTTCGAAATGCTATTTTGAGCTTCAATTTTATTATTGGGAAACATTGTTATAAGTAATCTAGAAAGAGATGAAATATTTGCTCTAAGCTCTTTTGGAAGTGGGAAGTACTCATCCTCATCTGTGTCTATATAATATTCTAAGTTTTTAGGTTTTAAAAAATTAGAAATCTCATTTACAATATGTTCGGGAGCGGATGCTCCGGCAGTAATGGCTACATCTTTACTTTCTAAATTTATATCTTCCAAATCGTCTAAAGTTTCTATTCTGTAAGCTTCTTTTCCTAAACTTTTTATGGTTGTGACTAATGCTTTAGTATTACTTGAAGTGCTTGATCCTACAACAAGTACGACATCGACATTATTTGAAATGTTAATTAAAGCTTTTTGACGATTTGTAGTTGCGTAGCAAAGATCGCTTTTTCTTGGAAGATCTAAATTATCAAAATCTTCTTTTACTTTATCTAGTATTGGCTCCCATTCAGACATGGCTAGAGTAGTTTGAGCAAGTAATGCAACTTCATTATCCTGAAAATTAATATTCTTAATATCATCCACAGACTCGACTAAATGCATATGTTCAGGTGCTACTCCCAATGCTCCAATTGCTTCATCATGATTTTTATGGCCTACATAAATTATTTGTTTTCCACTTTCACTAAATTTCTTAGCTTCATGGTGAACTTTAGTTACTAATGGACACACAGAATTTACACTTGTTAATGATATATTTTTAAACTCTTTTTCAATATCAGGTGCAGTACCGTGGGCAGACAACATAACGATTGAATCTTTAGGCAATTCATCAGTATCTTCAATAAATATTACATTTTTTTTCTTAAATTTATCTACGATCCAGTCGTTATGTACAATTTCGTGATAACAATACACTGGTTCGTCGTATATTTTTAGCATCCAGGTCAAGGCTTTTATTGCCATTTCTACACCAGCACAAAACCCTCTTGGAGTTACAACATAGAGCTTATTTACCATAAAATAAGATTAGCTATATTTAAAATATGAATGAAAACAAAAATAATGAAGTAATTCTGATTGGCTTACCTAACTCAGGTAAATCAACCCTAATTAATACATTATCTAAAAACAAAACCTCAATAGTTGGTTCAAAGCCGAATACTACAAGAGACAAAGTTAGTAAAAAAATCAATGTTAACGATAAGGAAATTGTTATATCAGATTTACCAGGACTTGACGATAACCCAGATTTCTTAAATAATGAATTTCAATCAAAAGTAAAAGAATTTTTAATTGAAGCAGATAAAATTTTATTTGTAATAGATATAGATTCAAAAAATTTTGAAGGTCTTGACAAAATTAATCAACTAATACAAGAAATTAATGCAGAGGATAAAATTTTAACTGTATTTAATAAGTGTGAAAATTTTAATAATTATGAACTAGATAAAAGACTATTTAAGTATATTTATGATAAAGAATTTTATGTTTCTGGGTATCACAAAATTGGAACGGATGAGTTGCTTGAACATCTTATCAAATACTCAGGAACAAAAGGACAACATGATAACGATTTAAAATTATCAATCTCAATCATTGGAAAACCAAATTCAGGAAAGTCAACATTATTTAATTCATTATTAAAAAAAGAAAGATCAATAGTTTCAGACATGCCTGGAACTACAAGAGATTCATTAATTGAACAGGTAATATTTGATGACAGAATCTATAATGTCATTGATACAGCTGGAGTACCTAGAAAAAAACAAAAAGATCAAATCGATAGATATGCTTCTAATCTTTCTATATATTCCTTAGAAACCTCGTTGATCGCGTTTGTTGTCGTTGATTCGACTCAGGGTATAAATTTTGAAGATATGAGATTGATTAACGAATCAATAAACAACTACTGTACACCAATTCTGATATTGAATAAGTGGGATTTATTGAATGAAGAAGATAAATTGAACATAAACTCTACATTAAATTCACATTTAAAAAAATTTAACTGGATAAAAGTAATTAGAATTTCAGCATTAACCAAGAAAGGTTTAGATAAATTTTCTAAAACAATTAACGAAGTTTATTTACAATTAGATTCGCGAATAGATACTTCAGATTTAAATTTATTTTTTAGAGAACTTTGGGTTTCTAGTCCGCCACACCCATTTAGAGGTAGAAGAGCTAAATTGAAATATGTAACTCAGTACGACACAAATCCACCTTCTTTTTCATTCAATTTAAGTTCAAGGATTCCTAAAAATTATGAGGCTTTTATTGAAAATAAGATCAGAAAAGAATTCAAATTTTCTAATGTATCAATGTTGCTAAAATTTAAGAATTAATATGGAAAACTTTGGATTTAAGTTTGGCGTTTTTTTATTCGGATTTTATTTAATAATTAGAATTTACCAATTTGTTATTGGTTTTTTAACAATCTAATTAATGATTATCAATGGAAAGTATAAATAAATCTAATTATTTGTTGAATACGTGGATTTAATATCTAGTATGTACTTTATCCACTTTTTTAAGTGGATTTTTTGTATACAAAAAGGAGAAATATTGAGTAAATATAAAGGCTCAGCTAGATGGAAATTTGTTGTGCTTTTCTCAATTTTTGCAATGGTTGTTGTTGCCTGTGCAGGCGACACAGCTGATGACGTAGAAGTAGTAGAAGAAGAAACGGAAGCTACTGAAACTACATCAACTACCGCTGCAGAAGTTGTAGAAGAGTCAAGTGCACCTGAGGGTGTTTTCAAAATGGGCATCTATTCTGACCCACAAGGCTTCAATATTTGGGATGCTGTCGATGTGCAGCAAGACTATTGGACTTTTGCAACTCTAAGTCCCCAGGCAACTAGTTTGTTTGGAACAAATTACCCAAGCTATACACTAGTTACAAACATGGCGGCTGAATTAGTTGAAACTTCAGTTGATAATGGTGATGGAACATTTAGTTATACTGTTCCAATCACTGAAGGCTATAAATGGAGTGATGGTGAGGCTATAGACGCTAACGATATGGTATTTACATATGAAACCGTTAGAGACTTGGGCATGTTAGGTGGATGGACAAATAGTTATCCATTAGCAACAGAGAGAGAAGATGGAACTGTCGCACAAGGTCTTACAAACATCGAAGCAATTGATGACTATACAGTTAAAGTCACATTTAACTTTGACCCAGGATTGTCAGTTTGGCAATATGGAGTCGCTAGCGCATCATTTGTTGCAGAACATTATTGGTCACAATATGCAACTGATAGAGAAACTCTATTAGCTGCTCCTGTTGATGGTGTACCTGTTGCAGGTGCATTTGAGTATGGAACACTAGAATCTGGTGCTTTCTATACCTGGGAATATGATTCAGACACAATGTTTTTTGGTGGAGAAAACACTGTTTACGCAAACGGTGGTGTTTCATACAGCAATGACAATGGAGTTGCTCCTGCAATTTCATATGAGTTTGGAGATTTAAGTGGAGATTCTATATCTTGGACTGACGGTCCATTTGTCGGTACAGTTGAGTTTTCACTATATGGTGATCAAGATGCTGCATACTTAGCTTTCCAAAGTGGCGAAGTAGATTTCGTACTTAATCCACTTGGGTTAAAAAGAAATGCGCTTGAAGCATTAATTTCACAAGGTGATGTAGAAGTAATTACAAACCAATCAAATGGTTTTAGATACATGGCCTTTAATACAAGAGAAGGTAAGTTCCCTACAGATAATAAAGCTTTTAGACAAGCTGTATCATGTATAGTTGATAAAGACTATATTATCGAAAGCATTCTTGCTGGAGCTGTGATAAATATGGACGGCGTTATGCCACCTGCATTAACATCATGGGTATCTCCAGTCCAAGGAGTTCTAGCTGAATGTAATAGCATGAACTTTGAAGAAAGATGGAACAAATCAATTAGCATCCTTCAAGATGCTGGATGGCAAGCTGATGACTGGGGATCACACCCTGGTGGATCTGAAAGAGCTATTGCACCTACTAACCTTAGAGGTCCAAATGGAGAAGCAATGCCTTCAGATATGTTGCTATATGCACCATCTGCTGGATATGATCCAATAAGATCAACATTCTCATTATTTATTGCTGATTGGATGCAGCAATTAGGTATTGACGCTGTTGCTAGACCAACTGGTTTTAGCATTATTGTTGACCTTATTCTTGACCCAGAGACTTGTGATGAATGGTTTATGTACATGTTAGGTTGGGGATTAACGCCTTATCCTGATCACGTTGTAAGCTTTTTCGAAACTGATGCTGATGCATGTGCTGGTGGTTTGAATACACCTGGTTATAGTAATCCAGTGTATGATGCCTTAGCAGCAGAATTTGAAGCTGCTAAAACAGTCGGTGAAGCACAAGTAATTTCTAAACAAATGGAAACGATCTTGTTTGAGGATCTTCCATATTTAGTATTATTTACACCTCCATTGATAGAGGCTTATAGAAGTAACGTAGAATTTCCATATACTGAAGTTCTAGGTGCTATGTCTAACCTTTATGGACTACCTGGAAGTGTTAAAGTTAACAAATAATAGTTAACATTAGAATTGAAAAGTGGGTAGAAATACCCACTTTTCATTTAATATTTAAATGTAATCTTTTTTAAAATTAAGAGGGGATATGTTAGTTTATACAATTAAGAGATTTTTTGAAATGATAATAGTATTTTTCCTCTTCCTTATAATCTCATATTTATTATTCAATGCGATACCTGGTAATGCATTTTCAAGTTTACTTTTGAACCCATTACTACCTCCTGAAACATACCAACGAACCATAGAAACATTTGGATTAGATAAACCATTATTTGAACGAATACAGCTTTATATTATTAATTTTTTCAAAGGTGATTTTGGATATTCGTACATATATTATCCACGAACCCCAATTGAGCTAATTGCAGAAAGGTTACCAAGAACACTAATGCTTTTTTCTATTGTCAATGTAATTGCCTTCTATACAGGTTTTTTAGTTGGAAAAATTTTAGCTTGGAGAAGAGGATCGAAATCTGAAACATGGATAACAATTGGTTCTGTATTTTCTTATACAGTTTTTTATCCATGGTTTGCTTTAATGATGCTTTGGTTTTTTGGATATAAAATGGGATGGTTTCCACTTGGAAAATTTCTTGTACCAGAAAAATGGTACGACTCTCCATATTCTAGTGACGAAATTTTTTATACATTAATATTATTTACAACGGTAACTTCTGTATTTTTATTTTTAATTTTTATTTTTACTAGAAACATTGAATCTCTCCAATCAAGAAGAAACTCGAGGTTTGTAGGTTTAATAATACTATTCATCATATCTGCGATTTATTGGAGTAATGGCGAAGCATCTTTACAAAGATTTTATGCAGCCGACATTGCATATCATATGATTCTTCCAACATTTACCGTTACTTTGGTAGCTTTTGCAGGTACTGCCCTTTTAACACGAACTACCATGATGGAAGTTTTAAAAGATGACTATATTCTCACAGCAAGAGCTAAGGGCTTAAGTCAAAAAAGAATAAGAGACAGACATGCTGCTAGAACAGCATTATTACCTGTAGTAACGTCTTTTATTTTTACAATAATTACTATTATTGATGGTTCAGTGCTCACAGAATCAATTTTTTCATGGCCTGGAATGGGTCAATTAATTTTAGAAGCAGTAACACGAGAAGATATACCACTTGCGATGGCGTCGTTTTCCTTTATAGGGATACTTGCTTTGATAGCCCACTTCATTGCAGATATTTCATACGCCTTTTTAGATCCAAGAATTAGAGTTAAAGTAGAGAATTAATATGGAAAATAATAATCAGGACAGAGATATAAAAGCGACCTTAAAGAAAAATTGGATTTTATTTAAACAAAGTAAATTAGGAATGACTGGGCTAGGGATTGTAATATTTTTTGGTTTTCTAGCTGTCTTACAACCTATATTATTCTTAACTAATGTTTGGGATGAAGGAGTTTATCATCCAGTTGTTGGTTACGATGCAGAAAAGGTTGCAAGAACAATCGTAGAATGTCCTGACCAATATCCTACAAAAGATTATCAAACAAGAGAAGATTGCCCAAAGGTAGATGAGGTAAATATTAGGTATCTAAAAGCATTTAATATTGATGGAGATGTAGGTGATATTTATGAATCGAATGTACAGCCTGCACCACCTTCGAGAAAACATATTTTAGGCACAGATTCTCTCGGAAGAGATATCTTTTCACAAATTATGGAGGGCTGCCAAGTTGCATTTGTTTTAGGATTAATCAGTGCAATTATTGGCGTAGGAATTTCGACATTGCTTGGAACTGCTGCTGCATTTTATGGTGGAGCACTTGATACTTACTTAATGAGACAATCTGACTTAGTATTAATGCTACCTTCATTACCTTTCTTATTTATTATCTCAGCATTCGCAGAGTTACAAGTTTGGCATTTAGCAGTTGTATTAGGAACCTTAGGTGGATTAGGGGGGTCAGTAATCACAATTAAATCTCAAGCTTTACAAGTTAAAGTAAAACCATTTGTTGATTCTGCAAGAATCACTGGTGGAACTAGAAGAAGAATTATGTTTTCTCATATTCTCCCTAACGTTGCACCTTTAGCACTTCTGTATATGGTTTTTAGTGTTACTGGCGCTATAGCATCAGAAAGCGTTCTATCTTTTCTGGGCTTATTAAATATTGATATGAGTTGGGGGATAATGATATATCTTGCACAAACAGAGGGTTTTATATTTACAGGACTTAAATATTGGTGGTTAATCCTTCCTGCAGGATTATCTGTTACCTTGCTGGCTGGCGGTTTTTATCTAGTTGGTAGAGGTTTAGATGACGTATTCAATCCAAGGCTGAGACGTAGATAAAATGTCAAAAATTTTGCTAGAGGTAAAAAATTTATCAATGCACTACGATACGCTTGAAGGCAATGTAGAGGCAGTAAAAAATGTATCTTTCAACGTAAATAGTGGTGAGTCTTTTGGATTAGTAGGAGAGTCAGGATGTGGAAAAACATCAGTGGCCATGACATTGTTGCAACTTCAACCAGAAAACTCAATCATTACTGAGGGAAGTATTAAGCTCGATGGAAAAGAATTAGTAGGCTTATCAGAAAATGATCTAAGAAAAGTAAGATGGGATAGCATAAGCATTGTGTTTCAAGGTGCTATGAATGCATGGAATCCAGTTATCAAAATTGGTGAACAAATACGAGAGGCCATGCGTGAGCATTATCCTCAAAATTCAAAACAAGAAAACATAAACAAGATTAATGAATTATTTAGGATGGTCGGCTTAGATGAATCAATATCTGAAAGATTTCCACACGAACTTTCTGGTGGTATGAAACAAAGAGCAGTCATTGCACTTGCTTTGTCATGTGATCCCAAGATTATCATTGCGGATGAACCAACTACAGCTTTAGATGTTGTTATTCAGGATCAAATTCTTAATGAAATTAAAAAAGTACAAAATTTATTGGGTTTAAGTTTAATCTATATTTCTCACGATATTGCAGTCATTGCTGAGATGACAGATAAAATTGCTGTTATGTACGCTGGCTCTATTGTTGAAATGGGTCCTACCAAAAATGTTTTTACATCTCCAAAACATTCTTACACCAGAGCATTGCTCGATTCAACACCTTCTATAAAAGGTGAAAAGAAAAAATTAAGATCGTTAGATGGAGAACCTCCAAGTTTGATCGATAAGATTGACGGATGTTCTTTTGCACCAAGATGTCCTGATAGAGAGATTAGTTGCAATCCAACAGAGCATATGAGTTTAATTGAAATTGAGCCTGATCATTATGTCGATGTATGCAGTCAAGGAAAAATATAAAAATGAATGATAATTTAATTGAAGTTAGAAATTTAGTCAAACATTTTGAAGTATCAAAAAGTGTATTTTCTAGAAATAAAAAGATAGTAAAAGCTGTTGATGGTATCAGTTTTGATATTAAAGCTGGAGAAACGCTTGGGCTTGTAGGCCAAAGTGGATGTGGCAAGACTACAACTGCTAGATCTTTGTGTTTGCTTGATCCTAAAACTTCAGGAAGTGTAAATTTTTACAATCCAGATACTAAAAATATGGAATCAATTGATGATATTGATGATGATGGAATTCGTGTGTTTAGAAGAAATATGCAAATGATATTTCAAGATCCTTACGAGTCCCTAAATCCTAGATGGACTATTAAAGATATAATCAGAGAACCACTTGATATACACAATATTGGATCAATAGCCGAAAGAGAAGATGCAATTGTTGAAATTTTAAGAACTGTTGGTTTGACCCCTCCAAAAAATTATCTCAAGAGGTATCCTCATGAAATATCAGGTGGTCAAAGACAACGTGTATCAATTGCCCGTACACTTGTTATGAAACCAAAATTTGTTATATGTGATGAGCCAACGTCAATGTTAGATGTATCTATTCGTATTTCAATTATGGATCTAATGCTTAATCTCGCAAAAGAATTAGATGTATCCTATTTATACATAACGCATGATTTAGCTGTTGCACGCTACATGTGTAACAGAATTGCTGTAATGTTCAATGGAAAAATTGTTGAGATTGCTGAAACAGAAGAATTATTACAAAATCCAATTCATCCATACACAAAAAGATTGATTTCATCAATTCCAATTCCAGACCCATCATACAAAAGAGAACGTTACGAAATTAACTTTGATGAACTAGATAAAATTATTTCTAATAATCCTGATGAAAAAATGATTGACGTTGGCAATGAGCACCTAGTCGCAACCCACGATACGAAAGGCTTCTTTATTGAAACTTAAAGATTTTCTTTTGTTGCCAAATCTTATTACAATTTCAAGACTTATTGTTTCAATATACTTATTTTTATATTATTCTATATTTGATTTCTCGACTGTTGTTTTGGTGACTCTAATTGCATTAATTGGGATCTCAGATTCAATAGACGGTATTGTTGCTAGAAAGCTTAATCAGGTTACTAAACTAGGCACAATCTTAGATCCTGTCTGTGATAGAACAGTTTTTATATTACTTTTATTTTGGTTATCAGATATATTTCCCAGTTGGTTTTTTTATGGAGTTATATTACGAGAATTTTTAGTTTTACTTGGCTCAATCTACGTACTTTTAAATACAAAAACATTAACAGTTTCTAAATATGGAAAATTTGGGACTGTATTAATATTTTTTTCAATTTGTTTTTTTGTTATAAATAACGCAAATGAATCAGTATTCTTTATGTTTTTTGGTACTATTTCATTAATTTTTTACTACTTTGTAGCATTAGAATATCTCTATAGAATTATTAAAGATGAATAACGATACTATACCATTTGAAGATTCACTTTTTATTAATCAAGAGGCAAAATATATCCTTTCACTCTTGAACGATGATGTAAAGTCTTCCTCTTGGCTTCTTATAAATGGCATACATAAAATAGGAAGATTAGAAAGCAAAGAAATTATATTGGATGATGTCACTGTATCTAGAAATCATGGCTATATAAGTGTAGATGACGAAGAAATACAAATTATTGATGAAGGTTCAACAAATGGAATATTTGTAAATGGTGAACTTAAATCTGCAAGCAACTTGCAATCTGGTTATAGAATTCAAATTGGAAAATTTAATTTAATAATTACAAAGGTTGAAAAGAAATGAATATTGGAGATGCATCTAAATTAATTAAAAAAGATTATCCCTCAATATCAATATCTCGTATAAGATTTTTGGAAAAAGAAGGTTTAATAAAACCTAGAAGATCAAAAGGTGGAACTAGAAGTTTCTCTGAAAAAGAGATAATGAAAATCAAAAAAATTTTAGATCTTCAAGAAAATCAGTATTACACACTTAAAGCAATTAAAAATAATCCAAAACTTCTTTCAGGAAAGAGTGAAAAATCAAAGATTATCATTGATAAATACTCTAAACATGATGCATTAAAAAAGTCAGGATTAAAAGAAAAGGACTTTGAAGAGTTAATAGATTACAAGTATGAATATAAGAAAGACGTTTATACCCATATGGATGTTGAGAGATTCTCTGCATTGGCGTATTTATTTTCAATGGGACTTGGTGTGAAAAATTTGTCAGTTCTCAAGTCAATGTCCGACAGGGGAGTAGGATTCTTTGAAACTTTTTTTAAATTTTCTGACAATGATCCCGATGAAATAAAATTATC
The DNA here is from genome assembly GCA_902604835.1 of uncultured Candidatus Actinomarina sp. Classification (GTDB taxonomy): domain Bacteria; phylum Actinomycetota; class Acidimicrobiia; order Actinomarinales; family Actinomarinaceae; genus Actinomarina. The sequence goes on from CACKZW010000006.1 coordinate 66,866, forward strand.
TGTAGAAAAATTTTCAGAGATAATTGGGAGTTATATATTAGAAGACTTATAGCATTCACTGTAATTTTAACTTTTGTATTTAATTCCACAGCCTTCAGTGAAGAAATAGAAGAAGGACTTTTAACTACTGATTATTATTTATCATACGATTTAATTAATGAAGAAATTATGTTTACTAGTAATGCAGATGAGCTTATTTCACCTGCGTCTTTAACAAAATTAATGACCGCATTGTTGATAGTAGATTCATATAATTTAGGAGATTTCATTGAAATAGATTTTCCTGATGAATATGTTTATGAAGGAAAAGTAGCATATTTGGAATCAGGACAACAAATGACAGTTGAAAGTTTGTTGGAATTTATACTTATTTACTCAGCTAATGATGCTTGTATAGCTGCATCAATGATTGTAAGTGGAGATGTTGATGAATTTATTAATCTCATGAATAATAAAGCAATTAAGTTAGGTATGAATAATACAAATTTTAATAATCCAGACGGACTAGATGCTGATAATCATTTTACTTCACTTAACGACCTGTTGATTCTATCAAAAGAAGTCCTTAGAAATATTGAGTTATTAACCATAATCATGAAACCAAGTTTTGTATCAGATATAGATGGCAATGATAAAGTCTATTTAAATACTAATAAATTGATTGAAAAAAATTATTTGGGCCTTAAAACGGGATGGACGAATAAAGCAGGTCTTACTTTTATAGGAG
>CACKZW010000007.1 GCA_902604835.1 uncultured Candidatus Actinomarina sp.
GAAAATATATTTAATGGACTAAAAACATTCAGTAAAGAATACACAATTATTTTGCCAGCTCATCCCAGATTAAAGAAATATATTTCGAAAAATAATGTTAGACATGAAAACATATTGATTATTGATCCATTATCTTATATTGACTTTCTTGGCTTGGTAAATGGATCAGAACTAGTTCTAACTGATTCTGGAGGCCTTCAAGAAGAGACAACTCATCTAAATGTAAAGTGTTTAACTATTAGAAATGAAACTGAAAGACCTATTACTGTATCTGATGGAACAAATAAAGTAATTGGAGTTGATACAGAAATAATAATTTCTGAAATAAACAACGCTATTGAGAGTAAACTTTCAGTTGGTAAGAAAATAAAATTTTGGGATGGAGAAACATCCTCAAGAATATTTAAAGAATTATTTGAATAATATGAGTGAATTTAAATACGATTTAGGAATACTAGGCTTAGGGTACGTTGGACTTCCATTGGCTATCTATTCGATTGAGGGCGGATTAAAAGTTTTTGGATATGATATAAATTCTGATAAAGTCTCGAAACTTAATAATGGTCAATCACCAATTGAGGATATTAGTGACGAGACTCTTAAAAAATCATTAAAATCTGATCTTATATTTTCAGATGATTCATCAAAATTGGCGGAGTGTGAACATATTGTGATAAGCGTTCCAACACCCTTGACCGATTTCAAGCCAGATCTAAGTTATGTTATAAGTGCAGCAAAAGAAATTGCAAAAAATATTGTAAAAGGGCAAGTAATAATCTTAGAGTCAACCACTTATCCAGGAACAACTACAGAAGTACTCATTCCAGAGATTGAAAAAACCACAGATCTTGTAGTTGGTGAAGACATATTTGTTGGATATTCTCCAGAAAGAATTGATCCAGGAAACAAAGAATGGAATTTTAAAAACACTCCAAAAGTAATAAGTGGTATAAATGAAAAATCACTTGATAAGATTAAATCATTTTACGAACAAATAATTGAAGTCGTAGTGGTTACCTCCGGTACGAAAGAAGCTGAAATGGTAAAACTACTTGAGAATACTTATAGACAGGTCAATATTGCATTAATAAATGAGCTAGCAATTTTGTGCAACATGTTAGATATTGATATTTGGGAAGTTGTCGATGCTGCAAAAACGAAACCATTTGGTTTTGAATCATTTAGACCTGGACCCGGCGTAGGAGGTCATTGTATACCTATTGATCCGAAATATCTTTCATTTAAAACAAGACAAATTGGTAAACCAGTAAGATTTGTAGAGCTTGCACAAGAAATAAACAACTCAATGCCTTCATATGTCGTTAATAGAATTATCGAAAGAATGAATATTTTAGGAAAACCAATGAAGGGTTCAAAAATTTTAATACTTGGAGTTGCATATAAGAAAGATATAAGCGACACACGAGAATCTCCGGCCATAGATGTAATTGAAAACTTTCTTGCAAAAGGAGTAGAGATAGCATTTTATGATCCATTTGTTGATAATTTGAAAGTCAATAATTTAGAAATAAAAAAAGAAATAAATTTAAAAAATTTTGATGATTACGATATGCATTTGATGCACACACCTCATTCTGAATTTGTAAAATTAAATTTATCCCAATACAACGTTCCAATATTTGATGCAACAGGCAGTGATTTTATTGATGATGCAGAAAGAATCTAATTTAAAACCTAATTTCGACAATCTACCAAAAACTATTAATACATTAGGCATTGAGTTAGGCAATGTGATAAAACAGCAAGCAGGAACAAAGAATTTCAATTTAGTCGAAGAAATAAGGATTAATTCAAAAAAATATAGAACTTCAAAAAATTATAAATATCTTGATTTAATTTATAAAAAATTAGAAAAACTAAATGAGAATGAAATCTTGATACTTACCAAATCTTTCACCTTATTTTTTTATCTTTCAAATATTTCAGAACAAGTATTTAGAGAAAAATTTAAATACACGATTGATAAAAAAGATATTAAGAACAATAAGAACAATCTTTTGTTCTCCCCAGTTTTTACTGCTCACCCAACGGAAAGTGCAAGACAATCAACATTAAAAAAACTTTACGAAATTGGAAAAATAATTTCAGAAAATAAGTCCAATAATCTTGTTGAAATAAATAATTTGATTACGCAACTATGGTACACGCGAGAAATAAGGTCTATTAAACCTAATCCAATTGATGAAGTAAAAACACTACTTTATTATCTAAATATTTTGTATACAGATGTACATAATGAAATTAATAAAACATTTTATGAAAATAATATTAATCAAAAAAATATTGTTAGATTTGGAACTTGGATTGGTGGCGATAGGGATGGTAATCCCTATGTAACTTTAAAGGTCACTGAGGAAGCCTTAAGGATATATTCAAACCAAATAATTCAGATTTATAAAGATAAAATTATCGAATTATCTGAAAGTTTTAGTATTTCCACTTTATATGCAGACAGTCCAAAAAAATTAATTTCAAAAATAGAGGAGTATTCTAAAATTTTAAATAATGAGTATCGTCATTATACGCAGATAAATTTTGATGAGCCTTTTAGAATTTTTCTTTCGTTAGTGTTTCATCGTCTAGATAATTTTCAAAAAAATAAGAAAGGTTATAACTCATTCGTTGAATTTCAAAATGATCTAAATTTATTTGAGCAAGAAGTTAGTAGATGTTTTAATGAAAGTTCATTTTCACCTAACTTACGTCAGTTCATTGAATATGTAGATCAATTTAAATTTCATGGTGTTGAAATGGATATTAGAGAAAATGCAAATGTTCTAAACTACAAAACCAAATATGCAAAGGAATATGAGGAATTTTTAAGTCTTCTTAAAAGAATTCCAGAATGGAAAATTCTTTATGGAGATACAGTGATAAATTCAATTATTTTATCTATGACAAAAAACGAAAATGATATTTTAAATTTATTCTCTCTGAGTAAAAAATATATTAAAAATTTCAAAGATATTCCTATGTTAGTGCCTTTATTTGAGGAGATAGAAGATCTTGAAAAATCTCATGATATTATTTCTAGACTATTGAGCAATAAAGATTATCTAAAGCATCTTAATCAATTAGATTCTAAGCAAGAAATTATGCTTGGTTATTCAGATTCTAATAAAGATGGTGGAATCGTAACCTCACAATGGTCTGTGTATAAATCTCAGATTGAATTGTTTAAAACGGGCAAAGAAAATAATATTGAAATCTCCTTTTTTCACGGCAGGGGAGGAACAATAAGTAGAGGTGGCGGACCTACTTATAATTCTATATTGTCTCAACCAAAGGGAACAATTTCAAACAGCTTAAGATATACGGAACAAGGTGAAGTAATTTCTGATAAGTATTCAACATCTAACTTAGCAATCGAAAATTTGAAATTAGGGCTATTTGCGTTCTTAAAAGCTAAGACAACTAAAGATAAAAAATACAAAGAAGAGACTAATTTCATGAATGAATTTTCAAGACTCTCCTCAAAGAAATACAAAACCTTAATTGATGATGATAATTTAATAAAATATTTTGAAAGCGCAACCCCGGTAAATCTATTATCAATTCTAAATATTGGCTCTAGGCCCTCTAAAAGGTCAAAAACAAGTTCTGTTAAAAATTACAGAGCAATTCCCTGGGTATTTGGTTGGGCTCAAACTAGGCAGACTATAACTGGCTGGTATGGATCTGGTACAGCACTCGAAAACTTAATAAAGACACATGGAATAAACCATGTAAGGAGTATCTATAAATCATCTTCATTTTTTCAAAATTTATTGAGCAATATTGAAATGACTTTAGCAAAAACAGACTTGATAATTACTAAATTTTATATTGATCGATTAGTTGACGATAAGTATTTATACATTTATGAAAATATCGTATCTGAATCAGAGAAAGTTCGAAAATCAATTTTAAAAATTACTCAATCGAAAGAATTACTTGATTCAAATAAAATTTTAAAAAACACTTTAGCTATTAGAGACACCTATCTCGATCCTCTATCTTTGATACAAGTATTTCTTATGGAAAAATTACAAAACAATAAATTGAGTGATTACGAGAAAACTTCTTTGCTTCTTTCAATAAATGGTTTAGCTGCTGGTCTAAGGAACACTGGGTGAGAGATCTCTAAGTTCAAAGTGCATTTCATCGGGTGAAGTCCAAGTTCCACCCCATGCGAATCCCCAATCGTTAAAAATTTCAACTACTCGCGGATGATATCCTGATTTAACATTTATATCGATTGCGATTCCCCATGCATGCCTAGAAATAGATCCTCCTGCATTAAACCTATTTATGCGCCTTGGCGCGTAGCAACCTCCTGATTTCTGAAATTCTTCCTTAGACAAAGTATTCTCCAATCCCTCATCAATGACCTGATTAAGCGCTCCTAAAAGTGGTTTCCACATAACTTTATTGCATGTCGCCCTACCGATTATCGGCATTTCTTTTCTTTCGATATTTTCATTTCGCCATGCTGGTTCAACAATTATCCAAGTTCCATCTTTTTCTTTAATTTGAAAATCCCCAAAATTTTTTTTGATTAATGCGGTTGGTAGAACCCAATTTTTATTTGGTTTAGAATCTCTAAATGTAACTCTGAGTTGTTTATACTTTATATTTCTATAAAGTTCAATAAAATGATTCTCAGTAATTCTAAAGTCCCAAATAATTGCTTGTATATTTCGATTAATACCTAATTCGTATCCAACCTCTTTACTTACAAGGGCCTCAAACCAACCGATTTCAGAATCAGGTATTATTTCACCAACCTCAACCTCAGTTATAATTTCATTCATCCCAATTAGAACTAATTTGTCTCCAACATTTATTGCATACTGATCAGCTGTTAATTCTGAAATAATTATTTTATCTTTTTTTATTAAGTCTGTAATTTCATCCGTATAAAATAAATCAGCGTATTTTTTTTCAATAGTTTTCACTGAAAGGTTATATAGATAATCTTGATTAGTAGTTAAAGTTTCTTCATTATTTATATCAATTATTTTTTCAAGTCCAATGTTTGCTCTACCTATAAATGTAACTTTACTATCTAAGTTTTTAACAGATTTTATGATTTGATTTGTAACGCTGTAATATAAAACTCCTGGTTGAGAAATGGTTATAACATCATAATTTTCAATTCCATTAAATAAATTTTTATTTTCTATCTCATTTTCACCATCATGAGCAAAGGCAGATGGCTGTACCACGATAAAGAAAGCAATTAAAAAAAGGCCCAACTTTTTCACAAGCTAATTATAAGTAAATAAATTATAAATAATTAACAAACTTTTAATCTTAAAAATACAAGTAAATCAATAAAATGTTTAATATTCAATAATGCAAAATAAGGATAATTTTTGAAACTATTAACGAATTTTTTTTCATCAGCGGCAACTAAATTTCCTGTTTTAACGATAATTGTCATTCTTGGCATAACTGGTTTTTTTGGTTATATGACCACTCAAGCAGAGGAATTAGACACTGGTTTTGGTGGTGAAATTGATACACCAGAAATAGAAGCTCAAGGGAAGCTTTCTGATTATTTTGGGGGATCCGGCACTCAAAGTGTTTTACAACTTGTTTTTGAGGGAGAGGATGTTCTTACGGTTGAAGGCTATGAAACTTATACAGCAGCAGTTGAAGTCATTAAAGGCAGTGAATTGTTTCAATACTTAGTTAATGATCCAAACCAAGGCTTAGTTCAGGGTTTTTTTGCACCTATAGATGTAGCTAAAGCCTTCAATCCAATGCTAGATGTAAGCAGTTTGACTGATCAGCAATTCAAGCAACTATATAAAACAACATCAGCACAAATGCCACCAGAGTTTCAACAATTTGCTTCAGCATTACTTTCAAGTTCATATGATGAAGAAGCAGTAACAGCTACTGCAGGCCTTGGAATAATAACTATTAACTCAGCAATTATTCAAGGTGAATATGGATTTGAGGGAGCTTTTGAAGTTCAACCAAGACTGGAAAATGAATTAAATAAAGAATTACTTGAGTTAAGTGATGACTTTGAAAATATTGATATTGCTGGATTTTCTCTAGCATTGCTATTTGGTGACGAACAAGATGATTTTTTAGAAGAAGTAGCTCAGCTTTTTGGAGCAGCCTTTGGTATTATCTTTTTAGTTCTTGCATTTATTTTCTTTATAAAACCAACAAAAACATTCGGGTTTTTTAAATCTACTAGAAGGACCTTTGCAGACATATTGAATAGTTTGGCTGCAATAATGCTAGCTATATTATGGATGCAGGGGATTGGAGTCGTACTTGGTCCAGGCTATTTAGATATTATTGGAGCACCAAATCAACTTTCACAAATTTCAACAATCATCATCCTCGGTTTAGGAGTTGATTATGCAATTCACTTTACAGGAAGATATAGAGAAGAATTAGGTTTAAAAAATTCAGTAAATACATCAGCTTCTAAAACATTAAGTTCTGTTGGAATTGCTTTAACGCTTGCAACATTAGGTACAATGGTCGGATTTTTGACAAATATAGTTTCACCATTAACACAACTTCAAGATTTTGGAATCACGACTGCACTGGGTATTTTTTATGCATTTATTTTGGTGATGACTCTTGTTCCTGCCATCAGAACATTACTTGATAAGCGATCAGAAAGAAAAAATACAATTGATACCGATGCATTTGCATCTTCTGGAGAAAAACTATTCAATAAATTGTCAGAAGCAACTTCAATAATACCAAAACGAATCAAGATTTTCGCAGTTGCTTTAATTTTAGGAATTGGTGGATATGGGTACTATAGTTTTACAAATATATCGACAGTATTCAATTTTACTGATTTCCTACCATCAGATAGCCCAACGGTTAAAACATTTAATACTTTACAAGATGAATTTGGTGGTGGATTTGGAGAAACTACAAGTGTATTAATTGAATCAGACAATGTTGCCACACCCGAAATTCATAATGCTTTGATTGATTCATTAAGTAATCTATCAGATGTTGAAAATGTATTAGTTTTTGCTGGAAATGCAGCAGCTGAATCAGTTGTTGGTTCTCTAGGAGCTATGTTGGTACCACCTTCAGCAAATCCTCAAGCACCCCCACCAATGCCTGATATGGCATTAATTGGTCAGTTAGGAGCTTATGGCGTTCAAATTATGAGCGCACAAGGGTTAGACGCTTTAAAGGTCAGTGATAATGGTGATGTAGAAGGTTTATATACATATTTACTTGAAACAGACCAAGACACCTTTAATACAAGCTTATACATAAATGAAAATGATTTAATCTCAGCTATGCAAGTTAGAATTACAACCTCTGCAGGAACATCTGGAGCTGCTCAAATAAGAGATGATTTATACACAGCTTTTGAACCACTTTCAGAATTAGGTATATTTGTTGGTGTGACGTCTGATAATATCGTTACAGAAAGCATTAATGAGTTAATTAATTCCTCTCAATTCCAGTCACTAGTATTTGCAATCTTGGCTTCAATGGCATTTCTTGTTTTATATTATTTGATTGATATGAGAAGACCTTTCCTAGGAGTGATAACAGTACTTCCGGTAGCAGCAATTGTTCTTGGAACTTATATGGGTATGTATTTATTAGACATACCTCTTAACCCAGTAACCTCTACATTATCAGGATTGGCAATTGGTATAGGTGTACCTTTTGTTATCCACGTTACAAATAGATTCAGAGAAACAATATCATCTGGTATAGAACCGGTAGAAGCAATTCGTACAACTTTAAAGACTACAGGAGGTTCATTATTTGGTAGTGCATTCACTACTATGGCAGGTTTTGGAATTCTTACAACATCCTCATTAGTTCCTTTTCAACAAATGGGAACAGTTATATTAGTTTCAATCGGGTTTGCTTTAATCGCTTCATTAATGATACTTCCAACATTTTTGGTTCTTTGGGCTAATTACCATAATAGGAAAACGGCAAAAACTTTATAAAAATCGTTATTACTATTAATTAGGTGAAGTTATTCGAACTACTTGATAATGTAAACAAAATTGTCCCTTTAAAATATGCTTTTGAAGACGATTCTGTTGGAATCACAATTGGCGATAAAGAATCTAATGTTAACAATATTGTTATCGGACACGAATTGGATGATTATCTTTTAGAATATTGCTCTGATAACAATGTAGACACAGTTATTACATATCACCCACCACCTTTTAAAAAAATAACAGAAGAAGATGACAGTGAGAATTTTTTACCGGATTCAATTACAACAAGCTTTATTGATTCATCTATAAATGTAATAACAATCCATACCGCACAAGATGTTTGTAAGGATGGTAATGCTGACACTTTAGTCGACCTATTTAATATAAAGAATCCTAAAGTTTTTGCCCAAACTGTTGGAAAATACGGGGCAGGTCGGTATGGCACTATTGATATGGTGTCTCCACTGGAACTCAAAAAATTAATTGAAAATAAACTCAATACAAAAATAATACGAACAAATGAATATTTTGAAAATATGGCTGAAATAGATCAAATTGCAGTTTTACCAGGCTCAGGAACTCAATTTATGGAGGAAATTTTAGATATAGCTCAAGTATTCATTACTGGAGATATCTCACACAGATATTTATTAAAAGCAGACGAAGAAAAGATGGGATTAATTCAGATTGGACATATCTCATCTGAAATTCCAGGAATGAGGAAATTTGTAAAAAAGTTTAATAAATTTATGGAATTAGAAATAAATTACGTATATAAAGACTTTTATGAATGAACCATTTTTACTCAGTAATTTAATTGACCTTCAAGAAATTGATAACAAACTCTTTAAACTAATTGAGTCTAAATCCTCAAGTGAAAATGTAAATAAACTTAAAGATTTAGAAATTGAATTTAAAGACCTAACATCAAATATATCTGGACAAATTAATTCGTTGGAAAAATATTTTTCAATTAAAGAAAATAATGAAAAAAGCTTGAAAGAGATAAAGTTAAAGATAGATGATATTGAAATAAAATTATCAAGTGATAATTTAGATCCAACTGATACATTGAATTTCTCAAATCAAAAAGAATCTTTAAAAATACAAACAAACAAACTAAGACAAGAAATTGAAAATATTGAATCTGAAAATTTTGATGAAATTGATATTTTAGAGAAAGATAAAGAAAATTTAGAAGAAGTAAAAAAACAATTAGTTGTCGTAGCTAAGCTTGTTAAGTCAGAGTGGGATCTTGTAGATCAACAAATGCCAATATTGGAGAATGAAAAATCTAAATTCATTTCAACTTTTCCTGAGGAATTAAAAGTTTTCTATGATAATTTAAAAAATAAAGGAGTAGAAATTATTGCTGCTTATAAAATTGGAAATCAATGTGGATGTTGTGGTGTTGAACTAACTACATCAGAGATCGATAAGATTCTTTCTACTAAGTTTCAACAATGTACATACTGTGATGGAGTTTTAGTTTAATGTATAAAGTGTTTTGTGATGGTGCATCTAGATCAAATCCAGGAGAAGCTGCTATTGGCGTAAGTATCCAAGAAAACGACAATGAGATACATACTATTTCTGAAGCAATTGGTATAGCTAGCAATAATGTAGCTGAATATAAATCATTAATATTTGCATTACAGTACTCGCTTGAAAATAATTATTTGAATTTAGAAATCTTTCTAGATTCAAAATTGGTGGTCGAGCAAATTAATGGTAATTTCAAAGTGAAATCAGATAATCTAAAAAAATTAAATTCTGACGCACTCAATTTACTTAAAAAATTTGATTCAATATCAATTAAACACATTTATAGAGAACAAAATAAAAGAGCAGATCAATTAGCAAACATGGCATTAGATAAATAATATGTTATTTTGGCATGTAGGATTTTCGATATTTATTTTTAGATATGTATATAAAGATTATGAAGCTGACCTTCGGTACTTAGCTGGGGGAGCGTTATTACCCGACTTTGTAGATTTTCTATTTAACTTATTTGGTCTTAGAATTGCTTTTAATCAGCCAGGTCATACATTAATATTTGCTATTTCTGCAATGACATTAGTAATGATTATTACTGGACGAAAAACCGAATATAGAAAAAATTTTTTATTAATTACGATTGGAATATTTTTACATTTATTTTTAGATTTTATGTGGCTTAACCAACATATTTTATTTTTCCCATTGCCATTTGATTCTATTGAAACCTCTTCAAGAGGCTTCTTAATTCTTCTGGTTCAGGAAATTGCTGGGTTTTCTTATTTGTATTCAAAAATTAATACTTTAGAACAAGCCGACGATTTTTTTAGAGACGGTAGAATTTAATCTTTCTTTAAATATAAATTAAAACTAACAATTAAAAGAAATATTGCAAAAACTGTATTTAAAACATTCTGTGATATTAAGAAGGCGGCATTGCCACCAATTATTGAACCAATAATTCCAAATAATCCAATATACGTTCCCTGCTTAATAAGTTCAGGATTTCCCTTAAGTTTGGTAACTGCGGCTGTCATGGCTGTAGGGATAGTTGCTACTAGGGAAAAACCTTGTGCAACAATATTTTCTAAACCACCAAAAATTATTAATAGAGGAATTCTTACAATTCCTCCCCCAATTCCTAAAAGTCCTGACAAAATTCCTGTGACTATTCCAATAATTATGTAAAAGAAAGGATTTTCATTAAAAGAGCTTTCAAAATTTCCATTTAAAAACATTCGAATTGAAACAATTACAAGAAGTACTGAGAATATTTTTTCTAATGATTTTGTTTTAATCATTGCAGTTAACTTACTACCAATATAACCACCCACTATTCCACCAACTATGAGATATAAAATATTAAATGTTAGTGTTATTCCATTAATGATATAAGTAAATCCGCTAGCTGATGCAACAAAGATGATTGCCATTGAAGAAATGCCAGTATTTACTTTAAAATTCTTGGTTGTCATGTAAGTCAAGAGTGGTACAAAGATAACACCTCCACCAACTCCTAAGAGACCAGACAGGAGACCTCCAACTAATCCAATTGTGAATAATTTGAACAATTGTTATTTCTTTAATTTAGGTAATAGCTCTTTGCCAAGAAGTTCTATAGTTTTAGGTTGATCTATGGAAGAAATTTGTATAGTGACAATTTCAGACTCAAAATCATCGACTAGTGGTTTATAAATATCTATAAGTTCTTCTATATCTCCAGCTCTTGAGAACTTAGACATTATTTCCTCACGTCCTAAAGAGTCTGCAGTTTCTCTCAGTACCATAGGATCTAGTTCTTGTAATCTATTTGGAGCTCTTAAACCTCTCCATGACTTCAATGATTCCCATGCATCCTCATCGTTATCTGCAAACATTGTCCATCTGTATGTATGAACTCTTAACTTAGTTTTTCCTAATTCCTCTGACTTTTGTTTTGATGGATTTATCACCTTTTCATAAGCATCTTCAGGATTTTTAACACTAATCATTAATCCATCTGCATACTCAGCTGCAAGAGTTGCAGATTTAGGGCCACCTGCTGCTAACCAAATAGGTACCTCTTTCAAAGGTGGAGTGTATAATTTTGCAGAATTTGTACTGTAGTATTCACCTTCAAAAGTTAATTTTTCACCAGATAGAAGTCTTCTTATGATGGTAAGAGCTTCTTTCATGCGATTTGCTCTTTCCTCATATTTTGGAAATTCATAACCTAAAGGCCCTTCATTGATATTTTCACCTGTACCAACTCCTAAATGGAAAGTTGATTTAGTAAATCTATCGATAGTTGCACACGCTTGAGCTATTACTCCAGGATGAATTCTCCATAGTGGTGTTGTAACTCCAGTCCCTAGATCCATATTTTTTAACTCTCGAGCTAGTGCTCCCAAGGTTGACCATGTAAAATTTGAAGCTGAATGGTCATCAACCCAAGGATGAAAATGTTCAGAAATCGTAACCATGTCAAAGCCGGCTTTTCTTGCTAGTTGTGCATGTTCCAACAATTCTTCAGGTTGCCATTGTTCCGAACCTAAAAAGTAGGAAAATTTAGTCATCTAAGTAGATTAATCTTATTTATTTTTTAGGTGGGTGCCTCAATGAAGAGACACCCAAGTTTTTGAAGCTATAAGCCGGATTCTGTTTACACAAAATGTGTAAGATAATCATCCATCTTGTATATTTGTTACCAAATATATCTAGCTACCTACCCACAATTTTTAGCCGAGCAAGCTAATTGCTTTTTGGTATTGCTCCGAGAGGGGTTTACAAGCTAATTTAATCTCTTAAATCACTGGTAGTCTCTTACACTACCTTTTCACCCTTACCTACTATGTAGGCGGTTTATTTTCTGTTGCACTTTCCGTCAATTTCTTGCCTGGGGGTTACCCAGCTCTCTGCTCTATGGAGTCCGGACTTTCCTCGATAAATCGCGATTATCCACTTCACAAATTAACGATAGTATAAAAATGAATTCTTATGGATAATTATTTATTATTTCCTCGATATTTGATAGGTTTAGAGGGCCTATGTATTTTTTAACTATCTCCCCATTTACGACAATATGAGTTTCAGGAACGCCAAAGACTCCGGATTCGATAGCTAATTTACTACTCTCATCAACTGCATAAATGATTTCTCCATATCCATAATTGTTAAGAAATTCAATTGAGTTTTGAATATTATCCTGAAAACTTACCATTATTACACTGTCTTTTAAATTATTTGTCTCTGCAAGTGTTATTAGGAGTTCATGTTCTTCAATGCACTCTAGACACCAAGAGGCCCAATAATTTATGATTATGAAAGAATCATCAACTTTTATAGACTCTTCATTAATTAAGGAGACTAAATCAAAATTGCTAATCCTAATATTATCTGAAGTTAAGTTATCATCAATAGTTGTACAAAATGCTAAAAATATTAATAAAAAAAGAATAGGTAATTTATTTTTCATAATTTTCGAGTATCTCAACTATAAAATTTCTATCTTCTTTACTCAGTTTATTTGACTGAATAACAGAATTAAGAATTTCTAAACCTTCATTTTGTTTTGCAGGATCTTGGATGTAAATAATTCCAAGATATGATTTAGCAACCAAAGATTCTGAATTTATTCTTAATGATTCATTTAAATATGTCGTTGCGACGTCCAAATTATTTGATTCATAAACCATCCAGCCAATTTGAGCTAATGCAAAACTCTTTAATTCATTATCAGCACTATTTTCAGCGATATACATGTAATGGGGTAGGGCCTGTGAGTAATCTAAATCATCAAAATATCTGTTGGCTAAAGCCATTCTCATAGGGTGAATATCGGGATTTTGATCTATAACTGATTCCATTTCTTCATTTGTAACATTTGCTAAGTTAGTATTGAATTCATCATTAATTTCTGAATTATTTTGAAGATTTATGAATAGTACAGCAGCAAATATTAAAAAAGAAAATGAAGAGATAATCCACTTAGTCATTACTTACCTTTTTATAAAAAATATAAGCAAAAAGTGCACCAAAAAATATTGGAATTAATAATAAAAAAGGGTTTGTATCTTGTGGATTAGTATTTATTCTTTCACCAAACCGAAGAGTCCAATAGCTCATGATTTGTTCATCACTAAGACCATTAGCTATTTGTTCCTTTAAAACACCCCTCATATCATCTGCATACTCAGAAGGAGAATCAAAAAGGGTCTCACCTTGACATACAGGGCATAATAAACTCTTGCTCAACTTTTCGTATCGTGAATCATTATCCTCGTAAACAATAGAAGGAAGTCCTAAAAGAAACAGTAATAAAAATAGAGAAACGTATTTTTTCATTTTCTAATCCTCGTAAGAAACGATGCTGAGCTGATACCTAAACCAAGCCATAATATGAATATGCCATAATTTTCTCTAAATATTAGTTTATATTTATCTTCATCTATCACTTTGATGGTTACGTATGTGTCGCTCTCTATACTTCTAAATACTGCAGGTGAACTTATTGCTTGCTGTGATGAATTTTTAAAAATATTTAATGAAGCATATTTTTCTTTATTATTAAATTTTATAGGAAGATTTATTACATTTTTTTCACTTTTTATCTCTTCAAAAGGGGAGAGAATTAAAAATTCTTTATCACCAAAATTAACTTCATCCCCAGCAGATATGATTAGTTCATTTGAATAACTTTGAGTAACATTCATTATTAATCCAACAGCAAAAATTCCAACACCTAGATGAGAAATTTGTCCAGTCCAATATTTGCCTTGTAGTTTAGTTTTTTTAAATCTTCTTAATATATTTTTAGAGATAACAATTATTAACAAAATTGACCCAAATATTGTGATTATAAATTTGTAAGAAGCATTGAAATAAACCGTAAAAATTATTGAGAGAATAAGAGATAAATTAATCTGATTTTGATTTTCGCTTAACCAATCTTTTAAATTCAAATTTACTTTTGATACTTTTGTAGAAAATACCATTAAGTAAATAAGAATCAAAAGTAATGGCCCAACTAATATATCGTAAAATGATCTTCCCATGGTTAGTTGTTTACTAAAAAAAGATTCATAAAAAATTGGGTATGTAGTCCCAATCAAGACTATTAATGCTGATGCAGATAAAACAATATTATTTGCGACAAAGAAACCAGATCTTCCAAAAAGATGTTCTACCTTTTTTGAGCTTTTAAAATAATTGACATTTTTTATGCCAATATAAACAAACAAACCTGTAAACATTACTAATCCAATAAGTAAATATGTGCCTATGTTTCCGTTTGAAAATGCATGTACTGAGATTAATACACCTGATCTGGTAATAAATGTTCCAAAAATTACTGATAGAAACATAAGGCATGAAAGTACATAATTCCAGTTGATAAGTGTTTGTTCTTTGATTTGTGTTTTAGAAGAGTGCAAAAAAGCAGTTGCTAATAACCATGGAATAAAAGAGACATTTTCTACTGGATCCCACGCCCAGTACCCACCCCATCCGAGAACTTCATAAGACCACGCAGCTCCTAATGTAATACCTGCTGTTAAAAAGAGCCAGGGAAAATAAGTAGCTTTTTCAGCGACTTTAATCCAGTTTTCATCTTTATAATTATTAAATAACTCACTTGTTGAAATCACAAATGGAAGCACTAAACCAATATAACCAAGATAAAGTATTGGAGGATGAATTGCCATTAAAGGATGATTTTGAAGAAGAGGATTTGGCCCCCTTCCAGTATCTGATATCACTAAATCTTGAAATGGTAATAAGGTGAAATCTTGACACCCTATTGATGCCAATTGAACACATCCAGCAAAAGGTGATGAACTAAAAATTGTAAAACCATTAAAAAATAAAATAATTAATGCAAAGATTTTTATATCGTAAATTTCAGTAGTTGATTTATAAAATTTAATATATAAATAGAAATAAATACTTAATACAAAATTCCACAACAGAATAGAGCCATCTAAAGAACCCCACAGTGAAGCAAATTTATATATTGGAGGAGTTGTAGCTGCAGAGTGATTTGCAATATAAAAGATCGAAAAATCATCTAAAAATAGTCCTATCTCAAGTAAGCAAAACAACATGAAGTGTATTAATAAATTTATTCTTACATGAGACTGAAAAATTTTTTTATTATTGGAAAAAAATAAAATAATTAAATTTAAAGATCCTACCCAAGTTAGTAAAATACCAATCGATGATATCATTCTGAATAATTTTCTACGTCATACACTTCTCCATCCTCAGATATATACTCATTGTCATGTTTCACAAGCATGTCGTCGGAGTAAAAGATATCATCACTAAAATAACCATCTAGTATCACACCCATCTCATCTTGAAATAGTTCAGGGATGAATCCATCAAAACTAATTTTCATAGTCACATTTCCATCGGTAATTAAAAATTCTGTTGCACCAAGTTCACCTTTTTTTACAGAATCAGATACAACAAATCCACCAAGCTTAATTCTTTGATCAGATGTAGATGATAAATAGTTAGCTTCTGTTGTCGTGTAGTAGTAGATAGTGTTGCTTGAAGCAATTCTAATACTTGCAAATATAATTATAAAAATCCCAACAAAGATGAGAAATAAATTTTTTTTCACTTTTTATCTAGATTTTAGCCCTTGATTTTGGATTTAGATAATCATCCCATATTTGATCAGAATTCATTCTAAATTTCTTAGCAAGGAATACATGCACGAGTGTTACAAGCAAAACGCTTATTAGAAGTGTAGTTAGTATGTCTGGAGACATTGGAGCATCACCAGTAGAAACTGTTTCCTGACTTAAAATAGAAGCTTGTTGATGAACTGATCTCCACCATATAACACTAAAATGTAATATTGGTATTTGAATAACACCAAATATCCCAATAAAAGATGAATTTTTTGCTGTCTTGGATAAATCATCACTGAATCTTCTAGAAGCTAAATATCCAAGATAAACTAGCAACAATATTGCGGTTAAGTTAAGTCTCGCGTCACCCCAAACCCACCATGTTCCCCATGTAAACTTTCCCCATACAGATCCAGCAATAAGTGTTGAAGCAGTGAATAATACACCTGATTTTGCATTTGCTTCAGCTCTTGAATCATACTTTGGGTTTTTTTTAATTAAATATAACAATGAATATATAAATGTCAGTGTGTATGCAAGATAAGCTATCCAAACAGTTGGCACATGAACATAAAGGAGTTTAGAAGAGGGCCCTTGAACTGTATCATATGGTCCAAAAGCACTTACTAATATCCAAACCGCAAGCGGTCCATATAACATCATTTAATTTGTCCTTTCAAGGTAAAAATTTGCAATAGCAAAAATTAAAACTGTAATTCCTAAATACATTAATAAGTAAATATTAGCTATATCCTGTCCTAAACCTAACCACAGTGGACCTATAAAGAATGATAAAGCTAGGTACATTGGAGTAATGAGAATGAATTGAACAAATCTGTTATTAAAGCTGGTAAATATCTGAAAAATTATATTTATCATGCTTGCATTAATAGCAAAAAATATAATTGAAAATAAAAAGTAAACAATCGATACATTAACACTCGAGTTGGTAAATGCAGAATACAAAATATTTAAAATAATAATTTGAGGAAGAAAAATTATAAATTCTGAAACAACTTTACTATTAAAAAACTCTATTTTTTTGTAATTTCCAAAATTTAACTCTCTAATTAATCGTTCGAGAATAATTGGCTTTCTAATTGCAAAAAGAGTTGAAAATATTATCAGAAATAATAAATGAGATACAATAAATAAATCTTCATCAACTGCAAATCTATTTTCAATCAAAATTGGAAAAATAATTATCAGAACGGTCATAGTTGGAGTAATTAGAAAAAGTGAAGAACTATTTTTAAGTTCAACTAATAATTCTTTCTTTATTATGTGCTTATTCATTTTCATTTAAATCTATTACCTCAAAATTGATACCTTGAAAATCAATTAATTCTTGAGTTGATAGAATGTTAGATTTTTGATTTTTGGTACGTTTATCAATTAAATTTTTTAATAAATTAATACCTTCAGAATCTAGAAAATTTAATGGTTCATCAATACATAAAACGGTCGGTTCTTTTATTTCAATAATTGATAATTCCGCCCTTCTGATCATTCCACTTGAAAAGTTTTTTACTTTTTCATCCAAGTATATTTCAGGTAAATAATTTTTTGAGATGGCTATTTTTTCATCTATTGATAATTCAGACTTTGTTGTGAAATATTTAATATTTTCCAAATATGTTAATTCCATTATTAATGTTGCATATGGTGAAATTTGGTCGATGTTACTTTTTGTTCTTATTACCTCTGAATTAAAATCTGTACCATCAAAATTTGACGATATGAAATTAATTAATGTAGATTTGCCGGCACCGTTTCTTCCTATTATCTGGTAGTTATTTTCTTGACTTAATTCAAGATTCAGTTTGCTAAGAACTACTTGATTCGAATAACCTAGAGTTAAATTTGTTGATTTAAAAAATATTTCTGACACAACTTTATTGTATTGAAGATAGTTTTTTATAAATTTCAAAAGTTGTTATTACGTCATCTTTTGCAGAGTGAGTAGGAATTGAGACATTAAAATATTCAGCAATTGTGATTAATTTATGGTTTTTTATTTTATCACTCAATTTAGCCCTACTAAGTAAGACAGTGTCTATTGTTTTGTTATCTAATGGTTGATCAAGGTAATGATTTAAAAACTTTAAATCAAAATAGTCAATATTGTGACCTACTAAAACAGATCCTTTAACAAATTCTCTGATTTCTAAACTTTTTTCTTCAAAGTATGGAGAATCCTTTACTTTTTCGTTAGTTATCCCATGAATATGAGAATTTTCAATTTTTTGCTTTGTATTGAACAAACTATAAAACTCATCAATAATCTCGTTATCAACAACTTTTAAAATATATAATTCAAGTATTTCAGAATCTTCAGGTTCAAAACCGGTTGTCTCGATATCTAGTATGCATAATTGATTATTCATAATTTTTATAAAATTCCCACATAGCTATTGCTGCAGCACCTGATGCGTTCAAAGAATCAACTTTGTTTTCGGTATCGATTTTGAGGATCTGTGATGCATTATCTTTCCATATTTCAGAAATTCCATATTGTTCAGAACCAATTACAAGGGCATAATTTTTTTTGGGTTTATATGATTTAATACTGTTTGCTGAGTCTGGATCTAAAGAAATAATTTCATAATTTAATCTTTGTAGATAAGAGATAATTTTTTTGGACTTTTCAGAGAAGATATTTATGTTAAAAATATGACCTATTGAGGATCTTATAACATTTGGATTAAAGAAGTCAGTCACTCCATCTGATGAAATTATATTGGTAATATCAAAAGACCTTGCTGTCCTAATCATCGTTCCAAGATTGCCAGGTTTTTCTATTGAATCCGCAATTAGAATTGGACCTGATAAATCTTTACTATCAATATTCTGTGTTTTGACTTTGAATAATGAAATCATCCCATCAGGCCTATCTCTATAAGATATTGCTTTAAATGCCTTGCTTGTTAAATCTACAATTCTCAGATTTTTATTTTTAAACTTTTCTATTAGTTCTTGATTATTTTCACCAATAAAGAATTCTCGACAAATGTAAAGCGTATCAATCTCATAGTTTGAACTAATTAGTTGTAGATTTTCCCGATAACCTTCAGCCAAAGATTTTTGTTCTTGTCTTCTAAGCTTATTTTTCTTTAAAGAAATTAAAAATTTAAGTTCTGGATTTGCTAATGATGATATTTCTTTATTTTTCATATTTTTCTTTGTGTAAAAGTTTCTTTTTATTTAAATTTTCTTTTTTAAAATTAGCTGAATCGCCTTCAACACCAGCAGTTACAAAACCTAAAATTTCAATATCTTCAGGTATTACAAGTAATGATTTAATTTTTTGTATTTCCATATTATGAGATCCTAAAAAGCCACTTTTCAGTCCGGTTTCTTCAACTAATAACATACAATTCATCATTGCAGCTCCGGCATCTACATACCAATAGGGGACACTCCAATTGCTTGAACTAGTTTGATTTTGCTTATCTAGTTCTTTGTATCTTTCATGATAGGCCTCTTCATTTATCAAAATTAGAAATATTGCTTTTGAATTTGATAACCACTTACCATAGCCCTTCTTTAAATAACTTTCTTCGTTTGCATAAATTGCAAGTTTCTTTATATTTTGTTTATTTTCAACGGATATAATTTCAATACCCCTTGAAAATCCTGCTGTTGGTATTTTTATTGTTAGTTTTGGTATGTCTGATAAATTTGGAAATTCTTCATTTGTCTCTAAATAATTTCGAACAACCCTTCTATTTAAAAGTAGTTCTTTAAGATGCTTATTTTCATTCCTCATCATTCAAAATAAAATCTTTAACCATATCTCCAACCTCAGATGTACCCATACCCATCTTTCCGGCTGAAAGAGAATCTAGTTGTTGCGCTGTTTTTATGACTGCGTTTTCAATTTTATTTGCATATTTATCCTCACCAAGCACATCAAGCATCATTGATGCTGCTGCAATACAAGCAAGGGGGTTAATTACATTTTTACCTGTATATTTTGGTGCAGAACCACCAATTGGTTCACACATTGATACCCCTTGGGGATTGATATTCCCACCTGCCGCAATACCCATTCCTCCTTGAATCATTGCACCTAAGTCAGTGATAATATCTCCAAACATGTTGTCTGTCACAATCACATCAAACCATTCAGGATTTTTAACCATCCACATACACACTGCATCGACGTGTCCATAATCTGTTTCAATGTATGGGTATTTTTCAGCTACTTCATAGAAAACTCTTTCCCATAAGTCGTGAGCATAAGTAAGAACATTGGTTTTTGCACATAATGTTATCTTTTTTCGATTATTTTTGACTGTATATTCAAAAGCGTATTCGATACATCTTTGTATTGCACTTCTTGTGTTTATAGATTCTTGAGTGGCAACCTCTTTATCAGTCCCGTAGTGAATATAACCTCCTGCTCCAGCATAAAGTCCCTCAGTGTTTTCTCTAACAACTACAAAATCAATATCTTTAGGTGTTTTATTAGCAAGTGGAGTTTCAACCCCAGGGTACAATACCACAGGTCTCAAATTAATATATTGGTCAAATTCTTTTCTCAACTTTAATAAGATACCTTGCTCAAGAATTCCAGGCTTAACATCAGGGTGACCAATTGCACCAAGCAATATTGAATCACTGTTACCAAGTTCATCAACATCAGCTTCAGTTACAAGATCACCACTTTTCAAATATCTATCGCCACCTAAATCGTTCATAATAAAATTAAAATCAATATCAAATTTAGATTTTGTTTGCTCAAGAACTTTTAAAGCTTCATCAACAACTTCGGGTCCAGTTCCATCCCCACCAATTACTGAAATGTTATATTTTTTCATATTATTTATTTAATGCATTTAAAAAGGATTCTACAGAGCCTTGCACAACATCCGTTGAAACAGATCTTCCTTGTTTTAAATTTTGTCCATCGTTGATTATAGTTACAATTTCTGCAGTCGCATCAGCACCTTTTGTAATACTTTCAACTCTGTAATCAATAAGTACCGCATCAGATTGCAAAATATTTTTTACAGCTTTAAACGCAGCATGTATCATACCATCACCCTCAGCTTCTTTAGTTTGATCCACTCCATTAACGTTGAGAGTAACTTTTGCGGAGGCAAATTGATCTTTACTGTTTACAGATACGGATACTAATTTTACTGGAGCTTCATTAATTTCTACTTGACCAATAATTGCTCGCAATTCATTTTCAACAATTTCACCTTTTCTATCAGCTAGTTGTTTAAATTTTTCAAAGCTTAGATTAAATAACTCTTCTTCTAATACAATGTTAAGTTTTTCCAAAGCATCTTTAAAGCCTGCTCTACCTGAATGTTTGCCTAAAACTATTTTTGATTCTTGTCCCACGGAGTCAGGAGTCATAATTTCATATGTCATTGTATTTCTCAAATATCCATGCTGATGAATTCCTGATTCATGACTAAATGCGTTTCTACCTACTACCGCTTTATTGTATTGAACTGGGTAACCAGTTAATTTAGATACAAGCCTAGAAGTCTCAGAGATTTCTGTTGTCTCAGCTTTGATTTCAACTCCATATTGATCTTGTCTTGTCTTGATAGCCATTATTATTTCTTCTGTAGATGTATTACCTGCTCTTTCGCCAATTCCATTAATTGCACCCTCTATTTGTCTGGCTCCAGCATCGATAGCTGTCAAAGAATTTGCAACAGCTAGTCCTAAATCGTTATGACAATGGGTTGAAATGATTACGTCTTCATTTTTCCCTTTAACTTTGCTGTAAACTTTTTTGAGGAGTTCTAAATAATCGTTTGGTGTCGCATAACCTACAGTATCTGGAACGTTTATTGTTGTTGCACCTTCTTCGACAGCAATTTTTAATATTTCAATCAAAAAATCATGATCTGTTCTTGTGGCATCTTGCGCAGAAAACTCTACGTCATCACAGAGTTTTTTTGCAAACCTTACTGATTCTTTTGCATCTTTTAAAACCTCATCCTTGGTTTTCCTAAGCATATGTTCCATATGTATATCAGAAGTAGATGTAAAGACATGTATTCTTGAATTATTGGCTGGTTTAATAGCTTCATAAGCTTGTTCAATATCTTCTTGTACGCAACGAGCCAGAGAAGCAATGGTTGAATTTTTTATATTTTTCGCAATTAGATTAACTCCCTCCCAGTCGCCAGGGGAGGAAGCTGCAAATCCAGCCTCAATCACATCTACCTTAAGTTTTTCTAATTGTTGAGCAATTAGAAGTTTTTCAGAGGGTGTTAAAGCAATTCCCGGACTTTGTTCACCATCTCTTAAAGTAGTATCAAAAATTACTAATTGATCTGAACTCATATATCCTTTTTTATATCTTTAGCATCTAAAAATGGCATCATATTTCTTAATTCTTTACCAATATTTTCTATCTGGTGTTTTGAAGCATTTTCACGCTCCTGCTTAAGGTATGGAGATCCCTCACGAGCTTGAGACATCCATTCTTTAGCAAAAGCTCCAGACTGTATTTCTTCCAAAACTTTTTTCATCTCTTTTTTTGTTTCATCCGTAATAATTCTTGATCCTCTTGAAAAATCACCATACTCAGCTGTATCAGAGATTGAATGTCTCATCCATTCAAAACCACCTTCATACATCAGATCAACAATTAATTTAACTTCATGAAGAGTTTCAAAATAAGCACTTTCTGGCTGGTAACCAGCTTCAACCAATGTTTCAAATCCATTCCGAATTAGTTCGGTAAGTCCACCACAGAGAACGACTTGCTCGCCAAACAAATCAGTTTCAGTTTCTTCTTTAAAAGTTGTGTTTAATACGCCAGCCCTTCCACCACCTATTGCGGAAGCATATGATAAAGCCATCTCTTTTGTATTTCCGGACAAGTCTTTTTCAACTGCAACAAGGCAAGGCATTCCAGAACCTTCTTCGTAGGTTCTTCTTAATAAATGGCCTGGACCCTTTGGGGCGATCATAGCTATGGATATATCTTCACGAGGAACGATTTCACCAAAGTGAATATTGAAACCATGTGCAAAAAATAATGTTGAATTATCTTTCATAAATGGTGCAATGTCTTTTTCGTAAACATCTGCCATCAATTGGTCTGGAAGAAGAAGCATTACTATGTCAGCATTTTTTGTTGCATTTTCAAGATTATCGACATTAAGACCCATTTCTTTCGCTCTATTAAATGATGAGGAATTTTCTCTTAAACCAACTGTTACATTAACACCTGAATCATGAAGATTAAGAGCATGCGCGTGTCCTTGGCTACCAAATCCTATTACACTTACGTTTTTTGATTTAATCATCTCTATATCAATTGATTCATCGTATATTATTTTTGTCGACATTTATCCTCCTACAATTTTGTTTGGATGGCTATTCTTCCACCTCTAATCATTTCAATAATTCCAAACGGTTTTAGCAAATTTTCAAGTTTATCTAAATCTTTTGATGCTCCGGTCATTTCAAAAACTGCATAATCAGATCCAACGTCAACCGATTTTGCACCAGATAGAGAAGCCTTTTCAATGACTGAAGTTTGAGTGTCCTTATTTATAGATACTTTAAGAAGAAGGACTTCTGATTCTATTGTATTTTCAGGATCAAGTTCAACAATCTTTATTACATTGATAAGCTTGTTCAATTGTTTTTTTACCTGTTCAACTGACTCAAGTTCTGTAACAATTGTCATTTTCGACCTGCCTTGAATATTTGTTGGTCCAACAGCTAAAGAGTTAATATTAAAACCCCTTCTAGATATAGTTGATGCAACTCTTGCTAATACGCCAGGTTTGTCTTCAACGAGAACACTTAATATTCTTTCACTCATAATTTTTTTAGATCATCCTCATTTAATATAACTACATCATTACTTCCACCGGCTGGAACCATTGGAAACACCATATCCTCTGGGTCAACAATGCATTCAACCAGAACGGGTTTGTCATTAATTTCTAACATTTTTTCAAAAACTTTTTTCACATCAGATTTTTCAATCATTCTCAATCCTGTAGCGCCCATTGATTCTGCAAGTGCAACATAGTCTGGAGTATGATGCGTTAATTCTGATGCAGAAAATCTGTTTTTATAAAATATTTTTTGCCACTGCCTAACCATTCCATGATTTCCGTTGTTAAAAACAACAATTTTTATTGGAATATTTTCTGTAGAAGCAGTAATCAATTCCTGACATGTCATTTGAAAGCATCCATCACCATCTAATGCTAGAATTTGCCGATCAGGGTAAGCAGCTTGGGCACCGATTGCAGCAGGAAGTGAATATCCCATTGTTCCTAGCCCTCCTGAATTTAACCATGTATTAGGTTGAGTAAAATTCCAATGTTGTGATATCCACATTTGATGCTGGCCAACTCCCGAGACAACTATTGCATCTTCATCAGATAATTTTTGAAGCTCTTCCAGAACAAATGGAACCTTAAGTGGGCCTTTTTCTTCCTGGATGTATGACAAAGGATAATCTTTTTTCATTTGATTAAGTTCGTTTATCCAATCAGTAGTTTTTAAATCTGACCCTTCTAACCTTTCAATTAAGCCAGTAATAACACTTTTAGCATCACCTACAATTGGAACTTCAGGTTCTCTTATTTTTCCAATTTCAGCAGGGTCAATATCAGCATGAATTACCTTAGCATTTTGTGCGAAAAATTTAGGATTAGCCGTGACTCTATCGTCAAACCTCACACCGATGGCAATTAAGAGATCTGATTTTTGTATGGAAGTTGTGGCTGTATAGTTTCCATGCATACCTGGCATTTCAAAACATAGTTCATTTCCATCGGGGAAAGCACCTCTACCCATTAATGTTGTTACAACTGGTATTTGAAATTTTGTAGCGAGCTCAAATAATTCTTCATTTGCTTTTGAATGTATTATTCCACCACCAACATAAAGTATCGGTTTTTCTGATTTCTTAATTAAATCTGCTGCCTGATTAATCATTTTTGGATTTGGTTCTAAAGTTGGTTTATATCCTGGCAAATCAACTAATTTTGGTTCAATCCATTCAACTTTTTGATTTAATATATCTTTTGGTATATCTACTAAAACAGGTCCAGGCCTGCCAGTAGTAGCAATATGTCTTGCTTCGAGCAATATCTGAGGAATCTCTTCTGCATTAGTAATTAAATAATTATGCTTAGTTGCGGCCATTGTCAAACCCACTGTATATGCTTCTTGAAAGGCATCATTTCCAATTGCTTCTGATGCAACTTGTCCGGTAATTGCTAATAGTGGAGTAGAGTCCATTAGTGCATTTGTTAAGGGTGTTATCAAATTAGTAGCTCCTGGTCCAGATGTAGCAATTACTACACCAAGTTCACCAGTTGCTTGGGCATAACCTTCTGCCATGTGCCCAGATCCTTGTTCGTGTCTAGCTAATATATGTCTTATTGGACTGTCATACAACGGATCATATGCAGGCAATATTGCTCCGCCGGGTAGGCCAAAAATAGTAGAAATATTCATATATTCTAAACTTCTTACAACAAGTTCAGCACCACTTAATTTTTCTTCACTCATATCTTTCCCAAAAAAAAACCTCCCTATTTGGGGAGGCGCTCAATACTAGCTAATGAGCGCTACATAAGCACTAATACTAGTAAAGAATTTAAATTTTGAATTATTTTCATTAAGTATAACTATAGTTAATGCTGATAAAAATGAAAGACCTAAATGTAATTAATTACTTAAACAAAAATAATATTGAAATACCTAAAAATATAAAAATTTCAACAGTTGATATCCCATCCTATGAAAATAAATCTCAAAGGATTAAAGAAGTTAAAGATCAGCAAAAACATGCAAATATGAAATTTACATTTTCTAATCCTGATTATTCAGGATTAGGTGACAAATTTACATGGGCAGAGTCTTGTATCATTATTAGTTACAACTATGGTGAAATATATTCTACAAATATATCTACATCAACTGGAAAAGGTTCAATTGCACGGTTTGCAATAGATGATTATTACAAACCAATTAAGAAGTTTATTGAAAAACTTAAAGATCATTTTGATACTTTAGATTTACGAACTCAAGAATTTATCGATAGTCCAAGTCATTATGATCGTTTATTTTTTGAAGGCTCTGGATTGGGATGGCAGGGTAAAAGCTCAATGATGTTATCACCAAGTATTGGCCCATGGCAATTAATTGGAAACTTGTACGTTGAAATGAAATTTGAAACTCCAGTTGCTAAATCATATTCATGTGGAAATTGCAACATGTGTCAAATTTCTTGTCCAACTGGAGCATTAGATAATGAATACAAGATTGATTCTCGAAAATGTATATCTTACTGGCTACAATCTCCAGAAATAATTCCACATGAAATAAGAACGAAAATTGCAAATAGATTTTATGGATGTGATGATTGCCTCACATCATGTCCACCAGGTCAAAATAAATTTATTAGTTTAAAACAAACAAAGGAAGTTGATTTGGAAAAAATAATAAATATGGATAAAGATAATTTAATTTCAAAATTTGAGTGGTTCTATGTACCTCAAAGAAATGGAGATTACCTAAAAAGAAATGCAATAATTGCACTTGCTAATAATCCAGATGAAAACAGTCACGAATTATTTATGAAATTACTAGATTCAGATTCAGATATCATAAGGCTATATTCAATATGGGCTTTATGGAGAATTGGTATGTTAGACAAAGTAAATGAAGAGTCTTTCATTAAAAAAGAAGTTTCAAGTGATGTAAAAAAAGAATTTGAAAGATTAAAAAAGTGATATTGTAATGGTTTTTATCTATTCTTAATCTATGGCAAAGTTTTCTGATGACGTAACACAAGGTATCGAAAAATCAGCTGCAAGAGCAATGTTGAGAGCAGTTGGTTTAAATGATGATGACTTTAATAAATTTCAAGTAGGAATAGTTTCTGCAGGAAATGAAGTTACACCATGTAATTTAACAGGACCAGAATTATCAAATTTTGCAAAAGAGGGTGTAAATGGAGCTGATTCAGCAGGATTAATATTTTCAACAATTGCTGTTTCAGATGGTATCTCAATGGGCCACGAAGGTATGAGAGCTTCATTGGTTTCAAGAGAAGTAATTGCTGATTCAGTTGAATTGGTAATGCATGCTGAAAGATTTGATGGAATGGTGACTATTGCCGGATGTGATAAATCATTACCCGGTATGTTGATGGCTTCAGCGAGAATAAATAGGCCAGCAATATTTTTATATGGTGGCAGCAGCCTTCCAGGAGTATATAAAGGAAAAGATATTTCAATTGTGGATGTTTTTGAAGGCATTGGAGCATTTGATAAAGGCTTGATATCTGAAGAAGAATTATACGAAATAGAATGTAATGCATGTCCTGGGCAAGGTTCCTGCGCTGGAATGTTCACAGCAAACACAATGGCATCAGTTGGAGAAGCTATAGGGATGAGCTTACCAGGGACAGCATCAATACCTGCAGAAGATGACCGATTAAGAGATGCTGCAAAAGAGTCAGGACTTCAATTAAATTATTTACTAAAAAATGACATTAAACCGCGAGATATCATGACTATTGATGCATTTAAAAATGCAATCACAACAGTCTTGGCGTTAGGTGGAAGTACAAATGCAGTATTACATTTATTAGGTATAGCTTATGAAGCTCGTGTAAACCTCGACTTAAGCACTTTTGATGATATTGGAAGACAAGTTCCACACATTGCTGATATGAAGCCATTCGGAAAATATCATATGGTTGATTTAGATAAAATTGGGGGAGTCCCTGTAGTCTCAAAAATTTTACTTGAAAATAAGTTAATAAATCCAGACTGCTTGACTGTTACTGGAAAAACAGTTGGTGAGAATTTAGAGAATATTGCAATACCCACCAATCAAGACGTAGTATATTTTCCAGATAATCCGATTGCAAGTGAAGGCGGAATTGCAATCCTTAAAGGTACTTTATCACCAAAAGGATCTGTTGTGAAAACAGCAGGTATAGAAATTAATGAATTTTCTGGTCCTGCTAATGTTTTTGAAAGTGAACAAGATGCAATAGATGCTTTATTTAACAACAAAATAAATAAAGGGGATGTTGTAGTAATTAGAAATGAAGGACCTAAAGGAGGTCCTGGAATGAGAGAGATGCTCCAGATAACTGCTGCTATAAAAGGTGCAGGTCTTGGTAAGGATGTGTTGTTAATTACCGATGGTCGATTCTCTGGGGGGACAACAGGTCTATGCATTGGACATGTTACTCCAGAAAGTTTTGATCATGGACCTATCTCGATTTGTAAAAATGGTGATGTAATTACTCTTAATCTTACAAAGAGAGAGCTCAATCTTGAAATTAGTGAATCCGAAGTAGTTTCCAGACTTGAAGATTATGTTTTGCCTGAACCAAGATATAAATCTGGAGTGCTGAACAAATATTCTAAACTAGTATCAGGAGCTGATACTGGTGCAGTTACCTCATAGTAATAATGATATTCATTTCTGATGTACATCATGGTTTAGATTCTTTAGAAAATCTTCCATCAGGCAAAGGTCCATTAGTAATATTAGGTGATTTAATTAACTGGATTGATTACAGAAATGGTGATGGTATAGCAAAAGATGTTTTCGGGAAAGAAAGTGTAGCAAAACTTGTGGAGCTTAGAAAAAAACATGATTTTACAAGAAGAAAAGAACTGTGGAATGAACTATTTTCAAAAGACAGGGAAGCAAAACAAACAAAAATTGAGGAATCTATTTATCGACAATACAGAGAAGTTTTCGATAAAATTAAAAATTTCGAAGTATTTCTTATTCCAGGAAATGTAGATTCCTTGAATATACTTGAAGAAACAAAAACAAATAATGTAACGAATATTGATGGAGAGACTTTGGATTATAAAAGTTTCAAAATTGGCTTTGCAGGTGGAGGCGTACCAACACCCATTAATGCCAGAGGGGAAATACCAGAAGAGGAATTTAAATCTAAATTAGAAAATTTAGGAGATATTGATATTATATGTTCTCATGCGCCGCCATATGTTGATGAACTAATTACAGATGTTATAACAAATAAAAAAGAACAAGGATGGAAAAGTTTAAAGAAATTTATACAAGATAAAGAACCAAAATTTTCTATTTTTGGTGATGTTCATCAACCAAAAGCCTACGAATGGAAAATTGGTTTAACAAAATGTATTAATGTTGGATATTTTCGATCAAGTAGTAATTATTTAGACATTGAAACCTTAAGCATATGAACGTTTTAGCATTTGATGTAGGCGGAACCACAATAAAAGGTGGTCTTGTGAATGAAAAACTCAAAATTAAAGAAAAATTCATAGAGGATACACCTAAAAAAGAGACATCCTTTCTTTCTCTAATAGAAAAAATTCACGATAGATTTTCTAATGAAACGGATCAAGTCTCTCTTGGCATGCCAGGATTTGTAGATAATGATAATCATATTTTTAAATATGGCACCAATATGCAATTTTCTATTGATTTCAAAAAGCTCGAATTAATGAAAGATAAAAAGATTTATTTGGAGAATGACGGAAATTTAGCTGCATACTATGAATATTTACTGCATTTCAAAAATGATTATAAAAATTTAATAATGCTCACATTTGGTACTGGAATAGGAGGAGGGATCATAAATAATTCTCAAATCTTTAAAGGCAGTGGCAATGCTGGTGAAATAGGGCGCATCTTAATTAATGAAAATTCCTATTTAGAAGATGTAATTTCTGCCAGAGCGTGGACAAAAAAATGTTATGAACTGTTAGAACAAAATAAAAATACACAACTATCTAAAATATTTTTTGAAGAAAAAGTAGGCTCACTTTTATTTGATAAATCAATTAATCTTGAAGATCATGAAAAGCTTGCCAGAGACGAGATAGTAGTACAAACATCTCTTGCCTTAATATCATTATTTGAATTATTTGATAATGAAATATTTGTTATTGGTGGAAGCATGACAAAAAGCCCATATAATTTTATTCAATTAGTTGATGAGTATATTAAAAAAAATTTTGATTTCCCAAATAGAAGTTTTCCAATTATTAAGTTGAGTAAAGCACGAGAAGATTCAGGCTTG
This sequence comes from uncultured Candidatus Actinomarina sp., assembly GCA_902604835.1. Taxonomy (GTDB): domain Bacteria; phylum Actinomycetota; class Acidimicrobiia; order Actinomarinales; family Actinomarinaceae; genus Actinomarina. Next base: position 30,144 of record CACKZW010000007.1, read on the forward strand.
TTAGGCGCAGCATTACTTGCTTTAAATAGTGAATAATAAATCCCTACTTTTAAATGGCTCATTCTTTGAAGATGAGTATTTAAAAAAAATTGACATAATAAATAATCTTGAAATTAAATCTGTTTATGTTTTTGACCATTATCAAAATCCTGAAATGAAAAGCAAGCCTGTGTATGAGATTAAGGAAGCTATTAACAAATTAAATGAAGTAAATAAAAATTTTGGACTCGGCTCTATGGTGTTAAATGTAAGAAAGAGAAAAAAAGAAACTTTACTTAATGATTATATTTATCAATTTATAGAAATTAAAAATTTTAATTTTGGTTTAGGAATTGGAGATGAAAAATATGAAAAGAAAAATAAAATCTTTGAAAATAATATTGAAGATATAATTTGTGAAATTCAAAATCATAAAATATATGATGAAAATAAAATAAATATTATGCTTGGCGGTAATTCAAAATTTTTTATTGATCTTTCTTTAAAATATTCGATTGGATTAAATCAATGGCAAGGAAGCATAGAAAATATTGAAAATAAGATAGCCCTTTTTAAGAAATCAAACATCAACGAGTCAAAAATTAGTTATTGTACAAAAAACTTAAAGTTTTCGGGAAAAGAATTAAATGAAAACATAGAAATTATATATGCTTTAAGTGAAAACAAAACTTTTAAAGATCAGATTGATGATATCAGTAAATACTGCTTAAATTAAAAAAATGATTGATATAAGATCTGATACAGTTACAAAGCCCTCAGAAGAAATGTTGGAAGCAATTGTAAATTCTGAAGTTGGTGACGATGAATACAAAGAAGATCCAACAGTAAATGAACTTGAGGAATTTGCAGCAGATTTACTAGGATTTGAATCTGGACTCTTTGTTACTTCTGGATTGATGGGAAATCAAATTTCGTTACTAAACCATACAAATCCTGGAGAAGAAGTAATAACAACTGAAGATTCGCATATTAAAAATTATGAACATGGGGCAGCTTCATTTCTATCTAGAATTCAATTTAGAAATATAAGTCATAATGACGGTGATTTAGATTTAGATGATATTGCATCAAAAATTTCTAAATCATCATATTACAAACCTAAAATCAGTACGGTTGCAATTGAAAATACTCACCTAGCTTCAGGGGGTACAATAATCCCATTTGAAAACATAAAGAAGTTATCTGAATTTACAAAATCAAATAATTTAAAGCTTCATGTTGACGGAGCAAGAGTATGGCACGCAATTTTGGAAGAAAACACAAAAGCTAATTATGGAAAATATTGTGACAGTTTAACGTTTTGTTTTTCAAAAGGACTTGGTGCTCCTATAGGATCGATGTTATTGGGGTCAAAAGATTTTATTGCAAATTCACGTGAATATAGAAAAAAAATTGGTGGAGGAATGAGGCAAGTCGGGATTATTGCCTCTGCTGCAAAATATGCTTTAGAAAACAGAAGCAATCTTATTACTGATCATAAAATGGCGAAAGAGGTATTTACCGTAATTAAAAATATGGAGAACAAAATAGACTGTATAGAGTCTGTTGCTTATAAAGGAACAAATATGATTTTGTTAAACTTTGACACTTTGAGTAATTCAGATGATTTTTTAGAATATTTAGCTGATAACGAAATTAAAGCAGGTTATCTTCGAGAAAAGGTGATTAGATTTGTTTTTCACAAGGATGTAACATCAGACAATAAGGAAAAGCTGATAAAAACCCTTCAATCTTTTTCATAATATTTTTCATCATTCCATTCAGTTATAGATTTTTCAGACAATCTAATTAAAGTAAACACACCACCAACCATTACAATATTTGTAATCAATATATTTAAGGCAATAGTGTAAGTGCAATTTGTTGAACAGAATGTATTTCCAAGAATAAAACCAATATAAATAGACAGACTTAAGACGAGTAAATAAATTATAAATTTAAATTTTTTACTAAAAACCATTTTCAACATTATTGTAATAGAAGATGAATTTTGTAAATCCTTGGCTTTCATTATTTAGTTTTGTTTATTTCATTGCCGCTGGATTGTTGTCCTTTTTAATGAGTAAATACTTTGTTATTTTGTATCTCAAAAAAGTAGATTCAAGATTTTTAAGATCTATTGAGCCTTTGATAGGGGTGATAAGCTTTACGTCATCATTTGGGTTATTTTTAATTATTCTTTATAACATACTAACCTAGACAGGGTTAATATATTTTTTTAGTTCATTTTTTTCAATATATTGCAAATCACAGTGGCTTGGTTTATCCATATTAAAATTGTCAGACTCTAATTTATAAAACATAAATGATCTGATCGTGTCTTGATGGGTAATGAATAAAACATTTTTATTATTCTCATATAATTTATTGACCCTTTTAAAGGTATCAAAGAAACTTTCATCAGTATTAAGTCCTATCGGATCATTAATGTAGATTTCAAATTCTTTGGATTGTTGTATCTCAAAAGTGGTATTTCCAATCCAATTTTTAATTCCACACCATTCGGTGATTTCATCGATAAAGGTTATTTCTTTCTTTAAAATCTTATTTACTATTTGGGAGGTTTGCCTTGCCCTAAGAAGAGGGGAGGAAATTATTTTTTCAATTTTAAATTCTTTCTTCAATTTTTCAGCAATATGTTCTGCTTGTTTTATTCCTTTTTCAGATAGTTCGTAACCAGGAATATTGTAATATAAAATATCTTTTGGATTTTTTACTTCACCATGTCTCAAAAATATATTCATCTTAATTACAGAGTAGTTTCAGAATATATTAAAATCTTAATATGGGTTTGAATAAAAAAGAGCAAGAAATTTTGAAACAAATTGAAATGGGTCTATCTGAGGATGATCCAAAATTAGAAAAAGCTGTTGAAAATTTAACCCTTTCTAATTTTTCTCGTGCAAGAATAACAATTTCGTTTTTTATATTCCTAATTGGCTTTGTAACCATGATTGCAACTTACACTATTCAACCCATATTTGCCATAGTTGGTTTTGTTCTGATGGCACTCTCTGGATTTGTATTTGTTACAAATACAAAATCGTTATTAAGTGCTGAAAACATTAGTGAGTGGAATTTTAAACAAATCTATAAATTAGTAAGAAACAAAGATACCTCTAGACAAAACAAATAGTATTAATTAAATTTAATAATACGTCTTAATTTTAATAAGGAGTAAGGAATTGAATAAGGACGCATTTACGTCTAAACAAGCATGTTATTTGTCTGATTGCACTTCACATCAACTTAGATATTGGGACAAAGTAGGTCTGGTTTCTCCCAGCATACAATCATCGCATGGTAAACCTGGAGTTCCAAAATTGTATTCTTTCAGAGATATTGTATCTTTGAAAGTTATTAAAACTTTACTAGATAATGGGATGAGCATTCAAAGAGTTAGACGAGCTTGGAGATATTTAACAAGAAATGGGGACCTACAAGACGAACTTTCTAAAACAAAACTTATTTCAGATGGTGAAACAATTTACAAAATCGATGACAATGAAGTTTTTGATGCACTCAAGCTTGGACAATTAGCTTTCTTTGAAACAATTGATTACGTTGCAAAAGAAGTAAAAGAAGATGTTTCAAAATTTGAATTAGATAAAGAAAGATTCTTAAACCTTTTAACAAAAGTTGAAGATGATGTTCAATCACAACAGTTACAAGCGTAAATAAATTTTCTCATCTAAAATTAAATTATGAATAAAAATTTTCATAATCACAGAACTTTAATTCTTAATGCAACATATCAACCTTTATCTATCGCCTCCGCTAAAAGATCAGTTGCTCTCATGCTTTCAAAGAAAATTAATGTAATAAAAACGTCAAATCTTGTATTAAGGTCAGAATCTTCAACTATAAAAATTCCTAAAGTGGCAGCATTAAATTACTACGTTAAAGCTCCATACGCAAGAAGGGTTGCATTAAATAGGGAAAATATATTTATAAGGGATCATAACATTTGTCAATATTGTGGAGTTCAAGCTGAATCGATTGATCACATTATTCCAAAATCAAAAGGTGGAAAACATGAATGGCAAAATGTTGTTGCATGTTGTAAAAGGTGTAATTTAATTAAGGCAGATAAAGACTTAAACCAAACAATATTAAAACTTATTCAATCACCTCTCGCCCCAGAGGGAAATTTTTGGATAAAAACCATTATAGGTTCAAACCCAGATCCTGAGTGGGAAGAGTACCTAATTTCAGCATAATTTTTTTTCTCAAATTGTGTTGCAAAGTGTCATATAGTGTCATATAATGACACAAAGTGGTTCAAGGCACGAAAGGCGGATAAAGTGTTCCTTGGTGAGTATCAACACATAATGGACTCGAAGGGTAGAGTAGTTATTCCATCGAAGTTTAGAAAAGAGCTCCAACAGGGCTGTGTAGTCACCAAGGGACAAGACAATTGTCTACAAATTCTAACAAAAAAAAGTTGGACTTCTCTTTCTGAAGAAATGGTTGACTTACCAGTAACAGAAAAATCTTCTAGACAGCTCAGAAGAGCTATATTCAGTGGTGCTGTTGACTCTAAATTAGATTCTGCCGGAAGAATTCCAATACCAGAAAATTTAAGAGAATATAGTGAGATAGATATAAATGGTGAAGTAACTGTCACAGGAATAGGTAACGCCATTGAAATATGGTCAACCAAAATGTGGAAAAAAATTCAAAATGATGCAGATCATGAATTTGCAAATATTAATGAAGTGAAAGGATAGGTTCATAGCCAGCTCTCTAGACAACTAAATTGGAACACCCTTACTCCGCCCAACTTTCCAATTGGTGCCAGTTCTAGAGAGCTGGGTATGAACAAAAACAGGGTTGGGTACATGCCACACAATGGTGTGATGAAAGAAGAAATATCTTCTATCTTAGATGATGTTCCTCCAGGTATATTTATCGATTCAACTTATGGGTACGGTTCTCATTTCGATATTATTTTGCAACACAATCAACTTACAGCCATCGGATTTGATCGTGACCTAGAAGCAGTTAATAGTAGTGATTCTTCTCACGAAGTAATTAATCTTAATTTTTCAATGATAAGTGATTATATAAACAATAATTCTCTGTCACCAATTAGCGGCGTTTTATATGATCTTGGTGTTTCAAGTCATCAGATTGATTCCCCACATAGAGGATTTTCTTTTTCGCTTGATTCGAATCTTGACATGAGAATGAATCAAAAAGACGAACTTACAGCTGAAAAAGTCTTGAATACTTTTTCATATGAGAATCTTTATTCAATTTTTAATGAATTTGGAGAAGAAAGATATTCAAAAAGTATTGCCAAAAAAATTATAGAAAATAGACCCATAAATAAAACTAGTGAATTATCAAACATAATTAGAAATTCTGTACCTAAGCAAAATCCAATATTTATTGAAAAAAGTATTAGAAGAATATTTCAAGCTTTAAGAATATATATAAATGATGAACTTAACGAATTAAAAGAATCTTTATTAAAAGTAAAAGATTTGATTCAAAAAAATGGTGTAATTATCTGTATCTCTTATCACTCTTTAGAGGATCGAATCATTAAAAATTTTATGAAAGATTTAACATTGGGATGTATTTGCGATCCTTCAATTGCAATATGTGTTTGTAATAATATTCAAAATTTTGAATACCCAAAAAGAAAAAAAAATTATCCAAAAAAAGATGAAATTAATTCAAATTCGAGAGCCAATTCAGCAACATTAAGGTATGTAAGAAAAATATGAGAAAAAAATATATTTTTAGATTCGCTTATTTTCTTTTATCTGCTTCTGTAGTTTTATCTTTGTTTATAAATTTGAGAATTAATGAACTTTCAAATGAACTATCAGTTATCAATTCTGAAATAGTTGAATTAGAACTTTTTAAAGCAAATCTTAATATTGAGTATATTAGAAAATACTCTTTTGAAAATATAGAAAATTTATCAAAATTAAAATCCTATGAGCGATTAAGAGTTAGTAATTTAAATTTAGATTTAGAAATTCCTTATAAAATGAACACAGAAGAAGTGCAAGAAACAATTGTTTTGGGTTTTGGAAGATGAAACTGTCATCAAACAAAATGAAACTTAATTTTCTATTTGTATTGGTATTAACCCTTGTTACTTTTGGTTCATATCTATTCATTCAAAAAGTTTATGCATTGCAGTTTATTGAGTCTGATTTTTTTGAAAATCAAGCCCTGTCTTACAGGCAAAGAGTTGAAATACTTGAAGCAAAAAGAGGTGCTATATATGATAAAAACTTTAATGTTTTAGCAAGTAGTGTTCAATCTTATAATATTGCAGTAAAGTCAAATGAAATTGATGATTTAAGTTTTGTGAGGATTCTCTCTTCATTGCTTAATGTAGATGAAGTTGAAATTTTAAAAAAGCTTAGTGAGAATTCAAAATTTTTTTACTTAAAAAGAAATGTTGATTATGAAACAGGAAATAAAATAAAATCTTGGAAATTTAATGGTATACATTTGGAAAGTTCAGACAAAAGAAATGTTTATGATAACTCAACATCAAATATAATAGGATTCGTTGATCCTGATGGAAATGGAATTGAAGGGTTGGAGTTTTATTTTGATACTCTCCTCAAAGGAGAAGATGGTGAACTACGATATGAATCAGCTCCTAATGGAGCAATCATTCCACAGGGAGAAGTTACAACGATTCAACCAAAGCACGGAGAAGATTTAATACTTTCGATAGATTCAGAATTACAATATCTAAGTAAAAATCTTTGTCAAGATGCACTCAATGACACACAAGCCTTCATGTGCTCAGTTGTTTTTGCTAATGCTGTGACAGGAGAAATTCTTATCTCTGCAGAGGAATCATCAACAAATAATGATTATTTTAATATTGACCTAATTAGCGCAAGAGCAAATTACGAACCTGGCTCGGCATTAAAAATCTTTACCATAGGCTCATTAATTGAAAAGGGGGTAGTTAATGAAGATGATGTTTATTTAGTTGAAGATAAGATAGAAATTATTGATGGATCATGTAAAGAGGATTTTGAAGGTTATAAAGGGTGTTTTAGAGATTTTCTTAAGCATGAACCTATTAACCTTTCAGTCAAAGAAATTATTGAAAGATCATCGAATGTAGGAACAGTTAAAATTGTTAACGATGGAAGTATAAATGAAGTTGAGATGTTCTTAAAAAGGTTTGGCTTTGGTTCAAAAACAGGAGTTGAATTGTCTGGAGAGTCAAAAGGAGCATTTACCGAATACAATACATGTTCAACATGTTTAAGTTCTTTATCAATAGGATATTCAATTAACACCACACAGTACCAAATGGTGAAAGCATATGCAATAATTGCAAATGAAGGATCAGATTTAAATCTTTCGTTAACAAGAAGTAATCAACAAAATAACAATAACAAAAAAGTTATAGATCGTAATCTTGCAAAAAGATTAAAGATGCTTCTTATTAATGTTGTGGAGGGACCTAATGGAACAGGAAAATCGTTAAAAATGGATGATTACATTATTGGTGGTAAAACAGGAACTAGTAGAACTTATCTAGAAGGCGTTGGTTACTCAGATGATAGATTTACAACTTCTTTTACAGGATTTATCGAGACATCCAATGGTCCAATTGTAGGCTCAGTAATATTATGGGGGGCAAAGGGCTCACCAATCTCTGAATATGTAACAGGTGGTTCTACAGCTGCTCCAATATTCAAAACAATAGTAAGAAATCTTCTTCCAAGCGGTTAACATGAAAAAGTTAAATTTGAGAGATTTGAACTTATCGCAGAGTGATATTAATAAATTTGTAAATAGTTCAACAGATGTTGAACGTGATTCAATTCTTTTTATAGATAACGTAAATGTTGAAAAGCTTGATAGGAACGTTAATGATGCTTTGACGAAAAATGCAAAAAAAATATTCACCTCTGAAAAATGTAATATAAATAATGAAAAAATTTTAAAGGTCTCAAATTATGAAGAAGTTTTAAATCAAGCATATAGTTATATGTGTCCTGATTATCAGAAAAAAACTTATTTTGGAATTACTGGAACTAATGGAAAAACTACAACCGGTCATTATTTAGAGCAAATTTTAGGTAATAACACTATTTTTATCGGAACTAACAATGAAAATCTATTTCGTGATATAACAAAAGAGAAGCATCTAACATCCCCAAAATTGTTCAATATTTTAAAATTTTTAGGTAAACCTAAAAACAGAACTTACGAAAATATAATTTTAGAAGCTTCTTCTCATGCTCTTGATCAAGAAAGATTTAAGGGTATAAAATTTAATACTTCTGGATTTACGAATCTTTCAAGGGATCATTTTGATTATCATAAAAACATAAATAAATATTTTGAAGCTAAGCTAAAACTTTTTTCAAAAAACTTATCTGATAAGTTTGTTTACTTTGATAGTGAATGGGGAAATAAAGTTAAAGAGAATTCTATTATCCCATCATTTAAGATAGGTAATAATAATGATTCAAATCTTAGAATTCTAGGAGAAAAATTATTTCCAAATATTAGTCTAAAAATTCAAGTCAATGAAGTTAAACATGATATAAATTTGAACGTTACTGGTCCAAATTTCAATTTAAATTTCCTACTTGCTTTATCAATGGCTTATTTTTCAGAAAAATTAAATATTCAAAATTATGATAAAAATTTTAAAAATATTCAAAATCCTAAGGGAAGGTTTGAAATAATTAATTATAAGAGTAACAAAATAGTTGTAGATTATGCCCACACACCTGACGCAATCAAAACTACAGTAGATTTTGTAAACCAATATTTCTCTAATGTAATTGTAGTATTCGGTGCAGGAGGTGATAGGGACACAGAAAAGCGTCTGCTTATGGGGAATGCAACAAAAAATGCGGATCAAATAATTATTACAAATGACAATCCACGTCATGAAGATCCTGAAAAGATTGCAAATGATATTCTCCAAGGATGCGAAAAAGAAAAAACTATTGTAATACTTGATAGGAAAGAAGCAATAACTTATGGCATTAACCAACTCAAGGACAATTCAGTTTTATTAGTATTAGGTAAAGGGCATGAAATGCATCAAGAGATAAAAAATAAAAAAATTAATTTCAATGATTTCGAATACATCTCTGACCTTTTAGGAGATATAAATTGATTGGAATTATTGTTGCAGGAGCAATTTCATTTATTTGTGTAATTCTCTCTACATTTATTGGGGTAAATTATTTTAAAACTCGAAATATAGGTCAACCGATACAAAAAGAAGTTGTTTTTCATGATCATAAAAAAGGAACTCCAACTATGGGAGGAGTGTTCATAATCTTTGGTACCTACTCTGGGTACATTCTTTCACATATCAATTTTTGGACTATTGGTGAGGGCTTTAAGGTTGAATTTATAGATATAAATCCGGTAATTTTATTATCACTTTCATTAGGAACGCTGATGGCCTGTGTAGGTTTAATTGATGATTTATTAAAAGTTCGAAAGAATAGAAATCTGGGGCTTAGAGCAAGAAACAAAATATTTTTGCAAATTCTTGTCGCATCTATTACAAGTTTTTATTTTTACTATCTTGACTACTCATCAACATTTTATTTTTTTAGTGGATTTGGTCTCGAAGTAGGTTTACTTAAATGGTTAATTATTACTTTTTTAATAGTTGGAATTACTAATTCTGTAAACCTAACAGATGGACTTGATGGGCTAGTAGCAGGATCGTCATCAGTTTCTTTTGGAGGAATCCTAATAATTTCATTCTGGATATTTAGACATCCAGAATATTACTCAAGTTTTATGAATAATGAAATTATTGATCTTGATCTCTCTATACTTATTTCTGCTTTAGCTGGTTCAGCACTCGGTTTTTTATGGTGGAATACCAATCCTGCAAAAATAATTATGGGAGATGTTGGCTCTCATTTTATTGGTTCGATGTTTCCGATCATATTGATTTCAATCGGCGCTGATGGCTTAATTTTGTTTTTCTGTTTTCTATATATTTTCGAGGCTTTGTCTGTAATAATCCAAGTTTCTTCATTTAAATTAAATCAAAAAAGAATATTTAAAATGACACCAATTCATCATCATTTTGAGATGAGTGGATGGGCTGAAACAACAATAATTGTGAGATTTTGGATCATTAATGGAATATTTATCGTAATAGGGCTTGGTCTATTTTATGGAGACTGGGTATTGTTTGGAAATTAAGTGAAAACATTAATTTTTGGCTATGGCATAACTGGAAAAGCTGTAGAAAACTTTTTAAAAAATAAATCAAGAGAATATTTGATTTATGACGATAACAAAAATGTAATTTCTGACATCGAAAAGGAGCTACTATTTGATGAATCACAAATTGATATAATTGATGAAGTTGTAATCTCTCCTGGTATAAATCCAAGTCACAAACAAATTAAGAATTTTGGAATCAAAAACAAAATAATTACAGATATTGATTTATTTTCAAGAGAATTTAAAGGAAACTTTATTGGTGTTACTGGAACAAATGGAAAGACTACATTTGTAAATTTATTGTCTAATTTTCTGATCTCAAAAGGCATTAATGCTGTTGCATGTGGAAATGTTGGAGTTTCCCCATTAAGTATTAATTTTAAAGATAAAGATTTTGCTATTGTAGAACTATCAAGCTTTCAGCTTCATTATGCATCAAATCTTCAAATTGATTTTGGGATATTTCTTAACTTTCATTCTGATCACCTTGACTGGCACAAAGATGAGAAGGAATATAGAAAATCAAAATTAAAATTATTGACCTTTTTAAAATCAAACGAAAATTTAGTAACGGGTTTTAACACATTATCAGAAAAACATCTTGAAGATATTTTAAATGTTCCTATTAATAAAAATAAAGATGAGCTTTTAATGAAAAATTATGACTTTGACGACATGAGTTTTCCAGTAGATACCTGCCTGTCTTTTATAAAAATAATTGAAAAATTAGATATAAATCCAGACGAAGGATATGAATATTTGAAAAAAGAAGTTCATTCTGAACATCGCTTTGAATTCGTTGATTCGATTAATGGAACAAATTTTATTAATGATTCAAAGTCTACCAATTTTCATTCCATGTCCGTAGCTACATCCAGAGTGAGGAATGCACTATTAATCATGCATGGAATAACAAAGAATATTCCGGAAGATGAAATAAATATTTCTGGTGAAATAAAAAAAATACTTGTCCCAAAAAATATGAATATTGATATAGAAGTACGTAACTGTGAAATTGTTGAGTTAGATTCTATTTTAAGTTTAGAAACCTATCTTGCAGAAGAATATCAAAATTTCGAGACAATATTATTTTCTTGTGGAGGTTCAAGCTTTTCTGATTTTAAAGATTACAAGCACAGGGGATTATTTTTTAAGAATATAGTAAACAATTTAAAGGAAAATACAAGATGAATCTAACCTATTCATTTTTTCAAAGAGTTAATCTTTTTAGTATATGGTTTTTGGTAACTTTTGGAATTTTAGTAAATATATCTGCCTCATCAGTACAAGGTTTAAATCAATTTAACGACAATTTCTACTTTATTAAAAGACATATAGCTGCTGTATTAATTGGAGTTTTAATTTTTAATATAGGTAAAAAAATTAATTTTTATTCTTACAGCAGATTCATCAACTTTTCGATTGTATTTGCTACATCGGCTTTATTTTTTGTCTTAACTTATGGAATTGTACGAGGTGGTAGTAGAAGATGGGTAGATCTTGGAATAATTAATTTTCAACCTAGTGAATTGGCAAAACCGATAATTATACTTTGGGTTGCTTATCAATTAAATAATATGGATTCAAAATTTAACAATTTTTTCTATTTGAGAAGAGCAATGTTTTTACCAATTGTTTGTTGTTTTTTCATATATCTTCAACCAGATTATGGAACAACAATTACAATATTTGGGATTTTATTGTCTCAGATAGTATTTTCAAAGATTGATTTTAAATACCCAGTTGGAATATTATCCCTCTCTGTTGTTCCTCTCTACTTTTTAGCTATATCTGGAAGTTATAGGTTTAATAGAATATCTACTTGGCTAGACAGAGATTGTGACTTAGGAATTGATTTGTTAGGTGCTTGTTTTCAGTTGAATCAAAGTAGAATCGCAATTAGTTCCGGCGGAATGTTTGGATTAGGACCTGGAACGTCTCGTGCAAGATGGGGAATGCTACCTAACTCACATACAGATTTTATAGTATCTATAATTGGCGAAGAATATGGTTTCGTGGGACTTTTAATTTTCGTTATCATATTAGGATTCCTAATTATCTCATTCTATGGCCTAGCAATTTCGACTAAAAGTGAATTCAAGAAATTAACATTTGCAGGATTAGGTTCTTGGGTATTTATTCAAACATCTATAAATTTGGGTGGAGCAGTAGGCCTTTTACCAATAACCGGGATAGTTTTACCATTTATATCATACGGTAGTAGTGCGATGGTTGCACTATTTATTGGAATTGCAATAGGGTATTCAAAAATATGAATCAAAATAAAATTATGTTCTTCTGTGTTGGAACTGGTGGGCACGTACTTCCAGTTAAGAATATTATTGATGAATTATTAAATAGTGGAATATCAAAAAATCAAATTGAAATAGTAACAGATAGTAGAGGCATTAAGTTCCTACAAGAAGTTAATGTAAAATGCTATACAACCGACGTGTATAAATCCGATATTGGAAAATTAGGATATTTAATTAATGTAACCAAAATTTTTAAGACAATCTCGAATATAAATAAGCATATGGATTTTAAAAATACAAAAATAATTTTTACTACTGGGTCTTACATTGCTCCTATTGCAGCGTACTTAAGCCGGAGAAAGAAAATAAAACTGTTCGTTCAAGAACAGAATATTTATACAGGTTTAGGAAATAAGATTGCTTCTTATTTTAAAAGTACAGTATTTTCTTCATATCCAGATACAAAAAATGTTAATCAAAAAAATTTAGAATTTGTTGGCCCTGTAATTCATAAAAATATAAAAAAATCTAATAAAGATATTAATGAAAATATTGTAATTGGAGTACAAGGCGGAAGCCAAGGCTCTATCGAAGTCAATAATTTGATATACGAATATTTAGAGAATCACAAATTGAATAAAGTAAAAATATTACATATTGTTGGCCCATCAAATATTGATACAACAAAAAATTTTAATAATTATGAACAATTCGAATACGTGGATAATATGAATGATTTCTATCGTCAAATTGATATCCAAATTTCAAGAGCTGGTGGAGGTATTCTCGAAGCATTATATTTAAATATTCCTTTAATTCTCATACCCTATAAATTAGGAACTACATCATCACATCAGCAGATGAATGCTAAATTTCTTGTAGATAATGAATCTGCAATTATATGTAATAATTACACTGACCTTGAAAAAGAACTCTTAATTATTGATAATGAAAATACTGATTGGTTAGATAAATACAAAGTAAACAACACAATAGAAAGCGGAAATAAAGAAATAATTAAACGAATTATTCAGGAAATCAAAAATGGATTATAAAAATATTTATATTTTAGGGATTGGTGGTTCAGGAATGAGCTCTATTGCTAAATATCTTAAACAAAAAGGGCTAAATGTAATAGGCTATGATCAGAGAAAATCATATATAACAAATTTACTTAAGCAAGACGGAATTGACGTTGTATTTTCTGAATCTGATATTCCATACGATAAA
>CACKZW010000008.1 GCA_902604835.1 uncultured Candidatus Actinomarina sp.
ACATAACTGTATTATCAAATCCAGTGTTATTGTTGAAAAAGACTTGTTTGATGGAATTGGAGGTATTAAAAGCTTGCCAAGAAATTCTGATTACGACTGCTGGTTAACATTGCTAAGGACGACTAATTTACTTTATATAGATGAACCTTTATTTTATTACGATGGTGGGCATGGCAGTGGACAAAAATATCTATAAAAATTTTTTTAATTTTAAAACTTGTTTGAAAAAGTATTTAATTTTTTTTATATAACTCATAATTTTTGATCTGGTTTTGAAATTGTATCTAAATAAATTAGATACTACTTTTTTTTCCAAGATTATTTCAGCATTACTGCTTTCAACTTGATTGCTGTTCATTTGTAAAAACCAAGTTTTGATGTTTAACTTATTAAAATTCAATTCTTTATCATAAATGTTTTTGTAAAAATTATTTAATAAATCATTTGTTATATCAAGATAATCATTTACAAACAAAATTGGTAGTTCAGTTAAGGTTGAATAGGTATGATGATATTTAGTTATTGGAATGCTTCCACTATAAAGTGCTTCCCAAACTCTATGTGTGTCAACTCCATTTCCCCATGGACAAAGTATAAAACGATATTTTGCTAAATCTTTTTTGTAATCTTCTAATTTTAGTATAGGTTGTTTAATCTTTGCCCAATCAAATTGATCAAAATGATCATACAAGAATTGTCTTTCACTTAAGTTTGTATTTTTTTGAAAATTAATATACATTTTTGAATCAACATAATTAATTTTCTTCTCAAAACTGAAATCATCTGTAAATAAATTTTTCGGTGAATACTTATTCGCAACCCCATAAGGTATAGGAATTAGGTCTGAGCTTTCGTAATCTACATTTATTGAATACCACTCACTTACAGAAGATGGTTTCATTCTGTAAAGATATTTGTTGATCATTTTATCGGTTTGGTTAGTTATTAGTTTTAAATTTTTAACTTTTTTATTGTTTTTTAACAAATTAAACAAATTTTCAATAGTGTCTGTATTTGAAAAAATAATATCATTATCCTTAATTTCTAATCTTGTCATTTTATAAAATATGGATCTGTCATTCTTATCTAAAACGATATAATCACCAAGGTTTAGTTTTTTAAATTGTTCATGTGTAACTATTTCACTAAAAACATAATCTGATCTTCTAGCGAAATTAAAACTGTTTATTATATTTTCAGAACTTATCATTTATGGTTTTATTACTTTATATTTTTTTGATCCATTAAAGTTTTCAATCATAGAGTATGCCCACAATAAAAGAGTAGTTCCATGTAAATCAGCCTCATTATTTCCATCAGTGATCTTTAAGCCGTAGTAAAAATTCTGACTTTTTGATTGGAAATAAGAAAACCCACCAAGAGAAGGATGATAATGTAAATTTATTTGATTTTTAATTTCTTCAAAGTAAGTTTGAATATCTTTTTTTCTATAATCTGATTCTTTTGAACATCTATAAAGAACATAAACCATATCGACAATATCACAACCTTCATATTTAGGTTTATTTTTCAAACAAAAGTCAATAAGTTCTTTTGGATAATGAATTGGCTTTTGTAGCCAATCTAACCCAGAAAGTACTTTCATTGCACCATTAATCAATTCACTAGAATTTCTTTGGTTACCATTAAGATACAGGCCCGTTTCGCCGTCTACAAAATTATCAAGATAACTGTACATTATATCTGAATTTTGTTTTGATTCTAGATAGTCTAATTGTGTGGATGTAAAAACAGCAATAGCAGCAAATTGTGCTCCTGAGGTCCATGGATGATTCCAATTTAGATTATTTAAAAAATTTTCTATATCACTTTTTGTTCTTGGAAATTCTGTAAATTTTAATTTATTTGTATTTCCTAATTCAAATATTGTAGCAATTGCTTGTTTTGTTTCAGCTCTTACAGTTTCTAAATAAATTTTATTTATAGATTTATAATTACTAATTTTAAGACTTGCGAGAATTTTTTTTAGAAAGTTTTTTAAACTTAATTTAACCCGATAGGATTCATAATAATTTTTTATAGCATCATCAATGAAAGAACTTTGAGGAAGATATTTCACATCTTTTTGAAAACTATTAATATAATCAATCCACATAGTTTTTTTATTTTCTTCTAGTTCATCCCACAGTCCAAGCATGTGATAGCATTTTAATACATAACATGAAAATCCAAGTTGTAAATTGTTTCCATAAGTAGTATTTCCATTTATTACAGGATTGAACTGAAATAATTTATTTTCTCTTTCAAGCTTTTTGAGAAAATTAATTATATTTGACCGAAAGTTATTTTCGAATTCATTTGGCATGTAATGACTATATTAAAATCAATTAGAATTTTTGTGTTTATAAATATCTATTTTTCTTAGAATAATTGGTACAGAGGTAAATTATTAAAGTACTTATATTTGGAAGCAACGGTTTAGTAGGCTCCTCAATTGTGAGGCATTTAGAAAAAGCTGAAAATATTAAATCTGTTATTCCGTCCACAAGAGAAGATACAGATCTTTTTTCATTTGAAGAAACAAAAAAAATTATTGATGAAAATAAGCCAGATTGTTTAATTAATGCTGCTGCCAAAGTAGGTGGGATTATGGCTAACAATACCTATCGAACAGAATTCATAGTAGAAAATCTTAAAATTAATTTAAATATACTTGAGGCAAGTATTTTGTATCCGAATATGAAAATTATAAATTTAGGTAGTAGTTGTATTTATCCATTAAATGCCAAAGATCCAATTAAAGAAGAAAGTTTTATGACTGGAGAACTTGAACCTACAAATTCACCCTACGCAATGGCAAAAATATCAGCAATTGAGATTGGTAGATCAATGAATACTCAATATAACCATAAAATTTTAAACTTAATGCCAACAAATTTATATGGTCCAAATGACAATTTTTCTGAAAATGACAGCCATGTTATTCCTGGAATAATTCAGAGAATGCATCAAGCTAAAACTAATCAAAATTCAAAATTCAAAATTTGGGGGTCAGGAAAACCACTAAGGGAGTTTCTGTACGTAGATGATTTAGCTGCTGCCATAGAATTTTTAATTGAAAGTGATACAAATATTGATTTACTCAATGTTGGTAGTGGTGAAGAAATAAGTATCAAAGAATTAGCATATAAAATTAAAAAAATAATTGGGTACGAGGGTGATATTGAATTTGATACAAAATTTCCTGATGGGAATCCAAGAAAGTTTCTAGATTCTTCAAAAATAAATAGCCTTGGATGGAAAAGCAAAATCTCATTAGATCATGGACTTAATTTAACTTATGAATGGTATCTAGATAATATTGCTTAGGAATTATCCCACGTTGGACTTAGTAGACCCTCTTTTATAAGAACACTCTCTCTTTTTGCTAGTTCAAGATCACTTTCTACCATGATTTTTACCAGCTCTTTAAATGATGTTTTTGGTTTCCAACCAAGTTCATTCTGTGCTTTTTGGGAATCCCCTAATAAAAAATCTACTTCGTTTGGTCTAAAATATTTTTCAGAGGTTTCTACATAATCAGAGGAATTTAGATTTACTATCTTAAAGGCTTCCTCAACAAATTCTTTGACAGTGTGGCTTTCACCAGTAGCTAAAACCCAATCATCAGGATTTTCATGTTGCATCATCAACCACATACCTTCAACATAATCACCCGCGAATCCCCAATCTCTAGATGCATCCAAATTTCCTAAAGTAAGTTTTGATTGTATTCCTACACTTATTCTTGATACTGCTCTTGTAATTTTTCGAGTGACGAAGGTTTCTCCACGATGCGGTGATTCATGATTAAATAAGATACCATTTAC
This sequence comes from uncultured Candidatus Actinomarina sp., assembly GCA_902604835.1. GTDB lineage: Bacteria > Actinomycetota > Acidimicrobiia > Actinomarinales > Actinomarinaceae > Actinomarina. The sequence goes on from CACKZW010000008.1 coordinate 3,831, forward strand.
ACCAAAAATATCATAAGAGTCTCTATAGATTTTGGTTATATTGTGAGCAAAAACTTTTGATGCAGCATACGGGCTTCTTGGATCGAATGGAGAAGCCTCACTAAGCATTTCATTTGATTTTCCACCAAACATCTCAGATGAAGATGCCTGATAAAATTTAATTTTTTTATTAAGACTTCTTATTGACTCAAGCAAAGCAATTGAGCCTAAAGTTCCAGTTTGAGTTGTAAATACTGGATTGTTAAATGAAACAGCAACATGAGATTGTGCTGCTAAATTATAAATTTCGTCAGGATTTATAGTTGAAATCAATGTACTCAATGAAGATGAATCTAAAAGATCTGAGTAATGTAAAATTAAATTATCCTCTTTTGAATACTTTGCAATTAGTGGTTCAATTCTAGAAGTATTAAAGGTTGAAGATCTTCGAATGGTGCCGTGTACAACATATCCTTTTTCTAATAGAAATTTAGATAGATAATAACCATCTTGTCCAGTTATTCCTGTTATGAAAGCAATTGGCATATTATTTAAGTATATCTGTTAACTATTTAAAAAGAGATTTTATTTTTGTCATAAAAAATAAAAAGATAGCCAAGAAAAAAATAATACATATAAGGAAACTGTACTCCCTCCATATTCATGTCAGTTAGAGAATTAATGAATACAGGGATGATAAATCCTAAGATTTTAAAATCTTTATTTTTTTTAAGCCATGTAAAAATTAACATTGAATGAAATGCAATGAATAAAAATAATTGTATTATTCCGCCTCTGGCAAGGATATTAAATGCATAACTATGAACATGTTCATTTAGTCCATCTCTCCCTAATCTTCCAGGAGCACTTGGATCTGTCATGACTGGAATAATCTCGTTATACCCATAGCCACTCAAAATTTGTTCTTTTGTATTTAAATCTTCAACGACATCTTGCCATATATCTAGTCTCCAATTAGTTGTGTTGTCATGAGAAACAACTCTTCCATCTTCGATATAAAATGATAGAAATGCTTTCCTAGTTTCATTCTTTTTTGCAATCTTATTTAAATTTCCTGAAATTGAGGTATCGGCAACAATATTTGTATCATTTGAAAAATCAAAATTTACTCCTCCTATCCTATAAGTTGATCCAATAAAAAAGATTGATGACGATATTAGAAAAATTACAAGAAATTTCTTGTTAGTTTTAAAGTATTGAGAGTTTGTTAAAAAAATAAATATATAAAAGAAGAGAGCAGCTAAGAATGATCCCCTGCTCATCTCTAATAGCAAAGGCAGCAAGAGAGGAACGGAAAATGAAAAATATAAAAGACTGTATTTTTTATTTTTTGAAATCATCATAAATAATATATTCGCAATCAATAAAGTAATCATTACATCTGATGCTTTTGTAAAATTAAATTTATCTGAATACTTAATAAATATATCCATTATGAAATTGGGATAATATCCAGTAGAAAATAGATAATGAGTGATTGGCATAAACAATAACCCAATTGAAAGTGTTTTAAATAATTTTGTGGATTTTAAAAATTTTTCACTAACTAAAATTAATCCAAAAAATATTGAGATCATCCATATATAGGAACTTGTTTTGAAAGTATAAGTATTCGTAAAACTTGTGTTGAAATAAATACAACTAATTAAAAATGTTCCAATAATTATTTTGAAAATATTTAGATTATATACGAAATCATTTAGATTGAGCTTATTCAACAAATTTCTATTCGTAAAAATGAATACAATGGAAAGAATGAATGAAATACCAACTACCAATTCACCGAACCTAAAACCACCTACAACTAAACCAACAAAACTTCTATCAAATGCTAAACATCCTATAAAAACAAATAATGAAAACCAAAAATAAAAATTTTGTGCATTTGTATAGAGCTTAGAATTCATACTTGTTCATTAGTTTTATAATATTGAATAATAAATTATAAAATTTATTACTTTACTTTTTTAAGTAATAATATTGTTTAAAACGTGAAAAATAAAATAACATATACATTTTTATCTGGAAGAAAAAATAGAATCGATAATGAATCAAAACCTTACGCAAAAGAATTCTTTTATGGTTTTGATTATTTTAAAAAAATATTTAAGAATGTAGAAATTGTTGAATTTGAAGATCAAAAATCAATATTTAATTTTATTTATATTGTTTTAAATAAACTTTCAAATTTACCATTTTATGGAAACCAAATAGTAAACAAAAAAAACTATAGAATTTACAATAATTCTGAGAATTTAATATTTACAAACCAAAAGACTGCTTTTTCAGCTCTGCCTATGCTTTTACCAATTAAATTAATTAAAAAAAGAAAAATCTATGTATTTATTATGGGTGTTTTTGGTAAAAAGATGAACTATAAAATAAAAACTTTTTTTAGAAATTTATTTATGAGATTATTAATAATTACATGCGATAACCTTTTCTTTCTTGGTAAAGGTGAATATGAATTTGCAAAAAAAGAATTCCAAAAATATGAAAATAAGTTTATATTTTTACCTTTTTCAATAGATAGTGAATTCTGGAAAATTAAAAATAATAATAAAAAAACAAATGAAGTTCTCTTTATTGGAAATGACGGAATGAGGGATTATAAGTTTTTAGAGCTTCTCACCGATAGAATGAAAAACGTTAATTTTACGATAGTATCAAAACATGTTGATGATTACAGCTTTGGTAAAAATGTAAGTTTATATAAAGGAAGTTGGGACTCAAATGTCCTCGATGATCAGTTTATAAAAGAACTATATTTAAAATCTGCTTTAACATTAGTTCCTTTAAAAGAAACACATCAGCCATCGGGACAAAGTGTGACTTTACAGTCTATGTCTTGCGGTACTCCTGTAATCATCACAAAAACATCTGGATTTTGGGATTTAGATAAATTTAAAAACAATCAAAACATATTTTTTGAAGATGTTAATAATGTTGATATTTGGGCAAAAAGGATTAATGATATTCTGAATGATAAAAAATTATTAGAAGCTGTTTCAAAAAATTCTATAAAAACAATAGAAGAAAACTATTCTTTAAAGTTGTTCTACGAAAATTTAGAAAAACACATATTTGGTTAACTATCTTGCCCTTTTAAAATTAAAATATTTTTTTCCGATAAAGCTAGTTGGGTGTTTGTAAATTCTTTTTTTAATAAATTTTTCTTTATTTTCAATCATAAAATCAAAAACTTTTAAATATTCAATACACATCTTTTCGGAGTTAAAAGGATAGTCATTCATTATTTTTTTATGTAAATCAAAATTATTAAATACTTCATTCAATTTTTTTTCAAAATCTTTTTTGTTGTTAAACATAACGCCGTATCCATTGCAGTATTCTGGGGTTCCACCACTATTTATATAGATCAATGGCAAGCCACATTGAGCTCCTTCAATATGGTGATTACCAGATGGTTCATTCAATGAGGCCGTAAGATACACATGATTTTCTTTTATTTTATCAACAAGCTCATTTCCAGAAAGAGGCTTTATAACGGATGAGTTCTTAAATTTTATTTCTTTTGGTAAATTTCCTATATAAGTAAAAGAAATTTTATTTTTCCATCTGTCTGTAGAGATTAGCTCATCCAGATATAAATAAATATCAAATCCCTTATTCCAGTTTGCTCCCCAATGATGGGTAACAAGTTTTAAAGGTAAATTTTTATCCCATTTTGAAGAATTGTTTGAATTAAATAGTTGAGCATCTGAACCTGCATAAATTACATCAAGATATTCTCTATCAAGACCCTGAGACATATAAAGGTTCTTTAACCAGTTGCTTACAAAAATTGTATAGTCAGCAACTTTATTTGCATTTATAAGATATTTATTTACGAACCTTGTATTTTTTCTTTCATCACATTCATTTACACGGTGTAATACCAAAGTATCTTTTTTTACATATTCTAAATATTTTGCAACATCAATATGAGTGTAAGCAGATGATTCTGAAGTTTTTCTTGGCTCAGTAATTAAAATTAAATCTATATCGTCAGACTTTAGATCAGTGCATACTTCATAGTTTTTATCGATTAAAAATTTTTTTAGACTCTTAGCAAATAAATTACCGCCGCCCCAAGGTCCCTCTTTAATATTGGTTCCGATACTAATCTTCATAGCATCTATTAAATAATTTTTTAAATTCAACAAATCCTTGTGGGATTACATAATTTTTAGCTTGGGTGTAGGCATGCTGAACATTTGGTTTAGCCGATTCAAAATTATTCATGTCAAATATCGATTCATTGGATAATATCTCGGGGGCTACACCCACATTAGTTGATATTATTGGAGTCTTTGTAATTGAACTTTCCATTATTGCTTGAGGTCCTCCTTCAAATCTTGAAGATACTACATATAAATCAAGACAATTATAAAGTTCATTTAAAGTTTCAAAATCAACCATTTCATTATAAAGATAGGAAATATTTAATTTTTCTAACTCATTTATTAGAAAATCTCTTCTTTTTCCTGCTAGCAATACTTTTAAATTTGAGTTTGTAGATTGTAAATGTTCAATTATTTTTATGAGCCTATCTGGTCCTTTTGAAAGTTTTGGTGATTTTAAATCTTTTCCTTCAGTATCCCTCTGGAAAGATCCAATAATAAAATCATCCTCATTAAAATCATATTTTTTCCTTACTGAAGTTTTATCCTCTAGCGGATAGAAAATTTCTGTATTGATCCAAAAAGGAATAGAGGTAATAGGTTTATTTGTAAGTTTGGCAATCTGTGATTTTGTGTTGTTAGAAATAACATGATATTGATCAACAAATTTATCTCTTTTTAGGAATACATTTTTTTCCTTTTCATTGAATTTTTCCTCGTCAATATGATAAATAGAGCAAACCACCTTTTTCTTTCTCAAAATTTTTTTATTCAATTTTTCCCATGTCCATGGAGAGATAATCCACACAATATCAGAAAAATAAATACTTTTGGTAGAGATTGTATTATTGTTTGAATACCATTCTTCCCTAAGTCTGTCTACAATCCAATTTTCGTTGGCAGAATTTATATAAATTTTCATAAGTTATTTGTTGTAATTGAATTTTAATTAGATTGAAAAATGATGCTCTACGTATTTATAAAATGTTTTACTTATTTATAATCATTAATGAGCTAAACAATGATGAAAAATTTAATTACAGGAATAACCGGTCAAGATGGATTATTTCTAACAAATTATCTTCTGAAACAAAATCAAGAGGTTTATGGTATATCAAGAAATAATAAACATTCAAATTTTTTTTCAAATCTTCAAAGTTTAAATAAGCATAATGACGTAAGCGTTCATATGTTCAATGTCGATTTAACCAAACAAAATGAAGTTTATAACTTAATAAATGACCTTAATCCAGATTTTATTTATAATTTTTCAGGGCCAAGTTCTGTATATGAATCATTCTTAAATCCAAAAAAAACTCAATATGAAATCGATACTATTTTTAATAATTTAATATTTGCTTGCATAGAAAATAAAGAATTTCCTAATTTTTTTCAAGCATCTAGTTCTGAGATGTTTGCTAAAAGTGATTCACCTTTGTCTGAAAAATCAGAATTCTTACCAGATTCACCATATGCCATAGCAAAGTACAATATTCATAGAAATATTTCAGAACTTAGAAATAAATATGATTGGAACATTAATTCAGGAATTATGTTTAATCATGAATCAGAATTTAGAAGCGACGAGTATTTAATTATGAAAATAATAAATAAAGTTAAAGAGATAAAAGAAGGAAAAAATACTTCATTAACAGTTGGCAGTTTGGAAATTGTTAGGGATTGGAGTTATGCTGGTGATTTTACAGAAGCTATATATCAAATTACCAATGATGATTCCGGCGATGATTTTGTAATTGGTTCTGGAGTTGGAAGTAAAATAAAAGACTTAGTTAAACTTGTGTTTAATTATTTTGAACTTGAATATGAAAACTATACAAATGTAGATAAGAAATTGTTAAGAAAAAATTCTCCACAATCTATAATTGCCGATCCAAAAAAAATATACGACAAATTTGAATGGCGTACTGAAACAAATCTGGAACAGACTGTTAATAAATGTATAAAATTTAAATTAGGGATTTAACCCCTTACGGGCACATTTTGCATAATACTTTTGTTCATCTTGAAAATTAATTGAAATATTATTTTCAAAATTAAGTTTGTAAAGTACATCTTTCAATATTTTATGCTTGTAACCTTTGTTTATTAAATCAATAATTAACTTGTAGTCCTGCGCATAGTAAAATCTCTCATCGTATAAACCATTTTTTATCAGAACATCTTTTTTTATGGTAAGTGATCCATGAATAAATGGGTTTTTAAACTTTAAAAAGAATTTAGGAAAATAAAAAGAAATATTCGGAATGACTTTTTGAGAGTTCATTATTTCTGCTCTTGTAGTAGAAAAGTCAATATTTTCCTCGACCATTTTTTTAATCTGAATATTGATCCTATCTTTATGACTAAAGTCATCTGCATCTTGCCTAGCAATATAATCTCCAGTTGCTTTAGTTATTAATGAATTTAAGGATTTTGTTAATCCTACATTTTCTTGATTTTGAAATATTTTAATATTTGAGATATTTGCAAACAAATTTAGCTTTTCAAAAGTCTTATCAGTTGAACAATCATCCACAATTAGAAATTCTAAGTTTTTGTAAGTTTGATTAAGAATACTATTTATTGAATTTTCAATTGTTTTTTCTGCGTTGTAAACACTCATAACTACAGAAACTTTTTCTGGTCTATTCATTGACTATACTTTCAAATTGTTCAACTAAGTTTTTGGAATTTAGTTTATTCTCAATATAATTTCTGTTCTCTATTCCAATTTTATTAATGAAATCAGTATCACAAAGCTTGTTTATTTTTTCAAGTAGGTCACCATAGTCAAACTGTTGAAAAGCAAGTTCCGTATTGGCTGGAAAAAATTCAGCAATACCTCCAAAATTTGGAAAAATTGATGGCACCCCTAATGAAGATGCTTCACATAATAGCATTGGCTGACCTTCGTAAAGTTTTGTTGCCGTTATTACAGCAATAGAGTTCTCAATAATTTTTATAGACTCATTGTTTGGAATTAAACCTAAAAATTCAATATTATTTTTACTGTATTTATTTTTTAATTTTTCCAAGTCAGGACCATCTCCAACAATTTTTAGACCAATCTCTTTTATATTTGAATCAAGATATGTATTAATTAACTCAGAAACTCCTTTCTCTTCAGAAATTCTTCCAGAATAAACAAAGTAATTTTTTTTGCTAACATCTAATTTTTTATCACTAATTTTGATAGGATTTCTAAAAACAAATATTTTTGAACTTTCAATACCTAAAGATATTAAATATTTTTTATGAAAATTTGTAAGTACAAGAATTTTTAATTTACCTCTCTTTAATATTTCAAAATATTTTTTTCCATACACTACTATAAAAATTGATTTTAAGAATGACTCATTAAAGTATTTATTGAAAAAACTTAATCGTTTTTTTATCATTCCACATTTGTGACAATTATGATCTGTTTTTAAATGATTTTTTGTGAGAAAGAACCTTGTACAATCATATCTGAAGTTATGAAGTTTAACTAAGGTCTTAATGTTGTTCTTGCTTAGTACATTAAATATAGCTAAAGATGCTTTGAACCATGTATTGTGAACGTAAGCAATATCGGGTTGGAATTCTTCAATTTTTTTCTCTAACTCTGAAACACTTGTTTTATTTTTATTAGAAATAAAATAAAAAAATTGTGAAAAATAATTTTCTATTTCATTTTGAAAAAATATTGTTTCAACATTAAAGTTTTTCGACAATAATGCAATTTCGTTGTCAACAGCAACATCCTCACCGCCTAAAATACGATATCTGTTGTGAATAATCAATATTTTTTTCATTAAAACCAACTTATTACTAAGTTAATATTAATTGAATGAATGTTATTCTTATTTTCACATATGGAATTTCTCTAAAAAATTGGGAAGAAAACAAAATATTTGATAGAGAAATTTTACTTTATAAGCATCTTCAACAAAAACATAATATCAAATTTACTTTTCTCACTTTTGGTGATCACGAAGATTTAGAGTTTGCAGATAAATTAGATAATTTTAAAATCATTCCTATTTATAAATATATCAAAAAAAGTGATTTTAAAATATACAATTTTTTGAAAACAATTTATATAACCTTCAAATTAAAAGCATTGTTATCAAACAATTCATTAATTAAAACAAATCAACAAAATGGAGCATGGATTGGTTTAATATTGAAATTTTTAATCAAAAAACCGTTAATAATAAGGACTGGATATAATCTTTACGAATTTTCAAAAAATGAGAAAAGAAGTATTTACGTACGTTTTTTTTATTACATTCTGACAAAAATATCAATACTTTACAGTGACTCATATTTAGTTACCTCAAAAGCTGATAAAGTAAACTTGAAAGAAGTATTTGGAGAAAAAGGGAATGTTCTACATTTTCCAAATTGGGTTGATTCTATTGTTGATAGTCGTGAAAGTAACAGATACGAAAATAAAGTTTTGTCCGTTGGAAGATTGGAAACTCAAAAAAACTTCAGTGAAATAATTGAATCATTAAAGAATGAAAATATTGAAATCGATATTGTAGGAGAGGGGTCTCAAAAAGATTCTCTTCTTAAATTTTCTAAATTAAATAATGTTGAATTAAATATTTTACAAAAAATGAGTTTTTATGATTTAAAAAATATTTATCAAAAATATAAAATTTTTATTTCTTCATCAATATTTGAAGGAAATCCCAAGGTTGTATTAGAAGCAATGGCAAACGGTTGCTTAGTTATAGCAAAAAAAAACATGAATGTTGAAGAAATAATTAAACATAACCAAAATGGCATTATTTATAATTCAAATGAAGAATTGAAAGAACAAGTCAAGTTTTATTTAGAAAATGAAAATGAAAGGAAGAATTTAGTTAAAAATTCAATTAAAACCATTAAAACTTACAATTTACTTGATATACATATAGATAAAGAATATGCCCTTTATAAAAATTTAAATATAGATTAATTTTCTCATTTCATTTTCATATATTATTCTGAGGTGATTGTCATATTTAAAATCTTCTGAGTTGTGAGTTGAATTAATAACTGTGATATTTTTGCTTGATAAAATATCAAAAATTAATTGCTTTGTTTGTATATCTAAATTGGAAGTAGATTCATCAAGTAGTAGTATCTCTACATCAGCTAATAAAGACCTTATAAATGCGATTTTTTGCATTTGTCCGGAGGATAGTGAATTACTATCTACAGCAGTATCCAATGTTTTTTCACTAGAATTAAAAAGCTGAAATTCATCCATTAAATCAAGCATTTGTTTATCATTTATTTTTAGATTATTGCCATATAAAAAGTTTTCTCTTAACGATGCTTTGAGTATTAATGGTGTAACACCTACATAACCAAGTTTGTTTGAGGCTATAATTATGTTACCTTCCTCAGGGTAAAAAACTTTTGAAATTAATCCAAGTAGAGTACTTTTACCTGAACCATTAGGACCTGTTAAAACGGTATGTTCATATTTGGGAATTTCTAAATCAAGTTTTTTAAAAATATATTCTTGAGATCCATAATACTTAAAACTTAAATTCTTAATTTCAACTGAGTTTTTATTTGAATCGTTTTTCTGATAGTAACCTTCTCTTTCAATAATTTTGTTATCTTCTAGTTCTACAAATTTAGTCAAATGTACATGAGAGTTAATCATCATATTCATTGAAGTATTAATTGCTCCTATGGTTTGAACTAATCTTAATGTTACACCCAAAAATTCTAGGGATAAAGATCTTAGAATGTTGAAAAATACAATTAATATAGAGATTGTAAAAACTGTTATAAAATTTGGAATCAATGAATTAATTGTTCCATAAACTTGATTTTTTAACTGAGATAATCTTAATTTGGATGTAGTTTTATCATAATCATCAATTTCTTTCTCGCTTGTGCCAAGGATCTTAATTAAAAAAATATTTTGGATAACTCGTTCAATGTCTCTTCCTGTTTGTTGTGCATTTATCCAAGATTCATGCATGTATTTTCTTCCAAGTTTTAATAAAGTTCTTGTAGGAAAGAATAAAACTAACCCTCCAGCAGCAAAAGCTAAAATGGTTTGAAAATTCGTAAATAATAAAAACGATCCATAAACAATTAACTGTACCAATCCATTTAGAAAACTTGTTAGCGCTGCGTAAAAATAACCTACGTGACCACTGAGTGAGTTAATATAAAATGTTGCATCTGCAATGGAATAGTTGCCTTTTTTATATACCTCTTTGATCAAGTAAACTCTCAAGTTTTTTTCTACTTGAAGCTGAAGTGAGAAAATATTTGCTTTTTCTAAAAAGTTTGAAAAAAATCTTAATAGGACGATTATCGGTAATAGATATATATTTGTAATAAATAAATTAACTATCTCTATATTGGATATTTCTCCAGTTAATAGATTGGCAAACATAAGTATTATCAAAATATCTATAAAAACTGTTGTGTTTGATAAAATTACAGAACCTAAAATTCTTAATTTTTTTCTAGTAACACCTGTGATCCTTGAAATATATATTATTTCACTTAAAGTTTTTTTAAAATTGCCCATCAGATATAGTTTAATCCTGATTTTCTATTTATTTATAGTAAAGATTTTATAATAGGATGGATGAAAAAAATTCAAAGTTTTTCTATACCAATTATCATTTTAATTTTTATTACAGTAATAAATAATTTACAATTTGAAAAAATAGTAACATTGACATCCGGAATAATCTTAATTTGTTTTTTAATTTTTAATAAAGATTTAAATAGAGATGTTTCAAGTTTTGAAAAAAAAGTAAATAAAATATCAAAAAAAATACCAAATACTTTTTTTATATTGATTTTATTTTTTTTGACATTAATTGTTCAAAACAAATACTTAAATTTTGAAACAATAACATGGGATGTTGCATCTTATCTTGTTGCAGCATCTGAAATTGATTTAGGTTTTATTCCTTTAGAAACTCAGTGGGAATCAAAAGGGCCAGTTTTAATGTACATCTATTTCTTTATCGATTTAATCTCTGAAGGTAATCTTGTTATTTTTAAAATATTTAATGATGTGATACTTTTTTTTATTTCAACTTTTATATTTTTAATAGTCTTAAAGACAACTAATGGGGATAAGATAAAAGGATTTGCTTCAGGACTTTTGTTTATCACTTTTACCAGTAAAGTTTGGTACGTAAGCGGGTTTTCTGAAATTTACTGTCTGTTGTTTTTGTCATTATCAATGTACCTTTTTGTATTTTCAAAAAATAATCAAAAAATATGTTTTTTTATTGGTATATTAATTTCTTTATCATCTTTAGTAAATCTGGCCTCTGCTTTATTTCTAATTCCATTCTTGTTGAGTTATTTTCAGAGTGAGAGTATAAATTATTCAATTAAGAAGATTTACAGTATTATTTTAGGATTTATATTACCCCATATTATTGTTGTACTTGTTTATTTTAATAATGGGATACTAGATATTCATTTTGCGAACTATGTAACTATGCCATTAGGTTATACCTCAGATGAATCTTTAAGCTCTTTATATGAACTTAGGGTGTGGCTTAGAGAAATGTTTTACTTCAACAATTTTCTTTATTTTTCACTATTTTCATTATTAATTTTTTACATTACTAGTAATTACAAAGAGTTAAAGAAGACTGTTTTAGATTTCTATGTATTGAGTATATTTATTTCTCTCGCAATATACTTTATTGGTTCACATAATTATTACCACCATCTTTTCTACTTTATTTTCTTTGTACCGTTTTTGATTTCAAAAATATTAAATAAAAAGTATATTTATCTTTTAATATCATTGATTTTTATTGCTTCAATAAATTCATTTACTTATTCCTACAAAGATTCTTTTAGTAATTTGCAGTCGCTTGATTCAACTCTTAATGAATACCCTCTATACCAACTATCTCAAGAGATAGATTCTTATTTTGATAATGATTATTCGGTTTTTGCACTTGATTACGTAATGGTTTTGCATTATTTAAATAAGCAAAATTTTTCATATATTGTTCATCCAATGAATCATTTTGCTGATTTTATAACAATTCCATTAACTGAGTTGGGTAAGATTTCAGATGACAACGTTCAAAGACTATTAGACCAATCTCCAGATGTTATTATATGCAATACTTCAATGATTATAAATGGAATAGAGGAAAGAATAGATGGGGAATATATTTGTGAGTTAGAAAGTTTTGGTATTAATTATTTTCAATTGAACACGGATGAATTCAGAGAAAATTCAAATCTTTTTTACTTTAAAGATCCTGTTCGTGTTTTAAATGTATTTATAAAAAAATAAGTCTATGGACTAAAGTAATGATTCCTCAAGAATTTTTTTTAAAGAATTAATTTCAATATTAGGTATTAAGATCGTTTCATAGTCATTTTGTTCTAAGGAGTGATTTAACTCTTTATTTGTAGTTAAGAAAAAATCAATATGATTTATTTTGTTATTTATTTTCTTCATAAACAACAATTGGTTAAAGTTCTCTACTTCATCCTCAAACACTGAAGCTATGATTATTTTTTCTTTTAAAATAGAATTGGTGATTTTATACAATTTACTTAGACTGGTTATCCATACAATCTTAGATTCTTTTATTGTTCGTGTAGACATCCTACCAAAATTTTTATACCACTGATCGCGAACAGATTCGGCTATTGAATTTTCCTCACTTTCTAACAAATAAAAAAATCTATTTGGATTTTGATTAACCTTTATACCAAAAACTTTTTTAATCTTTGGTAAATATAAAAAGCTTCTTGACAGATAAACAACTGCAGAAAGAAGTGATTGATCTTCTTTATGGTTTGAAATAGTAGAATTTTCGGGTGATATCAGGCTTTTTTCATGAGAAAGAGAATTCCATTTGTCCAAAATTTTCATTGCTTTTTTACTTTCCCAATCAAATCCTATAAAACCACCTGTCAACATTCTTTTTTTATACATACTCATAGGTACATCTAAAGACTCTAATGTTTCGATATATGTGTATTCCCTAAGGTTGCCAGCACTAATTGGACTAAAAAATCCAATGGCAGATAAAACAATTCTTACTAAATTAAATTTTTTATCTACAAGGTTCCCAGTATCTAGCCAGATTATTTGACATTGATTAATATTCATTTCTTTATAGATAATCGCTGGTTTCCATGCATAACTGCCTAGTCGGTTGTATTCATCTCTATCAATAAAAAATTTAGGATAGTCTGAGAAATCAAATTTCTTTACGATCACATGTGGGTAGTATTTTTCAATTTTATCAAGATGTAATTTTTCAAGTCCTAGATCATAAATAATAATTTTTGAAATTTTACCTAGATTAGAAATATTATCGAGTAATTGAAATAAGCTTTCAGCAAAATATTTATCTGAAGCGCTAATTATTACAATATTTTTTTTAAATAAATTCCTCTCTAAAATTATATTTTTAAATGTGGAATAAAAAATAATAAGATAATCAAGAAAATAAAAAGGCATTTCTTTTGTTGCTTTTTTAAATATTTTAAACTTTATTGATTTCTCTAATTTGTTTCTCAATACCTTATCCATTCCCATTTCTCAGATACATGCATATTATTTTTTCTTAAGTGATGATAAAAAAGTTTTGCATTCGTATCTATTCGCTCAACTAGATGAAAAAAACTTCCATTTACACAATGTATTTCGCTAGCAGATTTAATTAAACTTTCATAAAAAAACATATTGTTAAATATGTCAGAATCTTTATTCACATAAATACATTCAAAATTGCTTGATATGTTTAAATCATATTTTTGATAAGAAGACTCATTATGAACTAAATTTATATTTTCTTCAGTGATTTTATAGTAATCTTTTAGATGGTTTTCTAACTCTTTATTTTTTTGTTTGTTTACAGGTATTGAAAAGTATTCATATGTAAAACTATAAGGAATTTTTAACTGTTTATAAAAATATGTATTAAATGGTTCTTTTTTCACTTTTTCATAACCAATTTTTAAAATTTGTAAATTATTTTGATTTCCAAAGCTTAAGATGTTTTCTTCCCTTGTCTCATTCTTAATTTCAAATAAGGTTACATTTTTATTTTCAGAATAAAGATAACTTATTTGTTCAAAATAATTATCTTTTACGGGTAAATAAATATGCTTACCTAGTTCTTTAGAGATATAATTTACCAATCCATTTGTAATAATCAGATCACCAAGTCCTAAATGAGGAAATAAAAGAATTTGTTCGCTCTTTATTTGGTTTAGTTTATAAATAAATTTATTTCTACTTAACATTATTTGTCATTTGGTCTACTTGGTTTTAATAAACTTTGTACTGTAATCAAAATAAATGAAATAGGATATCTTAAATTTTTTATATAAAATAAACTTAAACCTTTTATAAATTGGGTAAATGCTGATACTTTCCACGTGTTAATTATGTTGTATTTTTTATTAAATAATTCATAATACGCATCGTGATAAAAAATTGAACGTTTATTAAAAGCTCCCCTCACGGTCCATGGTTTTACGCTTCCTGTGTAGTGAAGAAAGACCATAGAATCTAAATCTTTTTCACCAAAATGTTCAATCAAATCTAAATTTACATTGTTTGTACTTACAAAAAGATCAAAATTAAGGTTTTTGTCTAACTCAATATAATGATCATCAATAATCATGTTCATAACGTCTTGATCCCAATAGAGTAATATATCTTTTTCATTAATCATTTTTTCTATTAGAAGTTTTGAAATATCATTTTCAATCCATTTTTGATAATTCACACATAGTACTCCAGCATTGAAATACCTTAGTCCCTTTAAATTTAGCCTCTCCCAGTGAGGTTCAATTTCTTTTTCTTTGAACACCTCCGTCTTTGCTGAGATAATATATTCAGATTCAGATAATTTAGCTATTTCCTGCTTAAGAAGTTTAATTGGATTTTTGCGGCATATTATGTCTGCATCAACATAGAAAAAATAAT
Organism: uncultured Candidatus Actinomarina sp.; assembly: GCA_902604835.1. Classification (GTDB taxonomy): domain Bacteria; phylum Actinomycetota; class Acidimicrobiia; order Actinomarinales; family Actinomarinaceae; genus Actinomarina. The sequence continues at coordinate 18,897 of CACKZW010000008.1, forward strand.
CTATATCTTTAGGAATATATTTATCAAGAAACAGCCTGTAGTAAGTAGCTTCACTTATGTGTCCATGCGTTATGCCTGGAAACTGACTCAAATCATGATCAAATTTAAAGATTTCAAAATTATTTAATTTTTCATATAGCACTAATTTTTCTCTTATCGCTTCAAATGATATTGGATTTTTATGAATAGCATAAATATTTACTTTTTCAGATACTTTTTTTAACAAAGTATGAAAAAATAAATATGCTACATCATTGTAATTATCATCAAAACAGACAACAAAATTTATCATTGATACCAATAATAACTTTTAAAATACATAATTTATAAGTTGATTCTAAAATAAAAATTTTCTAAATATTTCAAATAATTAGTTTTTAAAGACTGTTTAAAATCATAAAAAAGTTTAACAAAATTCGAGTTATAATATTTAAATGATCAGCGTAGCCTTTGTTTCAGGCTCTACAGGTAAAATAGGTAAAGAACTGGTCCAATTATTAAAAAGTAAAAACGTACAAGTTGTCGGTTTAGGAAAATTTCAAAGTAATTCATCAATCTCTATAAAAGTTTTTGATTGCAATATTCAGAAATTTGAGAATTATATTTCAATTCCAAAGAATAAATGGATTAACTATGAAAAAGATAGATTAATAGAGTTATTTGATTTTATAAAAACAAAGCAAATAAGTTCATTTTTTTTTCATTTGGCATGGGGGGGGTTAAATTCTCTAACTGATGGTGGTTATGATAAACAAATTGATAACGTAGGTATATCATCTAATTATCTTGATTTAAGTAAAAAAATAGGTGTTAAAAAGTTTATAAATTTGGGTTCCATCGATGAAATATTTGTAAAAAGATGTTTAGAGAATAAACAATATGATATTTTGAATGAGTTTAAACATTTAGATTATGGTATTGCAAAACTTGCCGTAAAAGATATTCTTTCTTTCAAATCCTATGTTGAAAAAATTGATTTTATACATACACAAACCTCTATTGTGATATCTCCAAACTTAGAAAATAATACATTTGTCGAAAGAAATTTAAAAAAAATATTAAAAAATAAGAAGTTTCATATCCCACAAAATAAAGAGCTTTGTAACATATCTACAACCAAACAGATTGCTGAAAACCTTTTAACTATATCCGAGTTTGGAGAAAATCAAAAAACTTACTACACAGGTGGACAGGATGTATATAGTTTAAAAAATTATTTTGATATGATTGATAATTACTGCAACGTAAAGAGTGAAAATGAGATCAAAGATAGTGGTTTTAATATTTTAAAGTTATCGGACTTTAATATCCCTAAAATAAAATCTTTAAAAAAGCACAGTTTTGATGATCTACTAGCTTCAATTGAGAAAATATGAAAAAAATAATTGTGACTGGCGGTTCAGGATTTTTTGGAGCAAAACTCTCACAAGTTTTAACAATTTCAGGATATGATGTATTGGCTATAGGAAGAAAAAAATTTTCAACTTTAAACTCGATTCGAAAAGAACAGTTAAAAAATGCTAATTATTTTGATTGCGATCTAAGTACTGTTTCATTAGAAAAAATTATAAAGTACGCTAAATGGGATAGTGAAGAAATTTATTCATTATTTCATGTTGCCTGGGGTGGCAAAACAGGACTCTCTGATTTAAATTCTGATGAACAATTTAAAAATTTAAAAATATCTACAGATTTATTCAAGAGTGCAGAAAATATTGGAATCACAAAATATATTTTTACTGGAACCATGGAGGAATTTTTTGCTGAGGAATATCTTAACTTAGATCATAATAAAAATACTGTTTACAATCGACATGTTATTTATGCTCTGGCAAAGCTTTGGACGAGAAGGCAGTTGGAAATAATTGGTTCTAAAAGCAAAACTGATTTGATTTTTATAACCAACTCACATGTTATTGGACCAGGAGATGATAAAGATTCATTTTTACAAGTTTCACTCTCAAAGATGATTCAGAATGAAGAAATAAATATGTCAAGCGGTGTCCAGCTATTTGATGTAATTGACGTAGAAGACTGTGCAAAAACATATTTAGCGATTCTTGAACAAGGTAAAAGACTAGAACATTATATGGCTGGTTCTGGCAACCCAAAGATGTTAAAGGAATATATATATGAGATGCAAACTTTGTTTCCAGCTTATAAAAAACTTTTTATTGACGAGAACAAAAAAGCTGATGTTGTCTTGGATGAAAAGTATTTTGATACATCAAATGTTGTAAATGATACAGGATTTGAACCAACAATAAGTTTCGTCGAATCAATAAAAAAACTAGCTGAATATATTAGTGAAGAAAATATAACATATTAATTTACGTTAAATTTATACTTTATTTACACAAATCTAAATTCATTATTTAATATTTGATTCTCAACAAGATGATTTAATTGTTCAATTCTTCTCGACTGTATTTGTTCATCAAATGCACTATAATTTCTTAATAATTCGTCTATTCCTTTTTCTAGATCATATTTAAAAACAAAGCCAGGTAAAGATTTTTCAAGATATGAGAAGTCGACTTTGTAAGAACGTTTATCACCATCTAGTTTTCCAAATGATAAATTGTCAATATTTGTTATATTTGAAATTGCCATTGCAATATCTTTAATTGAATAATTCATTAAGTTATGTCCCACATTAAGGAGCAATTTTTTAGATGAATCAGTTTCAATAAGATATCTGATGATCCTACAAATATCAACAATGTGCACAATCGGACGTATTGGTGAACCATCTGACAAAACTTTTATTTCATTGTTTTTTATTGCAGAGTGAACAAGATCGTTTACTACGAGATCTAAGCGGTGATTGTTTGAAAAGCCAAAGGCAGTTGCATTTCGTAATATTTTTACCTCGTAATCTTTACTAGAATTTAAAATATACTCTTCATTTTTTACTTTGGATTTTGCATATTCAGTTAATGGATTGAGCTTCGAATTTTCGTTTGCGAAGTCTTCATTAAATCCATATACACTACAAGAAGACATGTAAATAAACTTCGAAATATTAGATTTGTTACAAAGATCTATAAGTTTTTTTGTACCTTCAACATTTATGTCTTCTGTTATTGAAGGTTCTATTTCTCCCATAGGATCGTTTGATAGCTCAGACATGTGAATAACAATATCAATATCTTTTAAATCAGCAATAGAAATATCACGAATATCTTTAATGATCGTCTTTGTTGTTTTTGACTTTAATTTTTTTGGATAGCCAAAAAAATTAACATCTAATGCAGTAATTGAATATTTGTTAAAATATCTCTCTATAAAAGTACTACCAATATACCCAAAGCCACCTGTTAATAATATTCTTTTTTTATTCATATTCGAGCCATGGCGTTTTACCACTTTCATAAAGGTTATTTAAATTTAGATATTCCCTGTAAGTATCCATTGGTTCAAAATAATAATTATGTATAAATGTTCGAAGTTCGCTATCTTCACATAGCTTTATTAAAGAATACTCTTCTAAAGCTGCGTCAGGTTTTAAATATTTTTCAAATTTCTTGTTGAAAACCATAAAACCAATATTTACGAAATCATTTGTAAGTTTTGGTTTTTCTATGAATTGAGTAACTTTAAATTCTTTATCAAATTCAACTAATCCAAATTTTGAAGTTGGATTAGTTGAAGTCAAAGTTCCGATATTTTCATGACTAAAATGAAATTTAATCAATTCATCAATTCTTACATTTGCCAGTCCATCGCCGTAGGTAATTATAAAATTTTCATCTAAATGTTCAGAAATATGAAGAATCCTTCCAGCTGTTGGAGTATCCAGACCAGTATCAATAACCTTTACATTTTTAAAGTTTTGAAAATAATTTTCAATCTTTTCAGTCATGTAGCCAGAACAAACAATAAACTCAAACTCTCCAAATTTCGTAAATATATCAATCAAATGATGTAAAACTGGCTTATCACCGATTGGCACCATTGGCTTAGGAAGACTTTCTGTAAGCTCTCTCATTCTTGTGCCTTTTCCGCCAGCAAGAAGAATAACTTGATTTATTTTACTCATAATATTTTTTTGTTACTTTTAATCGTTCTTATTTAATTAGAATAATCGTTATTTAGTATCTAGTGTCATAGTACTCTTTTATTTTTTAACTAAACTTAATTAAATATGAAAGTAAACAATTTTTCAGAAAAATTTCAAGATATAAAAATAGCTAAAGGAATTTTTTTTGAAGATGATAGAGGGTCATTAAAGAAAACAATCTATGGAGAAAATCTTGATATTTTAATGAGTTCAATAAAAGAAGTTATTTGTTCAAGATCAAATAAAAATGTAATTAGAGGTCTACATTTTCAAACAAAGCCATCAGAAATTTCAAAATTTGTCACTTGTGTTAGCGGTAAAATAATAGACGTATTTTTAGATGTTCGTGTAGATTCAAAAACATTCGGCCAATATGCAAGTATAGAATTACAAGAAAATGATGACACTGCAATATTTATTCCAGAAGGATTTGCACATGGTTATGGGGTCTTGAGTAAAGAAGCAACTGTTGTTTATTTACAGTCTGGAAATTTTGATACTAAAAATGATTTCTCTATAAATCCACTCAGTCTTGGGATTGATTGGGGAATAAATTATCCAAAAATGTCATCAAAAGATGCAAATGCTATATCGTTTCAAGAATTCAAAAGAAGTTTTAATTAGTAAATATCTTTTTAATTTTTATTAATAAAGGAAACTTCTTAAGAAAGAATTTAATTTTTTTAACTGCAACTTTATATTTAGGTAGAAAATAAAGTTTTTTAGCTATAAAGAACAGCAATAAAGAAAATAAATCATACACTCTGTATATTATTTTTTTTAACATCTCAGGATTTTTTTGATAATTAATTTTTAAATGAAGTCCGATTACAACTAGTGGTTCTAAAAATCTTGGATATCCATAAAGATCTAATCGAAACCTATAGTGAAACTGATCAAAGTCTATATCTTTATTCAGTGGATATTTTTTAAAATCTTGTCTTGGTGTGGAAACCAAATCATATCTTAAATCTTCTAAGAGAAGTTTTCCTAGTGATACGTCATCTAAATATTTTTTATCCCATTTATCACGATTGTTTATAACTGCGGTCAATAAATCTCTAGACAAAAAAAATCCAGCTCCTGAACCAAATCTTATTTTTTTATTCAATCTTTTATCTTCATGAAACATTTCTGGTGCAGCATAAAAATTTGAAATTGGTTTATCCAGAACGAATTCATATAACTTTTCAATGTTTAGGTATGCAGTAGTAGTGGTTCGATATATGTAATCAAAATTTACATTTTCTAATATCCATTCAAAGCAGTCGAGAACTCTATCTGGTTGAGTTTTTAAGTCTTTTTCATGGTTTAATAAAAGTGTATTCTTAAAATACTTTATCTTGGTCGATCCTCCCTGAAAGATTAAATATGAGATAAATTTATCCTTTCTTTCTATCAAATTTGGAAATTCATACTGGCCTAAATTTAGTTGAATATAAGATTTACTTAAAAATGTTTTTTTTAAGACTGGAACAATTGTCTTAGATGGATACAAATCAGAATTCATGACAAGTATCAAAATTTTTTTTGATTTCATAGTTTTGTAATTAAATTATATATTTAGAAGATTAAAAATATAATGTTTATTTATTATTATTTGTAATATGAAAATTCTTTTCATCACTACAAAAAACCTTGCGCATCAAGGTGACTATCTTGAATTATCCATTCTTCATGGTCTTAAATCATTAATGGGAAAAAATTTAATTGAATTACCAAAGAAAAAAATTCTCTATGGTGATTTTTCAGAAGTAAAAAAAAAGGATTTGCACGGACAAGGTTTTACTTTACTAAATGATATTTTTGAAGATGATATTAATAGAACAGATCTCACCGATATTGATTTTGTAATTTATGGAAGTGGCCATGCTTATGGTGAGGATTGTTTTATTGAGAAATTTGATAAGCTTGCAAATAAAAATTCGTGGGTATTAGATGGTCACGATTTGTATGGGAATGCTGAAAAAATGAGAAAATATAAAGGAGAGCTTGTTATTGCCAATCAATTTAAATATTCATTTAAACGAGAACTTATATTTAATGAAAATTACGTTTACCCATCTGGGTTTGGAATTCCTGAAACAAGTATAAGAAAAATAGATTTGAGTAGAAAAAATAAATTATTCCAAAAAACTGCTCCTAAACATTCTTTATTTCAAAAACAAACCGACCTAGGAGGAACAAAAAAACATCATATCTTCAATGATGAAGGTGAATATTACGATGATATGTCAACATCTTGGTTTGGTTTAACCTCCAAAAAAGGAGGTTGGGATTCATTAAGACACTATGAAATTATTGCATCTGGTTCTTTATTGCTTTTTAGAGATTATAAAGACAAGCCAATTAATTGTTCTCCCCAGAATCTACCATGCTACTCATATAGTTCAAAAAAAGAGCTCTTATCTTTAATGAACAAACTTGTAATAGGAAATAAGCCTACAAAAGAATATATAAACATGCTTGAAAGGCAAAGGGATTGGCTTAAGAAAAATGGAACAACTGTTGCGAGAGCAAAAAAAATTTTAGATGTTCTAAATAAATATTCTGACTAAAGACGTTTCTTTAAAATATAAAAGCTTTCATCGTTCAGGTAGATTTGTAGGAAGCTATCATTTTTTTTATCACCGATCCCATTAGCAATAAAAACAGTGTTGCCTAATTTCTTACAATAGCTTTGCTGACCATTTGCTCCATAATCACCTGAAATTACAATTAAATTTTTGTCATCTAAATTAAGCCAATTTGTTGAATCTTTAATCAAATCATCTTCTAGTAAATTTGTACCATTAGGTTGAATTTCATTATCTACATCTAATTGCCAGAAAATTTGATGAGAAAAGAGAAATATTGTATTTATATTTCCATTCTTTTCCAAAAAATTATTTATTTTAGATTGCTGGTCTAAAGTAGGTAGCCAATTTTTAGTTGAAAAGTTTGCTGCGATAAGTAGTACGTCATTATTTTTAGATAAAAATAAATCATTCTTAAAAACTTCAAAATAATTATTGTTATCTTGTACTTCATGATTGCCTACTGCAATTAAATAATTTTTGAAATTATTATTTATATCACTTTTTACTTTTAGAAGAGACTCCATTGTACTTTCATAAACTATGTCTCCTGTGAGTACAAGTGTTGAATTTTTATTAGGAATTTCTTCATACATATATTTTGTTACTTTTTCAGACATGCCTACTCTGGCTGTTTCTTTTGAGCCATAAGCATGACCAATCACATAAATTGACTCACCTGAATCAGAAAGAGTATCTAAAATATTATTTTCAGAAAAAGCGTTTACGCAATTATTAAAATTTACTTGGTAATTGATATCAAAAATAACTATAAGATAAAAAAACAAACTAAAAAATCCTAAAAGTAAAACTGAAGCTTTGAAACTTTTTTTTATATAAATTAATAAAAAACTAAAAAACAAGGCAAAGATAATTATTGAAAAAAATATTTTTAATCGTGAAATTGTGTAAATTCTTAAAAAATAAAAAAGAATGCTTAAAATTGAAATTTTTGATACCAATAAGATAATGAATATATAAAATTTATTACTGATAAGTTTGTCTAAATTTCGATATATTAATAAAACTATAAGATATATAAATGGAAAATAAGAAAAAATTAGGTAAATTGATTGAAATTTTGTATAAAAACCAAATCTTTTGAAATCATCTTCGATAAGTAAAAAATGATCAATATCAAAGTATATAATTTCAAAATATGAAAACAAAAAAGTAGAAGCAAGTAGTAGAAAGTTTTTTATATTTATTTTTTTAAGACTTAACATTTTTTATACAATTTTAGCCAAATAAACAAACTTTTTACCAAAAGAAAAGATAGATTGAAAAATCATTTTAACTTTTTATATACTTTCTTTAGATGTTTAAACAGATACTATAATTCTTATTTAGTATGAATTACGTTCTGATATCAATTAGATATTTTCCCGATTATTTAAAGTTCGTAATAAATTCTATATTATCGGTAGATAAGGATGCTTCAGTGTTCATTCTCGGAAATGATGATCCAAAATATAAAAATACGACATTTATTAATTTAAATGATATTGAGTCTGACGGCTGTAAGGAATTTTATGATTACAATATTTATGAAAATACTATTTTTGAAAACAACCCTCTTTGGTTAACATCTGTTTTACGAATTTTTTATTTAGAGCAATTTAGAAAAAAAATACTTGACTCCAAATTTGTTCATTTTGATAATGATGTTCTAATTTATAAACCATTTAAAAATGTTGACCTTAACTTAGTCGTTAAAGAAAAATTAAATATTACATCTGCTTCACCAAAAAAACTTGTTTTTGGATACTCTGTGATTCAAGACTTGGAGCCTATAAGTATTATTTGTAATAAAATTAACAGAATCTCTAAAATCGGCAAAAAAGAAGAATGGGAGTTTAATGGTGGGAAGCCATATAATGAGATGCAATTTTTGGGAAAGATATTTCTAGAAAATAACGGATTAATCAACTTATTACCAACACTTCCGTACCATTCGGATATTATTTTTGATCCATCAAATTATGGACAATATTTTGACGGAACCCACATACATCCAAAAAAAAGATTTTCTAAAAAAAAGGTTTACAATCAAAATGAAAATATTGATAGAGAAATAAAAGTAAAGAGAATCTCACCATATTTTAAAAATAGTAAACCATTTGTAACTTGGAATAATAAAAAATATGACTTGATGAATTTACATATTCATTCAAAAAGATTTAGTAAATATTTACCTATTGAATATAAGGACTACATCTAAATTTTTTTGGAATTAATTAGTTTTCGCCAATAGTCAAAGTATAAGTACTCCATATTCAATCTAGACGGAATCTCTATTTCTTTACTAAGGAGTTTATTCAATTGAATGTCTGTAATATCTTCCAGATTATCTATCAAAAATAGCGGAATACCTTGATTAAAAAGATTTATATTTACTTGATTTGACTCAACAATTGGAACTGTCTTGACCAATATTGACTCCCAAACTCTATGTGTATCAAAACCATTTCCCTTTGGGCATAAATTATATTTAAATTTTGAAAGTTGATTAAGATATTTGTAATTTTCAATGTAAAAAGAGAATTCTATTAAATTGCTTTCATCTATCATCTTCTTCAATTTTTTTCTATGATTAAAATTCGTTGTTATGTTAAAAGAGCTAAATATTTTTTCTTTTTTTTCAGCTTTTATGTTTTGAGCTTGAATTAAATTACTTATTTTACCGTTACTCCTAAATCTCCTATTTTCAAAACCAATAGGAATTGGTGATATATTTTTTCTTTCTTTTATATTTAAATTTTGGGAAAAGCAATGAATGATCTTTGCATCAATTTTGTTCACATCTGATTCTTCAAAGGAAGCATCAGAATTGTGCAATATCGCAATATAAGAATTATTTATTTTTTTGTGATAATGTTCAAAATAAATATCTTTTAAGTCAGTTCTTATAAAGACAACATCATTTTTTTTAACTCTATTAGTTTTAAGAGTTTTTGTTTCATCAAAAATATGATCTGAGAATTTTCTTAAAGTATCACCAGTTAAAAAAGGCTCACTACTGGGTCTATAAAGTCCAGGATGTTTGTTTAGAGTGTAATTTCTAAACTTTTTTCCTAAATATTGCTTCAGCTGCAAAAAAACTTACTTTCTGTTGATAATAAAAAGATACCATAGAAATTGGCAAATCTTTATATAAATTTAATGTTCAGAAACATTAATTAAATTTTCTATAGCATGCGTGTATTTTGAAAAGCTCTCTGTTGTAAATGGAATATGGTCTTCTATTGATATTTCATTATTTATTAAAATTTTATTTAAAATATTTTCATAATAATTTGTTTCATTAAGCTTAAATTCAATTATTTCTTTAGCTGATATGTACTCAGATTCGTTTAAGTCTATATAAGTACTTAACTTTGCCTTAAGATCTGTATCAATCGTGATTCTTAAATTTTTTGTGAAATAATACTCTCTTAAAAAACTTATTTTTACAATTGGAACTAATGAGTAGCTATTATATGTCGTTGGTTTGATATCATCTAAATCAAGAAACTTTGTGTCTTCAATTAATTTTTTTCTTCCAAGTTGAGTATTTAATTTTATCTCTTTTTTGATCTTAGAGGAATTATTGTATTGTCTATAACGAAACTTAAACTTCCTTGTGTCCATAAAGTTTGACATCTTATATAATTTGAAATCAATTGTGTCCATATATAAACTTTCTATCCTTCTTGGTTGATAAAGTGTTTTATAATTATTTCTAATTTCGAATATTTTGTCAGAATTAGGATTTCCTCTTGTGCAGACTGCTTTGTATTCTTTTCTAATTTCAATTGTCATAAAATAGGGATCCTTTTTGAACAAAGTTTGGAGAACTACCATCACATTTATAATCAGAAATTATTAATGATGATGGACCAAATTCTTGTTTTTTTCTATAAACCTCAACACATGTTTCTAAATTCAAACCATTAAACTCTGTGATATTAGCCAATGAACTATCTTTTACAACTACACCTTTTTTTGAATTTGAAGAACTAAGAGTATAAATATTAATTTCACTATGTTCTCCAATAGAAACTGATTTATCGGAACAATAATTTAAATTTAGATTTAAAAATTCATAATTACCGCCTGAGACATCAACGCAATCATTTCCAGCCTCTTTTATAATAATATTTTCGACTAAGACATCAGAAAAGTCTAAATCTAAGGCATCGGAAGATGCTTTGTTGATCTCTAAGTTTAAAAAATTACCATTAACGTTTATGAGGTTTAATCCATCCTCACAATGAGAGCCTGTTACTTTAACATTTAGATCTTGTACTTTTGTATTAAGAAAAGTTAAACAACCTGTTAAAAGATTTTTATCACTTCTTGATTGAAGGAAGTCAGAAATAGTATCTTCGACTATAAAAGACCAACCTTTTATAACTTCCTCAGATGTGATTACAATTTTTTGATTTAGTTCATTAATCACAAATTTTATTTCTTGGTTATAAAAATCAATATCATAACTTGGAGATCCAAGTAATTGGATAAGAAATGATCCAACAGTGATACTGTTAAAATCTAAGTTATCAAAACTGTGACCGTCATAAAAGAAATTATCTTTGCTTTTTCCAAAAACATACATAGGTAAATTGTTATAAAATAAATTACTTTCAAAAAATATTAATCTCATCACTAATCTCTATACTTTTACAGTTAGTTAATCTCTGAGAGCAAATTTCTTGATTACCATTTTCGATATCATCGAATAGAAAATATAATTCTACTCTTGTTTTTTTATTGATTTGTGATTCAAAATTTGGATGTTGGTATTCTTCTAAATTTTGATACTGAGTAACTAAATCTAAGTTACTTTTAAAAGTTTTGAGATAGTTTTTTAATTGATTCATGTCATAATCTAAACCGGAATTTTTTAGTTCAGTTAAGAGATCTTCATTATTTATTTTTATGTCTTTTACTCTTATGGCTCCTTCTGCAAGTTTTTTTGAATTTGCATATCCAAAATCTTGTCTTGGTGTGCTTTTAAAGAATTCTGGGTTTCCATCATAGTAAGCAGGAATAAAAGTGTTGGTTAATCTGTCGTAGAAAAATTGTCGATTATGGTTTGTAGCAACACCGTGGTTTGCAATTAGAGCCCTATTAGCTGCTTCAAACATATAAATAAATGTTGTATCTTCTGAAAGAATCTCATTGTTTACTTGTCTATCATTTAAAGTAGCAAACAAGGACTTGTTTAATCTCTCCACAGCTTCAGTGGCTATTATTTTGTTTTCGAGGGATCTATTTGCCCATTCTTCGTTAATAATTCTTGCAAATATTAAAGGATCTCCTGTTAGTTTTTTATCGTCTCTGAAAAATGGATCTTCAGTAGTGTTCCAAATATATTTTTCATTTGATTCAATTATTGGTCCCTCTCTAAATCCATTGTGTTCGAGCATTTCTTTAGAAATTTTTTCTTGGAAAATGAATTTATGAGTTTTGTTTCTGTTGATACTAGATTCAACGTAAAAAGTTCTTGGACTTAAAAATTTTAGATGTTTTAAAAGATTTGCTGAAAATACTTCGTTATCACCTCTTCTTGTCTCAGGAATAAGTAATTTGAACCTTGTAATTCCAAAAATACTTCCAGTGTCAAGTTTTACATCTAAAGAAGAAATCAAATTACTTATATCAATATGATCTTTTAAATCACCATTGATTCTTACTTCTCCAACGAATTCACAATTTATTCCTTTTTCAAAAGATACTTGAATATTTGAATTAAATTTTGTTTTGAAATTCTCATTGATAAAATTTCCTTTTTGGCTCGAATATAAGTATGCATTAAAAAAATTTCGATACCAATCTGCACTTTGAGGGATATCGATATTTATAAATTTTATATCATTGGGTTCTAATTCATAAAATTCATCAAATCCAATACCATCACAAATCGGATCAATAGACTCTAAATTGTTTATATTATTATTTTTTTCTAAATTTTCTTTATTTGATAAATTACTATTTTGAAAAATTAAATAAGAAGTAGCAATTATTAGAAAAGCTAATACTAAGTTTCTCTTCACACTTCAGATATATTTTCAATAAAATACGAAACGATGTCTTTATCATCTATGGATGATACAATTTTTGTTAATTCATTATTATCTGAAGATAGCAATGTATATTTGTAACTATTTTGATCGTATGAAATATTCTTTAAAAAATTTGATTTTTCAATAATATCTGTTTTATTGTTTAAAGTTATAACTAAAGTAGCTTTATTCTCTAAGTCACTAGTATATTTTGCATTTTCTGACGAAGATTTACTTATTAGGTTGTTTATTAGCTCGATTAAAAGCGATATTAAAAACGTTATTATTAAAAAATTTATGGCAATATTTGGATTTACACTGGTAACAATTCCTAATGTAATTAAAAAGAAATAGGCAATTAATTCAAATGGATTTTTGACTGGAGTTCTTAACCTTACAATAGATAACGCGCCAACCATTCCTAAAGATAGTGCAATATTTCCTGAAATGATTTTTGTGATTATAAATGTGATTGCCGGTAAAAATGAAAAGTTTAAGAACTGTAATCTTGTTCTGGTCCATTGTTGATTATGAAGAAAGCTCAATATAAGTCTAAAAATATTACCTAGAATTGAACAAAACATTACAAGTTGTAAGATTTCTAATTCAATAATAAAATCAAATCCAAACAAGTTATATATCATACAAATATATTAGTGGACAAGTAATAATTTAAATTTGATAATTAACTTTATTTAATGTTAAATTCTATTGCTTATCTTCCAAATAAAGTTTCTGAGGATAATTAAAAATCTGTAAAGTGATTCGATCGCATAAAGATAGTTCTTTATTTTTGAAAAATAAATTCTTTTCCAAGATACTTTATTTTTTCTTACATAAAAAGCATCGCCCCAAGGATAAGAATCCATCCAGTAGTGAGTATCTGTTCTTATAAAATTATATTTGGATAGATAGTTATCAATATCATTCACCAAAGGGCAACCGTCATATAATTCTTTTTTATTTACTTCAAGAATTATATAGTTGATATCGTTAACTAAAGATTTATGAAATCCTTTTAGAACTTCTAATTCGAAACCTTGCGTGTCTATATTAAGCAGTTCGACATTTGCTATATTCAAATCGTCAAATACCTTGATTTCGATTTGGGTTGAGTCTTCACTAAATTGAATTTCTGGGTGGACTGCCAAATGTTCTTTTGGCTTCAAAAAAGATGAACTTTGTCCATCGTTATTTGAAATATACATTTTTTTTGATGTATTTGAGCTTCCCAATCCAAAATTATACATTCTTATATTTTCGAAACTGCCATATCTTGACTGTAGGTATTCAAAGGGAATTTTTTGTGGTTCAAATAAATGAATTTTTGGATTTGAAAATTCTGAATTATAATCTTCAACCTCCTGTCCTTTATGAGCACCTACATGCACAATGTTTTCAACATTAATTTGATATTTTAATTTTAAATGATTGAGTTTCAATAATGCCATGTCTTGTTTACTCCATCAATAACTATTACAAAATATAATTTACAATATTTTTTGTTGTGTAAAACTTTTTTACTTTTTCATAGCCAAGTGATGCTATTTTCTCCCTTTCTTCTTCATTTTTAAGATAATATTTTATTTTTCTCAATGCATCATAAGATCCGTCATAAAGGATAATTTCTTTTCCATCCTCAAAAAACAAATCGAGACCTTTTGATTGTGAAAGTTGATCAGTGATGACAAGTTTCTTGGTTGCCATACCCTCAAATATTCTTCTAGTTATCTCATTAAACCGTGATTTTTGAAATATAATTTTACTTGATTGAAAAAATTTGGCATTTTCTTGACCAGTCAATTCGTTCTTATTTAAAAATTGATTTTTGAGCTTTTTAGATAAATATTTTGGGATTTTTCCTCTGTCTCCTTTCATACTTGAAACAACATCATATTTTATAATGGCGTCTGGATCATGCTTAAATATGTTCATATCTGCCCAATGCCCGGTATGTATGACGCTATATCCTTTTGATTTATATAAATTATAACAATCTCTATCAGGAGTTAATACAACATCAGCATTTGAAGATCTTTGAATGTTGAATCCCTTAGTTTGTGGCTCATCGCCTAAATCCACTACAAGTTTAGTGTTTTGAAAATTGGATTTAGTAAACATACTGTCTTCTCTTGGCCCACAAGACATATAAAGAATAACATCTGGAGAAATTTTTTTATTTTCGATGTCCTTTTTAAGTTCTATAAATGGAAAATTAGGAGCATCTATTGGAAATGGATACCAAATAACATTTTTGACTCTCTCTCGTTTCAATATCTCTTTATATATACCATTAGCTGTTGACCAACGATTTTCATAACCAAATTCTTTGTATTCATCAATTTGATAATCAGAAATTAATGCTATTTCCATAGAAGTAATTCTACATAACTCTTAAATGAACTTATTAATTAAAAAATATCTAAAATTCTTTTAAATTATTATAAGATGTCTTATAAATGAAAAAAAGAGTAGCCTTTATAAAATATTGTGGTGCGTCAGCTGGTGGGACCGAAAAATATTTACAAACAATCGCTGCAAATTTAGATAAAAGTAAATTTGATGTAGATTATTATTTTTCTGGCCCAGCTGAACTTATAGGCTCAGATTACAAACATCCATTTCCAAATGAGCAAAGACTGGAATATTTAAATGAAAATGGGGTAAATTTAATAAAATTTAATGTTGAAAAAATTGATTATTCGGAACCAGAAAATATTCATTGGATTAATACCAACTTTTGGGATAAATTTAATGAGGAAAATTATGATCTTATACAATCTGCTAGATCAGGAAAAAATGAAGACCCTTTCAGTCAAATAAAAAACACCCCCATAATTGATTCAGTACATATTTTTTGGGGCATTTATGATCAAGAAAATATTTTTAAGATATTTATGCATAGTAAAGATATAAAAAATAAATGGATAGAACATGGAGGAAATGATAAAAAGATCGTTCTAGGATTAAATCCTATTGATGAAAAAAAAGAAAATATAAAAAATTTAAGAAAGCAATTTAATTTAGAAAATAAATTTATTTTTGGAATGCATCAAAGAGAAGCTGACTTAATTTATTCAGATGTTCCTTTAAATTGTTATTCAAAAATAGAAAATAAAAATACTGCATTTTTAATTATGGGAGGCTCCAAAAAATATCAAGAACAGGCAAAAGCTCTAAACTTAATGAATTTTCATCATATAAATTTTGACTTCGAAAAGAATTCAGAAGAAATTTTTCTCAATACCCTAGATGTTTTTACCCATGGTAGAAAAGATGGAGAAACTTTTGGATTGGCTATAGCTGAAGCAATGAGGAACTCTTTGCCAATTGTTAGCCATAAAAATGTTTATAACAATGGTCATGTTGAAACTGTTGAAAATGCTGGAAAAGTCGTAGGTAGTCATAGAATGTATGTTTTGGAGCTCTTAAAACTAATGAGAATAAAAAGATATTACTCATATAGAATGAAAAATAGTAAAAGGTTGTATATTGAAAAATTTTCATCAAATAAAGTAATTAAAAAAATTGAAAATATTTATCTTCAAGCCATATTGTAAATTGTTAACTTTCATTAATCAGAAATTCATTTTTGGTAAGATCATAAGATGAACAATCTTAAAAATTTAAATATTGATATTTATGCTGATGGAAGTTCTTTAGAAAATATAATTGAACTTAAAAAAGAAAAATATATTAAAGGTTTCACAACAAATCCATCACTAATGAAGAAAATAGGAGTTATTGATTACGAAGATCATTGTAGAAAAATATTAAAGGAAGTTACATCCGATCCACTTTCTATTGAAATATTTACTGATGATTTTAATGAGATGATAAAACAAGCTGAATATATCTCATCATGGGGTCAAAATGTAAATATCAAAATTCCAATTACAAATTCACATGGAGAGAGTAGCAAAGGTGTAATTCAAAATTTAGTCAAAAAAAATATAAAGCTAAATATAACTGCAATTTTTACATTAAGACAGATAAAAGAAATACTGGATATCGTTGAAGATCTAGATTTTTGCATACTTTCTTACTTTGCAGGAAGAGTTGCGGATACAGGAGTTGACCCTGAACTAGAATTAGTAGAAATTAGGGATTATTTGTCAAATCAGAAAGCTTCTTCTTTACTTCTTTGGGCTTCATCCAGAGAACTTCTCAATATATTTCAAGCAGAGAGATCAGGATGTGACATAATAACAGTATCTCATGAATTACTCAGTAAGATAAATTTAATAAATAAAAATCTTGAAGATTTTTCGTTAGATACTGTGAAAATGTTCAGAGATGATGCAAAAAAAGCTGGATTTAAGTTATGAATAAAAGTTTTGAACAATTATTTTTCCATCAATTAAAAAAAATAGTTGATTCAATAGATTTAAACGAAATAAATCAAACTGTAAAACTAATAAAAGAGATAAAAGAAAAAAATGGAAGAATTTTTTTTGCAGGTTCAGGAGGAGGAGCAGGACACTCATCACATGCAGCTTGTGATTTTAGAAAGTTATTAGATATTGAATGCTACTCAATTACTGATAATGTATCTGAACTAACAGCAAGAATAAATGATGATGGATGGGAAACTTCATATAGTGATTATCTTGCTGTTTCGAAATTTAATGAGAATGATTGTGTTTTTATCTTTTCAGTTGGTGGAGGTTCGGAAAATCCAGCAATAAGTTCACAATTGATTAATGTTGCAAAGTACGCAAAGTCAAAAGGAGGAAAAGTCTTATCAATAGTTGGAAGAGATGGTGGAGAGGTAAAAAATTTATCAATGCCAGGAATATTAATTCCAAATCTTGACCCAGAATATGTAACGGCACATACTGAAGGGTTGCAAGCTTACTTATGGCATATGATTGTTTCTCATCCAGATTTAGATCCAAAAACACCTAAATGGGAAGGAACTACCCCTTAATTGATAATTACAAGAGCTCCATTAAGGGTTACCTTAGGAGGAGGAGGGACTGACTTACCTTTTTTCTCAAGAAAATACGGTGGAAATTTTAATACGGCAGCAATAAACCAACATGTATATATTTCAATTAACAAAATTATTACTAATAAAATAATTCTAAAATATTCAAAATCTGAAAAAGTTAATAATGTAAATGAAATCAAACATCCAATAATTAAAGAAGCTTTGAAAGAGTTTAACATATCAAATAATATTGAAATTGGCTCATTTGCTGATATTAGATCGGGTACGGGTTTGGGTTCATCAGGGGCGTTTACTAATGCCCTTTTGTATGGATTGTCTAAATTTACCGACAAAAACTACCGCAAAAAAGATATAGCCAAGCTGGCTTCATATATTGAAATAGATGTTTTAAAAGAACCAGTTGGTGTTCAAGATACTTATTCAACAGCACTTGGTGGACTTAGATATTTTAAAGTCAATAAGGACGACAATGTTACAAATACGGATCTCGTTAAATATAATGAATTGTTAACAAGATTTTTTGAAAATGCCCTGCTTGTAAACACAGGGGTAACAAGGTCGGCAAGTACAGAGCTAGAAGATACAATAATGAAAAAGAAGGAATCAAATCCAATTACTAAAAACCTAATTGATTCAAAAGAGATTGGGATAAAATCATTTAAATTATTAAGAAATAATGAGATTGAAAATTATTACAAATTAATTGACGATCAATGGAGTTTAAAATTAGAAAGGGCCCCATCAAGATTTCATAAAAAAATTGATAAATTGATAAATGAGATGAAAAATCACGGGTGTATTTCCGCTAAATTAATTGGAGCTGGTGGTGGTGGATATATTTTGGCATTTGTAAAAAATAAAGGAGAAATAAAAAATTATTTGAAAATTAAAAAAATAGATTTTTTTGATATTGATATTGACTACGAAGGCCTCATATATTTTGACCTTTAAAACAGATTTTCCATTAGTGATTTTAGCTGGAGGGACAGGCTCAAGGTTAAAAAAAATTCATAGTGATTTACCAAAGATTTTAAAACCTGTTGGAAAAAAATTATTTTTAGATTATTTTTTAGAAAATTTGTCAAGATTAGGGTTTAAGGATTTAATATTTATTTTACAAGAAGAAAATAAAATAATTGAGAAATCAATAATTGAAAAAAATAATAAAAGATTTTTCATAAATGTACTTTCAGATGGAAAAAATAAACTTGGTACAGCTGGAGCGATTGTAAATAATTTAGAATTATTACCAAATTATTTTTGGATAACTTATGGTGACACACTTTTAAACATAAACATAGAGTCTATGGAAAAAAAATTCAAAAATTCAGATAAAGGAATGCTGCTTTCTGTAATTGAAAGTGATGGTTTAAATCATATTCCAAATTTATTAATAAAAGATAAAATAGAAGCTTATTCGAAAGTTAACAATAAGGGTTTTAATTTTATTGAGTATGGCTTAATGCTTGTAGGCAAAAAAATTTTTTTAGAACATAATACAAACGAAAAAATTGATCTTAAAAATATTTTTGAAAAAAATATAGAATATGAAAATATTAATTTTCATAAAACAAAAAGTAGGTTTTATGAAATGGGAAATTTAGATTCTTATGAAGAATTGAATAAAAAACTTAATAACATTAATGAAGTAGATGAGCTCTGGAATGAATAAAGCACTCTTTCTAGATAGAGATGGTGTTATCAATGAAGTAATTTTTCGTAATGGTAAACCAGCATCACCAAGAAAAATTCAAGAATTCAAAGTAAAACAAAATACAATCAAGATAATTGATGAATATTCAAAAAAATATTTAATTTTTGTTGTATCCAATCAGCCAGATGTAAAAAGAGGAAATATGGATATTAAAGAATTAAATAAAATGAATGATTTTTTACTAAGCAAAATGAATATAAAAGAAATTGTTAATGAAACGGAAGATAACAAAGATTTTAAGAAGCCTAATCCTTACATGATATTAGAACTATGTAAAAAATATAATATCGACAAAAAGCAATCATTTATAGTTGGTGATAGGTGGGTTGATATACTTGCTGGTAAAAAATCAGGAGTTAAAACAATTTTGTTAGAAAAAGATTATTCAAATGATGAAACCTCTTTGGGTAGGCCTCCTCTTAATTTAAGTCCTGATAATATAATAAAAAATTTGGACCAGCTAAGAGAGATAATTTAACTAATATATAAATAAAAAAAATTGAAATTATGATTTATAAATTTATAAAAATATTGATTCCTGTAAGTATAAAAAAATATATAAAATCATCTATTAAACAGCTTAAAAATATTTCTCATGAAGATTACATGAAATACACTGATTCATATTATTCAAAATTTATCGAGACTGACAGTTTAAATTATGAAATATTAGTAAATGGTATTTACAAAATAAAAAATATTCCAGGAATTGTCTGCGAAATAGGTACTAGGCGTGGAGGTAGTGCCAAGTGGATAATTGACTCCTTAGTAGAAAATAAAGATTTAGACAGAACCTTCATTACGATTGACCCTTATGGAAATATTGAATACAACCATGGAGATGGAGATATTGGTACTAATAAAACAATTGTTGATTACACAAATAAAATGAGAAATGAAACAATTCCATATCTTTATATATATGCATTAAATAAGTTAAAAAATTTTATTTTTTTTAATCTTGAAGATAGTGAATTTTTTGAACGATACAAAAATGGTATCCCTATTTACTCAGAAGGAGGAAAAAATTTAGTTAACCAATATTCATTTGTTTTTTTTGACGGTCCACATGATTATGAAAGTATTTATAAAGAAGTTGAATTTTTTAATAGTCGAACACATAAAGGTTCTGTTTATATTTTTGATGATGTAGCCAACTACAATCATAGACTTTTGGAAAACGAGCTCTTATTTAAAAATAATTGGAAACTATATGAATCATCACAAAGAAAAATTTCATACGTAAAAATAAATTAATTTTTAAAATCTAAAAATCTAGTTAAGATAACTTATTGTTAGTCAACTGTTTTCCAAAGGTGAAGACAGGCAATAGTTTTGTAAGGAAACCATTTATCTGCATAATTATCATAATTTATCCATTCAGATCCTTGTCTAATTAAGCCATAATTGTTCATCGCTAATCTTAAACCCGCATCCTTTGAAGAGAATACATTTAATTTTCCTAAACAAAATATTTCGAACATATTTACTGACCAAGGGCCGACACCAAATACCGAAAGTAATTTTTCATTTAATTCACTTTTGCTTAATTTCGTTAAATCTCCAAATTGATTATCTAGATAAAGATCCGATAATTGTTTGATACTTTTCGCTTTATTAGTACTTAGGCCTAAATCTTTAATATTTTTAATATTTAATTTTTGAAAATGTTTTTCATTTAGATATTCTGAATCAAAGTTTTCTTTAATTTTACTAAAGATAGAGTCCGCAGCTTTTGTGGATATAAATTGAGAAATAATAATTCCTACAAGAGTATCAAATTGATTTTCCTTGACAGGTCTAAATTTAATGTGTCCATTTTTATCAATTACTTTTTTTAATTTTTTATCTTTTTGTCTTAAATATTCTTCTTTTTTTGAAAACTTCATAAAAATTTTTAAAATACTAATTATATTTAAAACTGAGTAGCTTCTCCAAATAGATAGCCTTCGCGGTAAACTTTATCAGAATCAGTTTTATTTTTTTTTGCAAGAACAGCTACTCTTATA
>CACKZW010000009.1 GCA_902604835.1 uncultured Candidatus Actinomarina sp.
CATTTGTGTATGTAGGTCCAGCAGACGATGGTGGATGGTCACAAGCACATGATGTAGGTAGACAGTTCTTAGCAGATGAAACTGGAATCGAAACAGCTTACACAGAGCTGATCCCTGAAGATGCTACAGAATTTAGAACGGTTGCAGAAGCATATATTGAGCAAGGATACAATATTATCTTTGGAACAACCTTTGGTTATATTGACGCAATGGCAGAAATGGCTGAAGAGTATCCAGATGTGATATTTTTGCATTGCTCAGGATACTTAAGTAATGACAGTAACTTTGGAAACTATTTTGGAAAAATGTACCAACCAAGATATGCCTCAGGTATGGCTGCTGGTTCATTAACAGAATCCAATAAGATTGGATATGTGGCAGCATTCCCAATTCCAGAAGTTATAAGAGGAATTAATGCTTTTGCTACTGGAGTAAAAGAAGTAAATCCTGACGCAACAGTCGAAGTTGTTTGGACATTTACTTGGTTTGGACCAGAAGAAGAAACACAAGCAGCAAATGCTTTAATTGAAACCGGTGTGGACGTATTAGCACAGCATCAAGATTCACCATCTACTGGTGTAGTCGCTGAAGCTAATGGCGCTAAATGGATTTCATACAACACTGTTTATGGACAAGAAGCAGCTCCAGAAGCATTTGTAGGAGCACCTGTTTGGGATTGGGGTCCATATTATGTTGATGTTGTAAATTCAATTATCAACGATGAATTTGCAGGCGGTGCCTACTGGGGTGGAATTGAAACAGGACTTGTATCTTGGTATGAAGAACAAGGAACTGTAGACGGAGTCATCTCAGGTGATATAAGAAGTAAAGTTCTTGCAATGATTGCCGGCGAATTTGATCCTCCAATAATTGAGGATGAGTTCATCGACAATGTTATTGGTACAGTTAGCCCATAACAATTATTTTTAAAACACTCCAGCTTTGATGCTGGAGTGTTTTTACTATCATTAATAAATGAAACAATATATTCTTGAAGCAAAAAATATTTCAAAAACATTTGGAAATGTCAAAGCTTTAGAAGATGTAAATTTCTATCTTCGAAAAGGCAAAATACATGGTTTACTTGGTGAAAATGGTGCGGGTAAATCATCTTTAATGAACATACTTTCTGGAATATACCAACCAGAAAAAGGAAGCATATTCATTAATGATGTAAAACAAAAAAACCTTGATCCAGAATCTGCTTCAGAGCTTGGTATAGGAATGGTCCATCAAGAATTTAGACTGATTGAAAGTTTCAGCATTGAGGACAATTTAACCTTATCTAAATCGAATATTTATCAGAATAATTTCAAAGAGGCATATGAAAAATATTCAGAAATATTTTCATTGTCTGTAAAGCCTGAAAAAACCATATCTCAGCTTTCAGTTGGAGAAAAACAAAAGATTGAAATTATGAAATTAATTTTCAATGACAGCAAAATAATGCTTTTGGATGAACCAACTGCTGTTTTAACACCTCAAGAAACAGACCAACTGAGAATCTCTTTAGGAACATTATCAGAAGAAGATGAAAAAACAATTGTGTTGATTTCTCATAAGCTTAAAGAAATAAGAGAGTTTACAGAAAAAGTTTTTGTAATGAAAAATGGAAAAATGGTAGCTGAAGAGCTGTCTACTAAAGATGTGACAGACGATAATTTGATTGAATTAATGATGGGAAATATTCAAAAATCAATTATAGATAAGTCAAATACACCAGGAGATACAAAATTAAGCGTAAAGTCACTTGAATATGTCGATAAAGTAAATAATTTTAAGATTTTAGATAATATCAATTTAGAAATAAAGGCAGGGGAGATTATTGGTATTGCCGGCGTATCTGGAAATGGGCAGGTTGAGCTTGCAAATATAATTAGTGGTATTGAGGTTGATTACTCTGGAAAAATATTAATAAATAATAAAGATGTATCGAGAAGAGGTGTAAGGTCTCGAAAAAAACTAAATTTGTCTTACATACCTGAAAACCGTCTGGGTGTTGGGCTAGCCCCAGGTGTTTCTGTTTTGGATAATTCAATAGTTAGAGACTATTTCAAAACAAGATTAGGTCCACATCTTTCTCGATCAAAGACTGAAAACTATCTAGAAAGTTTGATTAACAAATTCTCAATTAAAGCTCCGAACTCAAAGGCTGAAATATCAACCTTATCAGGCGGAAATATGCAAAAATTATTAATGGGTAGAGAACTTATCAGTAATCCAGAAGTAATAATTGCTTCACAACCTACAAGAGGTCTAGATGTAAATGCTGTTGAAGCTATTCACAATTTACTAGTTGAGCAAAGAGATAAGGGGTCAGCTATTTTGATGATTTCAGAGGATCTCGATGAACTTTTCAAGCTAAGTAATCGTATTCATGTAATGTTTGAGGGAAAAATTGTAAAATCATTAAACATTGATGATGCAGATATAAATAATGTTGGCCTGGCTATGGCAGGTATAATTGAATAATTTGAAGCTTTTTAAGCGACAAACAGTTAATGAGCTCTCAACTTTCTATTCATTTCTAATTGGATTTTTAATTGCTATTTTTATTGGCTCGATAATATTGCTCATTCAAGATAAAAGCCCTATTGATACATTTTCATTAATGCTGCGTTTATCTGTAGGTAGTATTAACAGCCTTAGTGCATCTTTAAACAAAGCTATACCTCTTATTCTTGCTGGACTTGGAATATCCATAATCAACTCAGTTAAATTATGGAACATTGGTGCAGAGGGTCAAATTTTTTTAGGAGCAATTGCTGTAAATTTTATTTATATTAATACTCAGATCAATAGTCCCTCAATTCATATATTTGTCTTACTTGTTGCAGGATTTGTTGGTGGATCACTCTGCATATTGATACCAGCCATAACAAAAGTAGTTTTTGGAGTAAATGAAATCATTACAACTCTTTTAACTAACTACATCGTGTTTGGTGTCACGATATTCCTTATTAATGGACCATGGAAAGATCCTAAATCATTAAATTTTCCAGCTGCTGCTTATGTTGGTGAAGAAGTGTTTTTACCAACAATAATTGGAAAATTAAGTTTTGGATTTTTGATATGTATCCTATTTACAATCCTCGCTCATTATCTTAAAAATAAGTCTGTTTTTGGTTTTGAAATGAGAATTGCCGGAGGGTCTGCGATGACAGCTGTCTATGCGGGAATTAACGCAAAACAAAAAGCTTTCATTGCAATGTTGATTGGTGGAGGTTTTGCTGGGCTTGCTGGAGCAATTGAATTGTTAAGTCAAACCCATAGAGTATCAACTGGAATTTCTCAGGGGTTTGGATATACAGCAATAATTGTTGCTGCTATTACAGGAATGAGACCTCTTGGAATTTTCTTAGTTGGATCTTTATTTGGAGCTCTTTCAATTGGTGGATCCGTTATTCAGACTATTGGAGTAAGTGCTTATATTGCAGATATTATTCAAGCTTCAACGCTTTTTGGAGCACTTATAATTCAATTCTTCTTTACTTATCAAATAAAGAAAGTAGAAAATGATTGATATTCAACTTATTGGCCTCTTGAATGCAACTCTGCAAGCTGCAACTTTGTTATTCATCGCAGCATTAGGAGAATTGATTACCGAAAAGTCTGGGATCCTCAATCTAGGTGTTGAAGGTATGATTTCAATTGGTGCTGTCGCCGGTTTTATGACGGCAATTAATACAGAAAACATATTTCTTGCAATATTGGTTGGTGTTTTATCATCCTCAATCTTTGCATCAATACATGCACTTGTAACTGTTATTTTGAAGCAAGACCAAACAGTCTCAGGATTGATTCTTACAATTTTAGGCCTAGCCCTCTCTTCGTTACTTGGAAAAAATTATGTTGGTAGAAAATTAGTTACAAAATTAGAGAGTATTACATCAATTTCAGAACCTACAAATATAGTCGAGGTTTTAATTAGTCAAAATATTATTTTTTATATTGCAGTTCTTTTAATGATAAGTACTTCACTTATATTAAAAAAAACAATGTTTGGCAGAAGACTACAAGCTGTTGGAGAGGATTCTAAATCATCAGATTCAATGGGATTGAAAGTTGCTAAAACACAATTCATTGCAACATGTGTAGGTGGGGCTTTTGCAGGACTTTCTGGAGTTTATCTTACACTAAGTTATGTTCCATATTGGACTGACAATATGACTTCTGGAAGAGGCTGGATAGCTCTAGCACTAGTAATATTTGGAGGATGGAAGCCTTATAGAACTGCTTTAGGGGCAGTTTTATTTGGATTTCTTGAAGCATTAGTTCCAAGATTGCAAACATATGGTTTTGAATTAAGTCCTTATATTGTAAAAATAACTCCCTATGTAATAACAATTTTGGTGTTAGTTATTCTGACAATTTATAAAGGTGGAAAAACAGGTGCACCTAAAAATATTGGAGTTCCATTTTTTAGAGAAAATAGATAAATAATAATAATTACAAATCTTATTTGCTAATATAAATATAACTTTAAACAATGACTGTGAGCATTGAAAGGATAAAATGACAATAGATAAAATTCTATTCCGACTCAGTAAAGAAATCATTGAATCAAGTAACCTCAATCCTTATTTATTAGGAATTCCTAAAAGAGGTGACCTTTTAGCTCAAAGAATTTCTAATAATTTGTCATTAGAAAACTTTAAACATGATATTGGCAAGGTAGATTATTTACCATTTAGAGATGACCTAGACAAAAATGTTGAAAAAGATGTTCTTGAAATATCACCTGAAGATAGAGACATAATATTGATTGATGATGTTATCTATACTGGAAGAACATTGAGAGCATCTATTGAAGCTGTAATGTACTCTGGTCGACCAAAATCAATTTCTCTTTTATGCCTAATTGACAGAGGACATAGAGAACTTCCTATCAGCCCTAAATTTGTAGGTAAAAATATCCCGACAAATCAAGATGAATATGTTTCTGTATTTTTGAAAGAAATAGATAGTGAAGATAAGGTCGAGGTAACGTAAGAATGAGACATCTTTTAGATTTTCAAGATGTAAATAAAAATCATTTAGAAGATCTAATTGAAGAATCAAGATCTCTAAAAATTAAATCAAAAAATTTAGATACTCTAGCTCTGTTAAAGTTTGACGAACCTTCAACAAGAACACGACTTTCATTCGCTATTGCAGCTGAAAAACTTGGAATAAAAACTTTTGAATCGTCAGATGTTATATCAGCAAAACAAAAAGGAGAAATGCTTCAACACGAATTAGAGACATATATTTCTATGGGAATCGAAATATTAGTACTAAGGACAAAAGAAAATAATATTAATGACTACAGAGAATTTAAGAAAATTGGAATTATTAGTGGAGGATTTGGAAACAAATCTCATCCGACTCAAGCACTAATTGATATCTCAACACTTTATAGCTTTGATAAACTCACTGATACATCTACCCCAGTGACTTATGTTGGTGACGTAAAACATTCGAGAGTATTTGAATCAGGAAGACAGCTTTTAAATTTACTAGGATACAAAGTTGGTGTCTTCACAGATCAGAATCTACTTCCGGACAACCAAAATGATCTTGAAATTTATGAATCGTGGGATGAAGTTTTTGAAAATTCTAATTCGATAGAACTTCTAAGAGTACAAAAAGAAAGAATGCTTGATATTGAAAAAATAAATTTCGATAATTACATAAAGAATTATCAACTTACAAAAAAGATCTTAGATAAATCTCAAAAAGATTTAATTGTTCTTCATCCAATGCCAATCAATATTGGTATTGAGATTTCAGAAGATGCAATTGAAGATAAAAAAATAAAATATATCGACCAACTTTCACATGCGATACCTTCAAGAATTGCAGCATATAAATATGTGAAAGGAGAAATATGATTGAAATTCCTGGATTTATAGATCTTCATACACACACAAGATATCCTGATGCCGATAAATTTCCATACAATGACATAGATGAATCAGCAATTAATGGTGGATTCTCAACTTTGCTTGCAATGCCAAATTCAGAAATACCAATTGATTCAATAAAAAATCTCAAGATTGCAGAGGAAATAGATAAAAAATTAAAAACAAAGGTACATCGTGTCGGCGCATTAACTAAAGATTTAGACGGAAGGGAACTTGTAAATTATAAAGAATTCATTGAAAACGGTATCACAATTTTTTCAGATGATGGAAAGTCATTAATTGATGATAACTTAGCTGATAAGGCATTTAAAAAAATAAGTGCGCTTGGTGGTGCGATCTTTCAACATTGTGAAAAAAGTTGTCACTCTAGACCTGGTGATATAGCTCCTCCAAATGCTGATAATGACTTAATTCCAATAAACAATGATGAGGAATTGGAAGTCCTTGCAAGAGATTTAAATTTATCTGAAAAGTATGGAACAAGATATCACGCACAACATCTATCAACTTACGAGAGCGTACAGCTTATCAAAAAAGCGAAACAAGAAGGTCTTCCTGTCACTGCTGAAGTAACACCTCATCACATACTGCTTAATAATGAGAATTTGGATACAAACAATGGACTTTTTAAAATGTACCCACCCATCAGAACTGAAAAAGATAGAGAAGGACTGGTTGAAGGTTTACAGTCTGGAGTAATAGATGTGATTGCTACTGATCATGCACCCCATAAATTAGAAACTAAAACCGTTCCTTTTAAAGATGCAAATCGTGGTGTTGTAGGACTTGAATCAGCTTTTCCTCTCATATACAGTTCAAATATTTTTGAATTAGACCAAATTTTAAAATTTTTGGTAACAAATCCTTTGACAATACTTGAAGAACTTGGATACGAAATACCAAAAATAGTGAACACATGGAAGAAGTCAAAATCAGTATTTATCACTAAATCAAAATATAAAAATTCATTATTTGAAAATGAAAATATTGAAATTCAAAGGGTTCTATCAAATGTATAAAAAGGCTTTACTTCTTAACCAAAATGGTGATGAATTTTTAGGATGGACAACTGAACTATTTCAACCTGCTACTGGTGAGCTCATATTTAATACAGCAATGACAGGTTTTGTAGAAATATTAAGTGACCCGTCGTATATTAATCAAATAGTTACTTTCACTTCTTCTCACGTGGGCAACTATGGAATGTCCCAAAAAGATTTTGAATCTAACATGCCAAAAATTGAAGCAGCTATCGGAAATTCTTTTACTGACTCTCCCTCTTCTTGGAGATCTGAAAAATCAATAACATCATGGCTAAAAGAATATGACGTACCTTACAGTGGTGGGTTTGATGTTAGAAATATTACAAAATATTTACGAGATAACGGTTCGAGCATGTTTGCACTTGGCGTAGATATTGACATTAAAGATTTAAAAGAAATTTTATATAAAGCAAAAGATATTCTTGGCGACAATTCAGCAATGACAGCAGGTAATCAAGAAGATAGGGATACATCTACTGATGGAAAAATCGGAATTATGGATCTTGGAGCAAAAAAAAGCATCGTAAAAGTACTTGAGGACCATGATTACAAAGTTGTTATGATTTCACCTACAACAATGTCAGATGAGATATTGAAGATGAATTTAAGAGGCCTTTTAATTTCGAATGGACCAGGAGATCCAAGATCATTGCTAACGGTGATAAATACAATAAAAGAACTCATTGGAAAACTTCCAATATTTGGGATTTGTCTTGGTCATCAAATCCTTGGTTTAGCTTGTGGTCTTAAAGTTAAAAAAATGCAATTTGGTCATCATGGTTCAAATCATCCAGTAGAAATAGACGGAGTAAAGAAAGCCCTGATAACTGCTCAAAATCATGGTTTTTCTATTGAGGAATTTGGAGATAGTTATAAACATAAGAATTTTGGAAATATAAATGTTTTTGCAAAAAACTTGAATGATGGATCAAACGAGGGAATTAGTCTTTGGGAATCTATGGCTTATTCTGTTCAATTTCACCCAGAATCTGGACCTGGCACAACTGATGGCCTACAAGTTTTTGATCCTTTTTTTGCAATGATAGAAAGTAACTATGCCAAAAAATAAAGATATCAAAAGCATCTTGATAATTGGATCAGGGCCAATTGTCATTGGTCAAGCTTGTGAGTTTGATTACTCAGGATCTCAAGCAGCAAAAGCACTTAAAAAAGATGGATATCGAGTGATACTCGTAAATTCAAATCCTGCAACTATCATGACGGATCCAGAAATGGCGGATGCAACATATATTGAGCCGTTGACCTTTAATTATTTAAAAAGAATAATTGAAATAGAAAAACCTGATGCAGTGCTTCCAACACTTGGAGGACAAACTGCTCTTAACTTATCCATAGAACTCGAACAAAATGATGTTTTCAAAGAAAATAATGTAGTGCTATTGGGAGCTTCTGCCAATGCTATAGAGATTGCAGAAAACCGTTGGAAATTCAAAGAAGCAATGGAAAGTGTTGGAATCAAAACACTTAAGGCCACTTATGCTAAAACTTTTGAAGAAGGAATGAATGCAAGCGCAGAAATAGGTTTTCCATTAATGCTAAGACCATCTTTTATTCTTGGAGGAGGTGGTACAAGCGTTGTAAATAATGAAGAAGATTTTCAATCAAAACTAAATGACGCGTTTAATGCATCTCCTACTCAGGAAGTTTTAATTGAAGAATCAATATATGGATGGAAAGAGTTCGAACTAGAAGTAATGAGAGATAGTGATGGTAACGGTGTAATTGTTTGTGGAATAGAAAATTTTGATCCTATGGGTATTCATACCGGAGATTCAATTACTGTTGCCCCTATTCAAACCTTATCTGATAAAGAGTATCAAATAATGAGAGATGAGGCGTTGCTTTGTCTAGATACAATTGGAATAGCAACTGGTGGTAGCAATGTACAATTTGCTGTGAATCCAAAAAATGGTGATCGAAGAATAATTGAAATGAATCCGAGGGTTTCACGATCATCTGCTCTTGCTTCAAAAGCAACTGGATTTCCAATAGCAAAGTTCGCTTCTTTATTAGCAGTAGGCTATAACTTAACTGAACTTGAAAATGATATTACTGGAACAACCCCTGCAAGTTTTGAGCCGGTACAAGATTATGTGGTAGTAAAAATTCCTAGATTTGATTTCCCAAAATTTCCATCAACTGACGATATTTTAGGTACATCAATGCAAAGCGTTGGTGAAGTAATGTCAATTGCTTCAACTTTTACTGAAAGCTTAACTAAAGCAATTAGATCCCTTGAAATAGGA
The DNA here is from genome assembly GCA_902604835.1 of uncultured Candidatus Actinomarina sp. GTDB lineage: Bacteria > Actinomycetota > Acidimicrobiia > Actinomarinales > Actinomarinaceae > Actinomarina. The sequence continues at coordinate 9,217 of CACKZW010000009.1, forward strand.
AAATCAGGTATAAGAAATATAGATAATAGATTTATAGGAATGCCAAAAGAGATTTTACAAGATGAAATTAGAACACCCAGACCCAGAAGAATATTTGCAATTCTTGAAGCAATTAGAAGGAACTGGCCACTTAAAGACATAGCAAAAATATCTTCTGTGGATATATGGTTCTTACAAGAAATTGAAAAAAGCTTTAATGTGGATCCAATAAATACACCATCCTCTGTATTAAAGATGCTTGGATGGACTGAAGAAGATCTTGATAATAAAGAGTCAAAAAATGAATTAGAAAATAATAGAGTTTATAAGCTAGTTGATACATGTTCAGCTGAGTTTGAATCAAAAACGCCTTATTTATATTCAACTAATGGTGTAAGTAATGATGACACAACTACTGAAAAAAAGAAGGTAGTAGTTATTGGGTCAGGGCCAAATAGAATTGGGCAGGGAATTGAGTTTGATTATTGCTGTGTCCATGGAATAAGTTCGTTAAAAGAGAATGGATTTGAAGCAATAATGATCAACTCAAACCCTGAAACTGTTTCAACAGATTACGATACCGCAGACAAACTTTATTTTGAGCCCCTTACATGGCGAGAAGTCAAATCTGTATTAAACAGAGAAAAACCAGATTCTGTGATCATTCAACTTGGAGGACAAACACCATTGAAATTGGCAGAGAATATATCCAAAGAAGGCTTTAATATTGCTGGTTCGTCATTAGATGTAATCGATAAAACAGAAGACAGAGATCTGTTTCAAAAATTATGTTTAGGACAAGATATAAGACAGCCAAAATCTAAAATTGCAAAAAATGAGAATGAGTTAGTTAAGGCTGTAAAAGAAATAGGTTTTCCAGTCTTGTTAAGGCCTAGTTATGTTTTAGGGGGAAGAGCAATGAGGGTTGTTCAAACTAATGAAGAACTAGAAAATTATCTTGATATATTAGCAAGTGCAGATGAAGATGGTAATCCATTTAAATCTGGTCCCCTTTTGGTTGATCAATTTTTAACGGACACTATTGAAATTGATGTTGATTTAATTTCTGATGGTAAGGAAGTTTATATTGCTGGAATTCTAGAACATCTTGAACCTGCTGGTGTACATAGTGGTGATTCAACTGCAGTCGTCCCACCTTTTAGTATTAATGATGAGATTTTGAGAGAGATTGAAGAAAAAAGTAAAAAGCTTGCTTTAGGTTTAAATGTAAAGGGACTGCTTAATATTCAATTTGCAATTAAAGATGGGGAGTTGTTTATTCTAGAAGCAAATCCTAGAGCTTCTAGAACAATGCCTTTTGTTGCAAAAGTAACAGGTAACCAGATTATTAAAGCAGGAACATTATTGATGCTTGGTTATTCAATTGAGGATGTAAAAAATAAAACAAAATATTTAAGTAGTTCAACTGACAAAGTTGCTATAAAAAAAGCTATATTTCCCTGGTCCAGGTTTCCAGCTGAAGACACAATGTTAGGTCCAGAAATGAAAGCGACCGGAGAGGTGTTAGGGGTTGGAAAAGAGTTTGGAACCGCATTAAATAAAGCATATGCAGCTGCAGGTGTCGAAATCAAAGATAAAGAAAAAGGAGTGTTCGTAACTTTGAGTGATGATGAAAAGCCAAACTTTATTAAGACAATAAATAAATATCTTGAGCTTGGTTTTACGTTATATGCAACTGAGGGAACAGGGAAATTCCTTAAAACAAATGGAATAGATTCTGTAATTGTCGGTAAAGCAGATGATTCTGGACAAACTTCATTAACGATAATTAAAGATAAATTGGTTTCTTTAGTAATAAATACACCAACTTATGCAAATGAACTGACAGATGGTTGGAAAATTAGACGATTATCTCATGAAACTGGTGTAGCGGTTGTCTCTTCTGTAAGAGAAGCTGATGCATTCATTCAAGCATTTTTAAATCAAAATTTAGTACTAGAAGATATGGAGGTTATTCAAGATGTCAGTTAAACCAATTTTCTTTGCACTAGATGGCAAATCACTAAAAGAATTTGAAAAGCAATTAGATATCTTAAAAGATCATATTTATGGTGTAAAAGTTGGATTAGAACTTTTTACTTCCGAAGGACCTTCATGTGTGGAACAACTTAAGAGTGATGGGTGGGTTGTATTCTTAGATTTAAAACTACATGACATTCCAAATACAGTAGGTCAAGCTGCTACTTCAGTATCAAATATTGGAGCAGACTATTTAACTTTACATATATCATCTGGGCAAGAAGCCTTATCAGAAGCTGTAAATAAAAAAAGTAAAGATTTAAATCTTCTTGGAGTCAGTAGTGCTCTAACAAGTAAAGCAGTTGATTCAAGTACAAGCAAGATTGTAGAAAACGAGTTTCAAATAGCAAAGGACTCAAATTTAGAAGGCGTAATTTGTCCAGCATCTGAAATTGCTAATACAACAAATTTATTTGATCTGATTGTTACACCAGGCATTAGATTAGAAAATGATTTACGTGGAGATCAAAAAAATATAACTACTCCTAAAAAAGCTATCGAGCTTGGAGCAAAATATATTGTTATGGGACGATCAATTAAAAATAATCCTTCAATGGTAATAAATGAATTAGAAGTATGAATAAATTTATTGCAGCACCTTTTGGAAACTACATAAAGACTAAAAATACTATTTCAGTATCTGGTAGTTGGACCGTTGAAAAAAGAACAGGTCGAATTGTTCAAATAGTTAAAACTTTACGATATACAAAACGTGGATGGGTTAACAAAATTGGTTTAAGAAATCCTGGTTTAACAATTGGGCTTCCTAAACATAAGACTGGTGAAGTCTTTTCAATTGCAGGAATAGAAAAAGATGACTGGAGATTATTTGCGGAAAAAATACCAAATGATTTCAATATTGAAGTCAATATGTCATGTCCAAATATAGACGCACATTACATTGACGGAATTGAAGATTTTGATCCAAATACAAGAAACTGGTACATAGGAAAAATTTCGCCACTTACTACTTTTCAGGAATTGGATGAGTACATCAACAAATTTAGATTCAAACAGATTCATGCATGCAATACATTGCCAATAGATAAAGGAGGGCTAAGTGGTAAAGAGTTGATCCCATATACTTCAAAGTTTATTAAATACATTAAAGATTCTTATCCTGATATTGAAGTTATTGCAGGTGGAGGTATTGATTCTCTAAAAGATATAGAGTACTACAAAAATATTGGTGCCGATCATATTAGTTTGGGTACTGTTTGTTTCAATCCACTAAAATTAAGGAAGTTAATATGAATTTATTTATTAAAGAAGATTTCATCTCTCATGCTGGCTTACCACTTACATGGAAAGTGGAATGTGATGCACTAGATGAAAATGACTACGAAGCATTGGCAAAAATAGTTAGTGAGAAAATGACTTTTAGAGATGTCAAAGGTATTCCACGTGGCGGTATACCGTTTGAAAAAGCATTAAAACCTTACTGTTCTAATAATGATACAGATCCATTACTAATTTGTGATGATGTATATACAACTGGTACTTCTATGAGAGAAGTCTATGAAGATGGAGCATTAGGTATTGTTGTATTTGCTAGAAATGAAATTCAAGATGACTGGGTAAAAGCAATTTGGCAGTTATCAATATAAAGATGATAGAAAATAAGTATGCCTCAGCTTTAGATGGTCTTGAAATAGAAGATCCAGTAGAAAGCTTTTTTGATTTCTGTAAGGAACGAGAAAATATAAGAGTTTCAAGAGAAAATGGTGAAGATTTTCCATGGAGTAAAGATGAAATTTTTCAAAATGGAAGGTTCTTGAATGTCTTCAGAGAAGATGATCGAGTTAGTAAATCAATTATTAAATTTGCGGGTAATTTAAATGAAGAGCCATCAAAACTAATTAACGCTGTATTTTTTGCAAGGTGGTGCAATAGGCAAGAAGTTTTAGATACTTTAACGCCCGGTGATTTAAATAATCCTGAAAACTTAAAAAATAAATTAGAAAATATTGATCCATGGTGTAATGAAACTGCATATCCAGTTGAACCAGTTACATGGGGAGGTAAACAATACTCAAGAATTGATGCTGCAACTAAGTTATTTTATGAGGTGCAAGATTCTTTATTAAATATTCTTGAATCATCAAACAAGAGTGTGATTAATGCAACGAACAACATAAATAAAGAATTTCAAATGCAAAATGATTTTCCAATTTTCATGGCAGTTATTGATATTGCTTGGTTCAGACCCGATATTATTCCAATTCAAAGTGAGGTTCCTACAGGAATAGGTGCTGTTGCTTATCTGGATAGATTACAAAATCATCTTGGTTTAAGCTCCCACCAAGAAGTTGGTGAAAAAATGATTGAACTACAAAAAACATACTGGCCTGAAGCAAAACGTGGTTTTAATCCAATAGATATAGAATATTTAGCCTGTGAATGTAGAAAATACTATAGCTATATAAATGGGACGAAGGTTTTTGAAGGTAAAAACAAATTTATACCTTAATTAGCTAAGTTTATTAATTCTATTTATGTATCTTTCCTCATTTAAAAAAGAAGAATTTAAAAATGACTCAGTTATTTCTTTTGCAGCCTCAATATCTAGATTTTCCGAACCGAGACATAGAACATTTACATCATTATGCTCAACAGATTGAATAGCAGTTTTTACATCAGTGACATTAGAAGCTCTTATACCTTTTACTTTATTTGCTGCAATAGACATACCAACACCTGTCCCACAGATTAAAACTCCCTTTGTGTCCTCATTATCCAAAACAAAATCAGATACTTTCGTTGCATAATCTGGAAAATCACAAGGTTCCAAACTATCAGTACCTAAGTCCTCAATTTCAAGATCAGAAGATAAAGATTCTTTTAATAATTGTTTTAATTCAAAACCTGCATGATCAGAGGCAATAGCGATTTTATTAACCACTAGATAAGCTTCTCTATATCCAAAAGATCATCAATATCACCCTCTGACATTAATTCCTTGCTAAGCAATACATCTTTTATTGTTAATCCATTTTCCACAGCTTCTTTAGCTACTTCAGCAGCAATGTCATACCCAATCTTTGGTACAAGTGCTGTTACTAGGATAGAGTTTTTTTGAGTATCTTCATTTAGCTTTTCAGTATTTGCTTCCAAGTCTTTAATTAGTTTTTTCCCAAACACACTCACTCCAGTGGTGAGTAAAGCAATACTTTCAAGTAGATTGTGAGCCATTACAGGAAGCATTGTGTTGAGCTCAAAATTGCCATTCGCTGATGAAAACGTAATGGTCGTATCATTTCCAATAACTTGAGCTGATACCTGCATCATCATTTCAGGTATTACAGGATTTACTTTTCCTGGCATTATTGATGATCCTGGTTGCAAAGTAGGGATCTTCAAATCTCCTAATCCAGACACTGGTCCACTACCCATCCATCTAATATCATTTGCAATTTTAAAGAGCGATACTGCAAGTGCCTTCAAAGCACTTGATAAATGAACTACTTCTTCTCTTGATCCTTGTCTTGTGAAATGATTTTCAACTTCTTTAAAAGGTATACCAATTGATGACTGAAGTTCATTTGCAACATCGGCCCCAAAATTATCAGGAGCGTTTATTCCAGTACCGACAGCGGTCCCTCCAATTGCTAATTTCTGAACATTATCTAAAGAGGCTTTAATGTCCCCCATTCTTTCGTTAAGTAGGTCAGCGTATCCCGAAAATTCCTGACCTAAACTAACAGGTGTAGCATCCATTAAATGAGTTCTTCCGTTTTTATAAACTTTCTTCCACTGTTTTGCCTTTTCATTAAGTAATAAAACAAGATTTTCTAATTCGGGAATGAGTCCTTCATTAACATCTATTACTGCAGCAACATTTGTTACTGTTGGAATAACATCATTTGATGATTGGCTCATGTTTACATGGTCGTTTGGATGTATTGATTCACCAGTTTTATCAGATGCTATTTTTGCAATAATTTCGTTTGCATTCATATTTGTGGAAGTACCTGATCCTGTTTGAAAAATATCGACTGCAAAATCTTTGTCGTGATTGCCAGATATTACTTCCTGAGCACCGTCAATAATTGCAGTTGCAATTTTTTTATCTAATAATTGGTTATTTTGATTTACTACAGCACAAGCTTTTTTAATTTCGCCAAGCGCTCTAATAAATGATCTAGAGAATTTTAAATCTGAAATTGGAAAGTTTTCAATTGCTCTTGCAGTTGAAGCTCCGTACATTGCATCAATAGGTACTTCAAATTCACCCATTGAGTCTTTTTCTATTCGTGTTTCTTTTTTATTCAATTTTCTTCCTGATATTGAGTGTATCCACCAGAATCAACTTCTTCAATCAATTCATTTGAACCTGATTTAACGATTTTTCCGTTAACAACAATGTGGACCTTATCAACATCAAGATATTTAAGTATTCTGCTGTAGTGAGTTACAAGAATATATGAAGTATTCTCATCTCTATTCTCATTGATTAATGTTGCAACAGATTTAATTGCATCAATATCTAAACCTGAATCTATTTCATCAAGAAGAGCAAGAGATGGCTTCATTAAGGACAATTGAAACAGTTCTGATCTCTTTTTCTCCCCTCCAGATAGATCTACGTTTACGTCGCGATCTAAAAACTCATCTAAATTAAATCTTTTAGAAAGCTCTATAAGTTCAGCCTCATCAATGTCCCCTAAAAATGATTGAATAAACTCACGAAGAGTTACTCCTGGTAGTCCAACAGGATATTGAAATGATTGAAAAATGCCTTTTTGAGCCCTATCGAATTGAGGAATAGATAAAACATCTTCACCATTTAAAGTGACAGCACCCTCGTTTTTATAATCAGTATTACCCATCAACACATGACATAAAGTTGACTTACCTGAACCATTTGGACCCATTACTGCATGTAATTCTCCATCACCAATTTCAAGATCAATACCTTTTAGTATTTCTACCTCACCAATGGATGCTTTTAGATTTTTGACTTTAAGCATTTTCTTCCATTTCTAAATAAATTGTTTCATCTTCAATTGAAATAGCATAAGTTGCAACTGGCCTTGTTGCAGGTAAAGTAACAGCTTCACCTGTTTTTAAATCGAACTCTGCTCCATGAAGTGGACATTCAATTTTGCAGTCGAAAACTTCTCCTTCTGCTAATGAGGCTTCTGCATGTGAACACATATCATCAATTGCATAAAATTCCCCTTCAACATTAAAAATTGAAATATCTTTATCTCCTACATTTACTGTTTTTACAGAGTTTTCATTTATTTCTGATATATTGACTGTTTTAACTTTCATTAGATTTTCTCTCTAGAATGTTCTCATATTTTTGGGACAGAGTATCAGCAACTTCATCATGAATAATTTCCCAAGCATCCTCATTAATTACTTCGTTGAAAAAACCCTTGATTAGTAATTTTTCTGCATCCTCTTTATTTATTCCACGTGACATTACATAGTGATAAAGGTCTTCATCAATTGGACCTACAGAAGATCCATGACCACAAATTACATCGTCACAGAGAATTTCTAAATTGGGTACAGATTGAGCTGAGGCTTTTTCAGTTAATATAATATTTCTATTCTCTTGTTGAGATTCAGTTTTAATTGCACCTTCACCGATATGAATTGTCCCAGTAAAAATTGAAGAACTTTTGTCACCAAGAACTCCTTTTGTAATCATATTTGACGTTGTGCTTTTTCCTAGATGGTTAACGAATACTCTTGTATCATGAATTTGGTTATTTTCACCAAAATAGACACCATCAATCTCAAATCCTGAACCATTCCCAAATAAATCAATATCTAGGCGTGATCGAGAGAACAAGCCACCAGTACTCACCATATGTACAGATAGATTTGCATCATTAAGTAACTTCGCGTAAAGATTATTGATAAGGCTAACTTCATTTTTTGACGTAACATTGAGAATTAGTTCCAAAGAAGAATTTTGTTGTAAGAAAATTTCTATCGTAGGAAAAATATTTCCTTTTACAAGATCACCAAAATTTAAAAGTAACTTTCCTGATTTATTTTTTTCCATATTTATACCCAAATATGGAACGGCAGTATCTTCAGATTGAAAATTTATTGAGTAGTATTCTGAGCAGTCATCTTTAAAATTTAATTGAAAACCACCAGTTAATTTCTCAAACTGTTCAATTGAAAATCTATCGAAAGGTCTTTTGATTGATTCATCGATGGTTGATTTTGTAATCTTCTCAACATCTGTTACCTCAACACTTTTTTCTTCAGTATTTATAACAAATTCATGACAATTTGAGTCGATATTAAATATTTCATTTTTTTGAATTTCTGCTGGTTTTCCTACCACGAATTCATTGACTGTAAAAACATTTTTTCCTGTGTATTTCCAGTCTTCGTTTTTAACAGAAACTTCAGGAAAGTCTTTTGATATTTTTTTTTCTAGATTTTTTTCAACTAATTTTGTATTCAAATGACTTCCTATGCAATTAACCTACAGCACCGGCCTCAATCATATTGAGCTCGATTAATTTGTTAAATTCCATTGCATATTCCATTGGAAGTGTTTTTGTAAACTCTTCAACAAAGCCAGCAACTATCATTGATGTTGCTTCTTCTTCAGAAAGTCCTCTGCTCATTAAGTAAAAAAGTTGATCTTCTCCAACTTTGGAAACTGTCGCCTCATGCCCTATTTCTGCTGAGGACTCTTCAATCTCCATGTAAGGATATGTGTCTGATCTTGATTCATCATCTAAAATTAGTGCGTCGCATCTAACAAAGCTTTTCGCTGTTTCAGCTCCATCTTCAACTTTTACAAGTCCTCGATAAGCTCCTCTTCCGCCACCTTTTGAAATTGACTTTGATGTAATCAAAGATGTTGTATCGGGAGCAAGATGAACCATTTTTGCTCCTGTATCTTGATGTTGACCTGAATTTGCAAAGGCTACCGATAGCACTTCACCATGAGCACCTGGTTCCATTAAATAAACGGAAGGATATTTAACTGTTAATCCTGAACCAAGATTTGCGTCAATCCATTCCATGGTTGCATTTCCATAAGCTTGTGCTCTCTTTGTTACCAAGTTATAAACATCATTTGACCAGTTTTGAATTGTTGTATATCTACAAGTACCTGAAGCTTTGACAACAATCTCAACAACTGCAGAATGTAATGCGTCAGTTGTGTACACAGGCGCTGAACAGCCTTCGATGTAATGTACAGAAGCTCCCTCATCTACAAGAATTAAGGTTCTTTCAAATTGACCCATATTTTCAGCATTAATTCTGAAATATGCCTGCAGAGGATCTTCGACATGAACGCCTTTTGGAACATATATAAATGAACCGCCTGACCATACAGCTGAATTTAGTGCAGCAAATTTATTGTCACCCGGAGGAATGACTGTTCCAAAGTATTCTTGAACTAATTCTGGATATTCTCGAACTGCTGTATCCATATCACAAAACAGTACGCCTAATTTTTCCAAATCTTCTCTATTTTTATGATAAACAACTTCACTTTCGTATTGGGCAGTTACTCCAGCAAGATAAGTTCTTTCTGCCTCTGGTATACCCAGTTTTTCATAAGTTTCTTTTATTTCCTCTGGAACTTCATCCCATGAATCTGCTTGGTTTTCTGTTGGTTTTATGTAGTAATAAATATCGTCGAAATCTAATTGGCTTAATTTTTCTTTTGCAACCCATTCTGGCATTGGCTTATCAAGAAACCTTTTATATGCTTTTAATCTAAATTCCAGCATCCATTCTGGCTCTTCTTTAATTTCAGACATTTTTCTTATAATGTCTTCGTTTAAACCTTTTTCAGGCTTAAATACATTTTTTTCAGGGTCAGACCACCCTAAACTGTATTTTCCAATATCAATATCTACGTCAGTCATAATTTAATTCTAGTAAAGCTTCGTTTCAATAATAAGAGCTATAAATATAGTTTTCTCATATTGTTAATTAAACTTTAATAGATGCCTGTTATATGTGTAAACCCTTCAAATAGCTCGGACAAAGAAATTGTTGATGGTCTTTCTAAGCAAAACGAAGATTTACGACTATTTTTATCAGATAAATTAGAAGATTCATTTAGGTCATCGCTTCCAGGTAAAAAAGCAATAGGAGATATATTAGACGATACTCACATTTCAACGGCCTCAAGCGGCGCATTTTGTGGAGTATTCTTCGAAGATAAGGATGCAAAACTTAGAAGTATTTTTATAAATGCTATTGAAGATAGTTCTTTAAAAAGAATTATCTGGTTATCTCAAAGTGACCCAGATGAAAAGATATTAAATCTAAAAAACTTAGCATACTTACAACATGAAGATTATAAAAATCTTATTGAAAACGTACTTGAGTTAGAAAGCCAAGAAGAGATAGATTTTGGTCATAAACAGATAAGCAAGGATTAAAAATGTCAAAAGAATCTGTTTTTAAAGAAGGGTCGGGATCTAGAAAAGGTTTCGTCTCTAAATTCCAAACAGAAAATAATCTTGATATGCAATCAGAAAATAACATATCAAAAATCCGAAATAAAATATTTAATAAAAGCTCTGAAAATATGAGTGAGCTTGTTGACAATTGTATCTCACTGACCATAACTTCACCTCCATACAATGTAGGCAAGTTGAGCGATCTTTATCTTGATGATAAAAAATATTGGAAGATGATGAAATCTTGTTTTGAAGAAGTTTACAGAGTAACTGAATCTGGAGGTCGTTTAGTTGTAAATGTTGCAAATCTTGGAAGAAAACCATATATTCCATTTTCTAATCAATTCACAGAACTACTTTTAAATTTGGGTTTCATTATGCGTGGAGAAATTATTTGGCAGAAATCAAAGGGTGCAAATGCAAATTTTGCATGGGGTAGTTGGCTCTCAGCATCTAACCCTGTAATACGTGATCTTCATGAGTATTGCTTAGTGTTCTCAAAAGAGTCAATGAATAGAAATAAAGAAGGTGAATCAACAATTGAAAAAGAAGAGTTTATGGACTCTACCCTCTCAATATGGAATATTCTTCCTGCAAAAGCTAAAAAAATTGGTCATCCTGCTCCATTCCCAGATGAGTTGGTTGAACGATTTATAAATCTTTATTCTTATAAAAATGAAATTATTCTTGATCCTTTTTTTGGAAGTGGAACTACAGGGTTAGCAGCAAAAAATTTAGAGAGAGACTATATAGGCTATGAAGTAAATAGTGATTATTGTGATCTTGCTAAAAAAAGAATTAACTTTCGTTAACTAGATTCCAAGCAGAAAAAAGATCTTTGTACGTCTCATTATCTTTTAATAAATTTTCATGACTATTAAATCCAGTTAGATTACCGTTTTCCATGACTATAATCTTTTCTGCATTAAGTACAGTTTCAAGTCTGTGTGCAATAACTATTGATGTCTGAAATGCTAAAAGTTTTTCGGTTGCATCAAGTATCGATGATTCAGACTCTATATCTAAATTTGCAGTAGCTTCATCAAAGACAATAATTTTTCTTTTTGCTAAAACTGCTCTTAATAAAGCAACAAATTGTCTTTCACCGGCTGATATATTTCCACCTCGTTCACCTACCTCTTGATCTAATTTTTTCTCATATCTATCAAACCACTCAAGAACACCAATTGATGCCAATTCTTCCTCTAGCGAGGTAACTTCTGGCTGTGAATAATTTAAATTTTCTCTGATTGTTCCTCTGAATAAAAAGCTTTCTTGTGGAACAAATGCAACATTATTTCTAACCCATTCTTCATCAACTTCTTTCGAGTCAATTCCAAAATATTTCATTGCTCCACCTGTAGGTAAATAAAATCGGAGGATTAATTTAGCAATCGTACTTTTTCCCGCACCAGTCTCTCCAACTATTGCAATTTTTTCGCCTTTGTTAATAGAAAAAGATACTTCATGTAATACGTTTTCTCTTCCATATGAAAATTTAACATTGTCAAACTCGACAGCATTTTCAGGAGAAGTATCTGGAAATTTTTCCCCTTTCTTACTTAAATTAGGTTGTTCATCAAGAATTGAGAAAACTTTCTTCATAGATGAGCCAGCAGATCTTAAGGTATCGTAATTAAAAGACAATTGAATTAATGGATCAAAAAAGTAGTTTAAATAAAATAATAGAGCAACTAACTCCCCAACGGAAAGTGTTCCCTCAGATATTCTTTGTGAGCCAAACCATAACACAGTAGCAATAGAAGAAACTCGAGTGAATTCAAGAAAAGGAAAGTAAACAGCAATATTTCTTGCGGATCTCATATTTGCTTTGAAATGTTCTTTATTTACTTTTTTAAATCTTTGTATTTGTGTATCTTCATCTGTATAAGCTTGAATTACTCTAACTCCAGATATACCTTCTTGTAATGAAGAAAGTACCTGTCCTATCCATTCTCTAACTTCCCAATATGTTGTGTCCGCATAATTTCTGAATATTTTTGTAGCAATAGCCAATATTGGCATAACAACAAAAGCTAATATTGAAAGTTGCACATCAACAATAAATACTGCAATCACTGCTCCAAATATCGTTAATAAAGCTGTTAAAACACTGCTCGCACCTTCTTTTGCAAATTCAGTCAAGCTTTGCATATCAGATGTTAATCTTGCAACTAAAACTCCCGTCTTATTTTTTTCAAAGTAATTTATATCTAGAGATGACATATGCCTAAATAATTTCTCCCTGACTCTTTTTACATATGTCTCACCAACCATACCGATATAAAGCAGAGCTTGACTTGTTACAAAATACAACAAAACGAGAGTGAGAAAGTAGTAAAGGGATTGTTCTAATACATATCCATAATCTGATTCTATTACACCACCATCTATTCCATTTCTTATCAAATATGGTCCAACCATTCTTATTGCTGTAGCGAATAAAGCAATTAAAGAGCTTATAATGAATTTGTTTCTAACCTCTGGGACAAGTTTCAATGATCGAGAAAATGTTTTGTCTTTCAATTTAGTTTTGATGCTTTCTGTTGTTCTAAAAATAAGCTTCTATAAGACTTAACTTCAGTAAGAATATCTTCATGTTTGCCTTGTGCTCTTATTTTTCCATCTTCAATAAATAAAACCTCATCACAAAGCTCAATTGTGGGTACTCGATTAGTAATAATTAAAGTTGTCATTTTATTCATGACTTTCTGTAGTTCATTTCTAATTTCTTCTTCTGTAGATGCATCAACCGCTGAAAGGGCATCATCAAGTATTAATATTTTAGGATTTCTAACAATTGCTCTTGCAAGTGCAATTCTTTGTCTTTGCCCTCCAGATAAACCATAACCTCTCTCGCCTACTTTAGTTTCATAGGTTTCAGGTAATTGAGAAATAAATTCGTGAGCTTTAGCAATGATTGCAGCCTCTTCGACTTCTTGCTGAGATGCTTCAATTGATCCGATGGCAATATTGTCTTTGGCAGAATTTGAAAATAAAAAACTTTCCTCAAAAGCTAAACTTACATTATTTCTTAAATCGTTTAGTTTAATTTTTTTAATATCAACATTATCAATTTTTATTGTTCCAGATTTAACATCATAGAGCCTTGGAAGAAGATATGACAAAGTTGATTTTCCAGATCCAGTTGCTCCAACAATAGCAATAGTTTTTTGTCCTTCTACTTTGAAAGAAAGTTCATTGAAAATCGTATCATTTCCGTAACTAAAATCAACATTTTCAAATTCTATTGTTCCATTTCCATCAGTAGGGAATTCTACTAGTTCGTCATTATTTATAATCGATGGTTGTTCATCTAATAATTCTAAAATTCTATTTCCAGCTGAGACACTTGAGGGAATTTCTGATAAAAACCATGCTGTAATTCTCAACGGCCAAATTAATAAAATTACATATTGTGTAAAAGCTATAAAATCTCCTAAAGTTATAAATTCATTTATTGCTAAATAACCACCCAATAAAAGAACTACTAACGTGATAATCATTGGTATTAATTCAAACAATGGGACAAATCTTGTTCGTAAATGTAGGAAATTTACAGATGTTTCATAGATCTTTTCAATAGATCTTTCGACCTTTATAGAAGCTTCATCTTCATTTCCAAAAGCTTTAACAACTCTGATGCCCCCAAGTTGTTCTTCAACTTCTGTCGTCATTTCTGCCTCAGCCTCCTTGACTTTTAAAGAAACTTCCATTGCCCTTGATGCAAAGTTTCCAGCTATATATAAAACTAAAGGAATTGATAGAAGAACTATTAATCCCAAAATAAAGTCAATAGAAACAAGTGTGACACTAAGTAATAATAAAAGAAAAACATTAGCTGTTGCTAATGGAGCAATTGCAAAAGCAAGTCTTACTTGAGATGCATCACTTGATGCTCTTGCCATTAACTCGCCTGTAGGAACTTTGTCATGATATTTAAAAGCTAATCCTTGCATGTGTCCAAAAATAGTATTTCTGATCTCAGCTTCAACATTAAACGAGACTGACATACTAAAATATCTTCTTACCCCAATAGATGCTGCTCTTACATAACCAATTGCTATTAAAAAGGAAAGAAAAACGATTATAACTTGTTGATCGCTTGCAACAATTCCATCATCAACAATTCGCTTAATTAGATATGGATGAAGAATGACTAAAAAACACCAAATGATTGCAGAAAACATAGATATGAGAAAATGCTTTCTATTGTTTTTTACTTCTTCAATATAGAATCTTAAAGCTTTTTTAAATTCAGGAGTTTTAAACACATCAAACATACTTAACAATATTAAATGGTTAACAAATAAACAGTAAGGACTTTGTGCATTATTTCACAAGCATATTAACCTCTTTATCATGAATGATGTTCTTGATAAAAAAATTGAAGATGTTTTAGATTCTGCTGACAGGATGTTCATAGCAACCAGTGTCGGTGGAAATTCCTCTGGTGCATCAGTTTTCTATGCTCGTGATGGTGAGGATCTTGTATTTTTTACCTTTAACCCTACAAGAAAAGCAGAGCAAATTCGTTTGAATCCAAGAGTGCACGTAGTTATATGGCCAAAAGGACAAGAAGGGATTAAAGGCCTTCAGATTGATGGTGAGTGTTACAAAATAAAAGATGAACAAGAAAAAGAAAAAGCGTACGAAATGGTTTTATCGACAACTGAGGCATTCAAAGAATATATGGAAGATGACTTTTTAAAAGAAAATGACGTTGTTGGTTATTACCGCATCAAGCCAACAACAATAAAATATGTAGATTTTTATCAAGAAGAGCAATTTGAGTGGAGAACATACCCAGGTAATAAAACTTCAGCTGTAAAATTTACTTTTAAACTAGCGTTAAAAAGAGTTGGCCTGTGGCTACGTACTGTAAGAGCCCCCTTTCTTACAGCAACTATTGCACCAATATTAATTGGTGCATCCGTTGCATGGAATGATCTAAAATCAGAAAATTTAAACAGTGCGTGGTCATGGAATATGTTTTGGCTTGTTCTTGGTGGTGCATGTTTGGCACAGATAGCAACAAACGCCTCAAATGATTATTTTGACCATACATCTAGTGCTGATGAAATAAATAAAGTTGCTAGTCCATTCAATGGAGGTAGTAGAGTAATTCAAGTTGGTTTAATGACTCCCGGACAAGTTTTAATTACAGCATTAGTAAGTATTCTTGGAACGATCGGCATAGGACTATATATTAATCAGCAGATAAGCGGTTATATATTTGGAAATACACCTATATTATGGACAGGAATTCTTGGAACTTTTCTTGCACTAGGATATACAGGAGATCCTGTGAGGCTTGGTTATAAAGGTTTTGGAGAAATTGCAATAGCTCTTGGATTTGGTCCTGTGATGGTAATGGGAGCACACTATGTTCTTACATTTCCTATACATAATAATGATTTAGCATTATGGAACTGGGCTGAAGCATTACTTGCTTCAATACCTATTGCACTATTAGTAATGCTTATAGTTTGGATAAATCAGTTTCAAGATGCACCCTCAGATGCTGCAGTTGGTAAAAATACCTGGGTAGTTAGAACATCGATAAATGATGGTTGGATGAGGCTTGAAAAACCATTATCTTTATACAAACAGTTTATGGTCGAAGCATTTCTCTCTGTTGCATTAATTGGGATCCTAAGCTTTTTCACAGAGTTTGGAACTGTTTATGCTTTCATTGCCTTGCTACCTTTGGCGTTGGTTTGGAAAGCGTTTAAAATGGCTGATGAGTGGATGATTAAATGGAACAATCCTGATGCTGATAGGCAAAAGGTACCTTATGAATTATTGCTTGTAAACGTTTCGACTATTGGAATACACTTTTTAACTGGATTATTACTTGCTGTTGCATATCTAATTTAATTGAACAAATCTGCAAACTTTTCAAACATTCATAAATTTTACGATCTTATCAATTCATTGTTAACACTTGGATTTGATAAATCATGGCGTCGTCAAGCTGCCAGAAATCTTAAACCGGGAAATGTACTCGATCTTGGTAGCGGGACTGGTGCATCATATGAGGATCTCAAAAGATTTGATGTTGTTGCACTTGATCCTGATGAAAATATGCTGTCGTTAAATAAATTTCAAAACAAAGTAGTCGGTATGGGTGAAAATCTACCATTTGACAATAACTACTTTGACAATATTTTTTGTTGTTTCGTATTAAGAAATGTTGACAATATTGAAAAGACTTTTAATGAAGTTTCAAGAGTTTTAAAAAAAGATGGAAAATTTATATTGCTAGATATGTCAAGACCTCGTAATAATATCCTGAAACAATTTCATAAAATCGGAACTTACATCGTTATGCATTTGATTGGACTAATAACATTTAATTTGAAAGAATATAGATTTTTACACTTTTCTTTGGATAAGCTTCCCCCTCCTGAAGAATTGTTAGTTGATATAAATTTAGAAAAAAAGATGTTAAAAAGAATTGGTCTTTTTGGATTTGTTTACTTAGGAGTTTTTGAAAATCAGAATTTAATTACTGATTAGCAAGCTGAATTAGAAGAGCTCCAACCATATCCTCTGGTAGATTTCCTGTTCTTCTAGCAAGAACATTTAGATCTTTATCCAAAAACACCCAATAAGGAAATGCGTTAAGCCCGTAAGCTTCCCCAATTTCACGATCTAAATCATAAATTTGAGCTTCACTCCACCCCTCACGTTCTAACCATTCTTGAGGTGGATAATTATCTCTACCTCTATCAATGGATGTAGCAACTGCAATAACATCAATTCCAGGAGGAACTCCATTGGAATCAATAAATCGTTGAACTACAGGAACTTCTCTCTGACAATGAGGACACCAATGAGCTAAAAATAATAATGCTTTAGAGTTTCCGTTTTTTTCTAATTGAAAAATTTCTGAATTTTGATCTGGTGCTGAAAATGTTGGTGCTGCAAGTCCAAGTGCAACATTGTCATCATTTTCTCCAGCATATTGAGGAAGAGAGTCTCCAACAACATTGATTTCACCCTCAGGGAGTCCAGCAGCTACTGGTTCAGAACTTAAAGTAACACCAATTGCAATTGCTAGGCCCAATACAAGCACAACAACACCAGCGATAATGAAATTTTTATTCAACTAATTCCTTTCTTGCAAAATCATAGTACAACAAAGATACAAATATCGTTAAAAATCCTGTTCCAGCCATCACAGGAATACTTATAAATCCAAAAATATCAACATATTTTAAATCACAGGGAACATCTACAGCACAGGTTCCACCGCCTCCTCCACCATTCTGTAGAAAAATGTGATAAATGCTAACAAATACACCAACTATACTTATATATCCAACTCTAAAAAATGGTCTCTTCACCAATGATATGAGTAATGCAATTGCAATTGGATACATTAAGTATCTCTGATACCAACAAAATCTACATGGAATAAAACCTACTACTTCTGAATATACGATGCTTCCAATAGAAGAAAAGATAGCAACAGAAATAGCAAAATTTAGAAATTGATCCGTAATAATTTTTGTAAAAGTTTTTTTTGAAAAGTAAAGATAAAGTATTGCTGCAGATGATACCCACGCCACAAAAGTAAGAAATCCAAAAAATGTATTTAGTAAAATTGTGATGTTCATTAAATCCATATAAAAATTTTACCCTACAAAAAATGATAGGCGACATTCGTCGCCTATCATTAAAATTTTATTCGAAAAAGTTACGAAACTTTTTCTCCTGACTGAACTCGAGCCATTTGTAGTACTAATACACCAAGACCGACTTTATTAATTATGTCAGCAATTGTGTATAGAACTTCACGAATAGCATCGAAGTCTCCAACTACAGGTGCGATATATCCTAACGGATAGATTACCCAACCTACAAGGATTAAGTTCTTAATGTTTTCAAAAGCTACTGCTTGATCACCTTTAAGACCTTCTCCTTCAGCTTGAAGATTTCTCATTAGCCAGACGTAAGTTGCCATAGCAATTACAAATCCTGTCCAATATTCGTTGCTTCCTGCTGCTGATGTTTCTCCGTAGTATCCTGCACCAATCATTACTGTTGCTGCAATTCCCCAGTTACGGACTGCCTCATTATATGCGGCACCCTTTCTTGTAACGGCTAGGACCTCTACGAACATCAAAGGAACAGTTAAGACCCAGTCAACGTATCTTAACCCTGTATCATATGATCCACTTTCCCAAGATGCTCCCATCTTCTGATAGTGATACCATGCAATACCACAGACAAGTGCAGAAATATATACACCACGTCTATGTTCTGGTTTTACCTCTCTTGATGAAGCAAGTAAAAATACTGTTCCTGCAAGCATTCCTACAGTTGCTACCATAAAGAGACGATATGTTAGTTCTTCCATTTAGAAGTACTCCTTTTTTTATTTATTGTGAAACGTTCACATCACAAATGTACCATCCTTGTGCAATAATTTAAAATTTAAAAAAATTTTTTAGATTATTTTTGTAACTTTATTTGTAAAAAATAGTAATTATGCTTTTACTTCTTGATTCCATTTTTCTAAATAAGGTTTTAGATTGAATTTAGTGGCTGTTGATTTTGATGTCATATAACGAATTTTGCCATATATTGGCCTTTCTGGGCCCCAAGCTCTGTCATATCTTCCCAGAATCCAAAATACACCAGAATAAGAATTTGGATCTCTTCCATCTAGAGCAAAACGATCATTTAGTTCAATTAAATAAGAAAGTGCAATTTGTGGGTTGGGAGTCCATTCAAGAATTTTTTTTCCCCACAGCATTCTCAGATAATTATGAATCCTTCCTTCAGTTCTGAGTTGATTTTGTGCAGCATTCCAAATTTCATCATGAGTTTCTCCATTTGTAAGTTCAGATAAATCATAGACATATTCTCTATTATCATTTGTATGTTCGTCTAATGTTTTTATTGCCCATTCAGGAAGAGACTGATATTGATCATAATTAGCACGCTTTACACATGTATGATATCCAAGTTCTCGCCAGGTAATTAATTCATCAAAGAAACTCTCAAGATTTGATGAGCCGCCCCACCAACCTTCTCTTCTACCAACAAAATTAGGATCAATATTTTCTACCGACCATGATTCATTGCTAATTATTTTTTCAAATACTTCAAAAGTTGAGATGTGTCCAAAATGAAAATATGGAGATAGTTGACTACTGGCATCCTCTGATGGATGACTTCTTCTCTTTGCATAATCATTGAAACCCTTTTTTGTAAAATAATCTAATCTGGTTTTTGCTGCGTCATAGCCACCAACTATTTCACTAATTTTGACAGATTTATCAACACTTAAGTTGTCTAAAAATTTCTGAATGTTTATTTCATTAAAATCTTCTAATTTATATTTTTGTGTCATGGATTCTAATAGCTTTGGGTCAAATTGAATATTTAAATAATCCAAAGGTTTCTCAACAGGAAATTCAACTAGAAAGTCTTCAATATTTTTATGCATGAACCTTCTAAAATCATGGGCTCGAACATATTCTTTTTCTGCAATCCTAATTGGTAATATCCCATTTGAATCTACAAGTTCATACGTTGTATTAATATTACCTTTTGCCTCAGCAGTCATTTGAGGGACGAAATAGGTTGGGTAATCATCAGTGATCACAACTGCTGCATCCTTGGCTAAATTAAATAATAATTTATCTCCAACTCCTTTGGATTCCTCAACATATGGAAAATAAAAAGCTTTAGAATTTTTAATTTGTTTTTGAATATCTCTCATACCCTCAATTGCAAATTTATGAAATCTAATACTTGCCATTGGATAATCAATTGCAATTGGTTCAAAGATAAGAAGGGGTTTTGATAATTTATTTGCCCATTCAATTGCGCGCTGAAGTGAAAAATTATAATTTACTCTTCTGAATGCAATCATCCAATATAAAACATAAGGAGCCTCCATATTTGGTTGCTCATCATTTAATGTAGTTATTCTTGTAATTGGAACTTCAAGCATAGAAATATTATAAGATTGAATTCATTTTTAAATTAAATAATATATGGTTAAAATTACCTCTTATGGGAGCAATTGATATTAAGTCAGCGGGGAAAATATATCCAAATGGCACTAGGGCTTTAGAGGATGTAAGTATAACTATTAATGATGGTGAATTTGTAGTTCTAGTTGGTCCTTCAGGATGTGGAAAAACTACTTTGCTAAGAATGGTTGCTGGGCTAGAAGACATAACTGAGGGGGAAATTGCAATTGGTGATAAAACAGTAAATGAAGTGGCACCAAAAGATCGTGATATTGCAATGGTTTTCCAAAATTATGCCTTGTATCCGCATATGTCTGTTTTTGACAATATGGCTTTTTCTTTAAAACTGAGAAAGCTGCCGAAAATTGAAATTGAAAAAAAAGTTAAAGATGCAGCCAAAACTTTAGAGATAAGTGAACTATTAGATAGAAAACCGAAAGCCTTATCAGGTGGTCAAAGACAAAGGGTAGCAATGGGAAGAGCAATTGTAAGAAATCCGCAAGCATTTTTAATGGACGAGCCTCTATCTAATTTAGATGCAAAATTAAGAGTTCAGATGAGGGCTGAATTGGGTCAACTGCATACACAGCTCCAAACAACAACTCTTTATGTTACTCATGACCAAGTTGAAGCCATGACTATGGGAGATAGAGTGGCAGTAATTAGAAAAGGTGAGCTACAACAAATAGATACACCAAGAGAAATATATTCCAATCCAAGAAATATTTTTGTTGCTGGTTTTATCGGAAGCCCTTCAATGAATTTTGTTTATACAAAAATTAAATCAACTAAAGATTCAATTGAATTAAATTTTGGAGATAATCAAATAACATACCAAGATGAAAAAAAAGAAAAATTAAAATCTTTTGAGAATAAAGAAATAGTGTTAGGTATAAGACCAGAAGCTTTTGAAGATGGTCATTTTGCAAATCAGTCTGATTACTCAGAAAGCATAAAAGTAAAAGTATCTTTATTAGAACAACTAGGATCTGACTCGTATGTTCATTTCTACAAAGATATAAAACCTGTCCAAACTGAAGCAATTGAAGAAATATTAGCTGATGAGGGTGAAGATATCACTGTTTTGGGAGACAAAACTAAATTTATAGCAAGAATTAACCCTAACTCGACAGTTACTGAAGGTGAAGAAATTGAACTTAAGATTAATCCCTCAAAACTTCATTTTTTTGATCCTGAATCAGGAGATGTAATCTAAATATTAATACTGGCTTGCTAGTTCTTGAGTGATTAGATTAATAACCAAATTACCAGATAAAATATATTTTTTTAGTGCAGTTAAAAGATGATCGGCACCAATCCTTCGCTCCATAAGTTCGGATGCATCGTATCTAAACAAATCTTCATTTAGTGCATTCCTTATAAGAGTTGTTTCTTTCAAAAGTAATGGATTTTTAATTTCATTAATGATTGAATTTTTATTGGCAGAGATAAACATCGAATCCCTATGCGAAGTCCAGTCTTGACCAAACCCATTACTAGTTAATGAATTAAAAACTTCAATAGATTCTTCAGAAGAATTTAAGATAACTAAAGAATCCCCAAGACCAACCAGTGCATTTCTATTATTTGTAGATGGGAATTTAAAAAAATCGTAATCAATCCCGTATGTTTTATCGGAAGGAAAATACATTTTTGCAAAATGTCCTGACCAGCTAAACACGCATGTGTTATCCCTATCAACTAGATTACGATAATTATTTCTAAATTCTTTACTAATTATTCTTTCTTTTCCACCATAAATAGCATTATTAATAAAAATTATCTCTCCAATACTAGAAATTGATGACTTTATGTCTTTATTTTTTGGGGTAATTTTTTGTTCAGACCAGTTATCATACACATTCGGGCCATATTCATGCAAAATTATATCCTCTAGCCAATTTGATGCTATCCAACCGGTAGAGGCACCACTTTCAATATCCATACACCACAATGGATTGCCATTTGATACATTCTCTTTTGTAAAAGACACCATTTCTTCAAAATCATTAAATTGTGGAGATCCTATTTCTTTGTATTTTTCTACGTCATACCAAATAAGTGAGTTTGGTATGAGTCTAAACAAAACCCCATACATTTTATTATCTTGATCTGATGTCATAATATTTTGTAAATGATTAGAGTAATTTTTCTGAATTTTATCCTCCTCTAAAGCAATTGTGATTGGGTAAAGAAAGCCTCTTTCGCCAAGATTGACCACACCCTGAGGATTTGGAATAATTGCTATATCAAAATTATCAGTGTTATTACCTTCAATTATTTCTGTCTCCACATCAGACAGTGGAATATATCTTATTTTTATATTCATATCTTTTGAAATAAGTTCTAGTTCATTTTCAAAATATTCGATTTGAGGAAAATATGGCCCTGCAATTAAAATTTCGTTTGGACTAAACGCAACGACTGAAAAAATGAGAGTTACTAGTAAAAATAAAATAGTAAATATATTTTTTCTAATTAATTCCATAGATGTGCCGCTCCCCTAACACCACTAGAAGAGCCATGTTTTGCTTTAACAATCGGGGTGAGAAAAAAATTAGAAGCTATATATGGAATAATTCTTTTTGGAATTTCATCATAAATATTATCGATTTCTGACATGCCTCCACCACAAACGATAATATCGGGATCAAGAATATTTACAAATGTACTAAAAGATCTTGCAATTCTTTCAAAATACGTATCCATTACTTCTAATGCATGAGAATTATTTTCATTAAATAGGGTGACAATTTCTTTTGATGTTTTTTTTGAATTTGTTATGTATCTATAGTAATTTTCTAATCCTGGACCAGATAAGAATACTTCGATTGCTCCGATTCGCCCACAATGTCTTTTTACGTTTTTTTCGTAATCATCCATTGGTCCAGGAATAGGGTTTTGTCCCCATTCACCGGTCAATTTGTTTGGGCCTACAATTATTTTCTTATTCAATGAGTAACCAGCGCCAACACCAGTTCCCAAAATTACTGCAAAAACACTATCGTAATTTGAACCTGCACCGTCTACAGCCTCTGATAACGCAAGGCAATCAGCATCATTCGCAATTTTTATTTCATATCCAAGCTTTTGTTCAATATCAGATTTAACAGACATATTCTCAAGAGCTTTTGTATTAGATACTTGGACCAAATTTGTCTTTGGGTGAATAGAACCTGGCATACCAATTCCAACTGTGAATTCTGATATTCCTTTTGTCATTTCATTAATTAATGAGACAACAGTCGAAATAATTTCTTCATAATTGTCTTTTGGAGAGTCAACACGAATTCTATTTAATTCATTCCCATCTACTGAATCAATGGCAATACCTTCGATCTTTGTCCCACCCCAATCAATTCCAATTTTCATTTATTTTCTCAACTCAAAATTTAAACTATATTTTTTAATGTTAGTATTGCCAATTTTTTCAATTTCTTTATTTTGATTTAAAAGCCAATATTTAGGTGCATCAGGATAATTCTCTGAATAATCAGTTGCTGAACCAATAACGAGCTTTTTATTGTTGACAAGTTCAACATCAAAATACCGGACATAATAAAAATAATTTTGACACCTGTCTTGAGAATCAGTAATTATTCCATTTAAAGATTTTCTAAAATTCTCTGATTTGTTAAGGACAATTTCGACTTCACCTGGTCCATTAGATTCCCATGCTGGACCAATGCAAACATCATTAAAATCACTTTCATAATCTTCTCGAAATGTCATATCAAAAACTAGACGATAGTTATTTATTTTTTTTGGATTTTTTGGAAATGCTTGAACCTCTAAGCTATATGAATTATCTATATTATTTCTTATATTGAAAATTAGTTTTGTATCTAAATTGGCCTCTTCCTCAATGGCTATTTCATATGAAAATGAGTTAGTTGTGCTACAAAAAGAAAAAAATATGAGGATGGTAAATAATTTGGGAATCAACCCTTTACAGCCCCTCCTATTAAGCCTCTTATAAAATATCGTTGAAGACTAAAAAAGACGATTAAGGGAACAATCATCGATATAACAGCACCAGAAAGTCTTAAGTGCCAGGCCTCACCAAACAAGCCAACAACAATTTGCGACATATGTGATGTTACAACTAAGTTTTCTGGTTTGTATACTCCAAGAAAAACATTGGCAACTAAGAAATCGTTATAAACCCAAAGAAACTGAAAAGTAGCAAAAGCTGCAATTCCAGAAATTGATAATGGAACTACTAGTTTGAAAAATGTTGTCATGTTGCTTGCTCCATCAATTTTTGCTGACTCGATAACACTTCTTGGCAGCCCCATCATAAAATCCCTTAAAAGAAATGTTGCTAACGGAAGTCCAAAGCCTGTATGAGCAAACCAAGTTGCAACAAATGTACCATTAATATCTAATGCAGGGATAATTGTAATTCCACCCAATTCAATCCCGCTCTTAAATAACTGAACTAATGGTATCAGCGACATTTGAAGTGGAATGATCATTGAAGCAACAACCATCATAAAAAGGAAGTTTTTACCTCTAAAATCCATAAATGCAAAGGCATATGCAGCAAAAGCTGCAATAGTTATTGGAATAATCGTAGATGGTATTGTTATTGCTAATGAATTATAAAAAGATCGACTAAGATTTTCAGCAAAAAAAACTTCACTATAGTTTTGTAGAGTTAATTCTGTCCAATATTCACCTGTATAAAGTGATTCCCACCAAGATGTTCTTTTAATTGCTTCAGGCGGCCTAAATGAACTAAGTAAAAAACCAAAAATTGGAAATATCCATGTAATTGCAATTGCAACTAAAATCAACTTTGTAAATGGTTTGTCATACCACTTTTGATTATTTCTTGTCATAAACTATTACTTTCCTTCTCTCTTAATGCATTTCCTACAATTATTGGGATAACACAAACAAATATGATTACTGCTACTGTCGATGATCGTCCTATATTTCTATACTTTGAAAATTCATCTAGCATTTTTACTGCAAGAAGATTTGTCTCAAGGTCACCTCTAGTTGAAACATAAATTATATCAAATGCCTTTAAAACAGTTACTACCATGTAGGTGCCTACTACAATTATCGTGCTTTTGATATAGGGGATAACTATTGAAAGAAATATTCTAATTTCTGATGCTCCATCTATTTGACCAGCTTCCATAATATCTGCTGGAATTGCTTTAATTCCGGCAGAAAATACAACAGCTGCAAAACCAGTATATGCCCAAATCATTATCACAAGTAGTAGAACTGTATTAAGCGGAAAATTTACAAGCAAATTAGAAAGCCATCCACCTGATTCTAATGTTTCACCTATCTGTAAATTAGATAAATCTCTTTGTTGTAGCCATCCAATAGCTCGATTACAAGAAGGGTCGGCATAGTCATTCAAAACACCTTCAATTATTCTATTGTTTGAACATTTTTCTCCTGAAGATACTCTGATTCCGTTTATGATTCCAATTTGTGTGAGAGGTGGGGGCCTATATTCATAAATAAATTTAAAAATTGCTGTTGCACCTACGGCTGAAATTGCCATTGGCATAAAAACAATAGATTTAAAAAATGCTTCACCTTTGTTTAACCTGTCCGAAAGCCATCCAACTATGAGCCCAATTAATAAAGTAAAGAAGACAACAAAAACCAACCAAACAATTTGGTTTCTTATCGTAACCAGCATCTCTGTATCACTAAAAGCCCATGAATAATTTTCAACACCATTAAATGATTTTCCATATCTGTCTTTAAAACTTAAATAAATTGTCCTTATTGCCGGATAAAACAGAAATAAGCCAATCATAAATAATGAAGGTCCGGCAAACATTCTAGCTTCTAAAGAGTCTCTCCTCTCTCTTGGTGCTAATCTAATCAGTCTTTCCATCCCATTAAACAATAGAAAAACAAATGAAGACCCAACTATTATGCCAATAACAACTAAGACGTTTCTTGATACAATCTCTGTTAACTCTCTAAATAAAATTGCTTGAGATAAAAACCAAATAAGAGGAAAAGCTCCTAATGCAAGCAGGGAGATTCCAAAATTAAATAGTTTCTCTCTTTGGGTTAATTTTTTCATATTTATTTACATATAAATTATAGATGGCCACCTTAAAAGGTGGCCATCTAAATCATTAAAATTTCTTAGCTTACGGCCAAGATGTTTCAATATTGTTTAATGCTGTGTCAATGTAGCCTGGGCCTTCAACAGCAAGGTTCATCATTTCTTTCCAGAAAGAACCTGCTCCAACCTCAGGTGGCATTAAGTCAGAAGCATCAAATCTAAATGCATTTTCAGCTAGAGCACCTGTAATAGTGTCAGCCAAAACTCTTGTAATATCCTTTGAATACAAAGAAGTATCAAAATCTACGTGACCGTAAATTCTTGAGTTATCTGGCCTTTGTGCAGCTGCTTCAAAAAAGTCGTTGCTTAACATATAGTTTACAACTTCTATAGTTGCATCTCTATCGTTAAATACACCGAACATGTCACCAGCTCCTAAAGCTGCCTTTGGAAGTCCATCATCCATTGCAGGGAATGGGAAGACTGTTGTCTCCGATCCAGCACCAGCTTGTGCGGCCTCAGGCCAGAAACTGGTTATAAATGATGCCTGTCTGTGCATAAAGCAACCAGGATTTCCATTTGCATCTTTTTCAAACATTGGGTCTTGTGCATTACCAAAATATGTTGAAACGATAGCATCTGTACCACCTACAACATAACCTTCAGTATGCATAATTTGACTTAAAAATGTTGCTGCATTCTTAACAACTGGATCGTTGAACGGAATATCATGACTTACCCATTTATCATAGGTAGCTGTTCCTTCGCCTGTACGAAGCATGATGTCTTCCATCCAGTCAGTTGCTAACCAACCAGAAGCACCGTTTGAATACATACCAAAACAGAATGGAGTCATTCCGTCAGCAACAATTTGATCTGCAAGTGCAATCATTTCATCCCATGTTGATGGAATTGAATATCCTCTTGCCTCAAATTCTGCTGGTTGATACCAAACAATACTCTTAAGGTTAAATGCATGAGCTCCACCATAATGTGCACCGTCTACTTCTCCTAGACCCACAATATATGATGAAAAGCTTGCTCTATATTCATCCATGTCTACACCAAGATCTTCAAGCGAAACAAGATATCCTCGTTGCGCTGCATCGACTACAGCTCCAGGCTGTGGCCATAATGCAATATCAGGTGTGTCTCCAGATTCCATTTGAATTTGAACTTCCTGCTCAAAGTTATCTGAACCTTGGAAGCTAACAATAATTCCTGTTTCTTCTGTAAAGGAATCAAAGTTTTCTTGGAATCCTGCTGCGTCATTACCAACTAAGGCACCAGTGATAAAGACTTCTTCTCCTTCGAGACTACCTCCACCACATGCTGCAGCTATCATGGACAAAATAAGAAGTAGTCCAAAAATAGACCTTTTCTTCATTATTTATCTCCCTTATATATACGTACGTATGCTAAAAATTAGGAAATTCTTAGCAATACTTAGATTATTAAAGATTTAAAATATTTCTATTTTTTATTAAAAAGTTTTAAGGTTTGAGTTGAATTTTTATGCAGATTATGTATAAAAAGTGCCCGAGGGGGGACTCGAACCCCCACATCCTTTCGAATAACGGATTTTAAGTCCGTCGCGTCTACCAATTCCGCCACCCGGGCTACCAAATTAAAAATATTTAAGGATGAGTCCTTCCAAAATATCACTTTTTGAAACTTTTAGTTGATTAATTTCATATTTTTTTAGCAGATTAATAACTAAAAAAAGGCCTGAAGTTATTGTTGCTGCCCGTTTTGGATCAAGACTTGGATAAGAATTAATAATTTGGGGGATTGATAATAATTTTAAATTTTCATAAAGACGATTTATTGATTCGTAAGATATATCGATTTTATCAATTTCATCCTCATTGTATTTAGTTTGATTTAGATGCATTGAACCAACCGAGGTGAAAGTGCCTGATACACCTATAAAATTTCTATCTGAAAAATCACTGGCATAAAATATTTTATCAAAGAATTGAATTGCATTATCTTCATGAACTGCTGAGATGGGGTTTTGATTTAAAAAATTTTCATTCATCATTACCACGCCTATTTCTTTTGAATCAACGTTTACTCTTTTATCAATATCGTAAATTAATTCAGTGCTCTGGCCACCAATATCAACGATTAGATAATTTTTTAAATCTTCAAATGAAGATTGCACACCTATTCCTGTAAGATAACCTTCTTCTTCTCCTGAAATTATTTTCAAA
>CACKZW010000010.1 GCA_902604835.1 uncultured Candidatus Actinomarina sp.
ACTATCTACCTCAAGAAGTACAAAAAAAATAACTCAAAAAATAGCTTTTGCTAATAAAACATTAAATATCAAAGTTAATGCCGAAACTGCTTTGCCTAGATGGTTGAATGTAAGCTTTGTACTAATTCCTTTATTTATAGTGATTGGAATAATAAATACCTCATCAACACAAGAATGTGGAGAAAACGGCATTCTTGATATTGATAGAAAATCTCAATTGACAATTAATTGTGATGGTTCTGCTTTTGAAGGTAAAGGTGTTGGCTCAGCAAGTTCTATAAATTACATTGCTCTTGGACAACAAATATATTCTGGAGCAGCTGCTTGTGCTGGTTGCCACGGTGTGAATGGAGGTGGTGGTGTTGGACCAGCATTTACAGGGGGCGAGCTCTACACAACATTCCCAACTTGCAGTGATCATGCACTTTGGATTGAGCTGGGATCAGCAGGATGGCAAGCTGACGTTGGTCCAGCTTATGGTGCCGAAGATAAAGTTTCTATTGGAGGAATGCCAGGTTTTGCCGGAAAACTTACAGAAGATGAGCTTTATGCAGTAGTTGTGTTTGAAAGAGTTGTCTTTGGTGGTGGCGATACAAATGAAGTTTTAGAAGATTGTGGTCTTCTAGAAACTGATGAAGATGTAACTGCTGAAGCAGTTGAAACATCAAGTTAAATAAACAAATAAATTCAAGTTGATTGTTTAAATAATCAAACTACTATTTTTTTTATGTTGCCAGCAATATATATTCATGTATTTTTGATCGCATTTAGTATTGTTCTTTTCTATGTAATTTTATAAAAATATGGCCAAAAAAAAGAAAGAAAAGAGAGCCGTAGGTTGGAAAGAACACGTTGCTCTGCCTGACTTAAAGATTAAAAGTGTAATAGCAAAAATTGATACTGGTGCAAATGTCGCAACCATAGATGCTGCAAACATAAAGTTTATAACTAAGAATGATATTAAGTACGTAAAGTTCACTGTAAAAAAAAGAAACAATACAATTAGAAAAACCTCTGCACCACTTGCAGGATTTAAAAGAATAAAAAGTTCTAATGGTGATGTTGAAAAAAGACCGTACATAAAAACTGATATCCTGATGGATGGTATTACAAAAAATATTGAACTGACTCTTACCGATAGAGGTCCTATGGATTATACGATGCTGATTGGAAGAAAAGCCTTAGGGAGAAGATGGGTAGTTAATCCGTCCATAGGTTTTCTGACAAAGCCTTCAGGAGAATAAAAATGAAGATTGGAATTTTATCACAAGATATTAGATTGTATTCTACAAAACGTCTTTATGAGACTGCTGTTGAAAGAGGCCATGATACTGAAGTAGTAAGTTATTTAAGGTGTTACATGAATATTGCTAAAGCAAAACCTAGAATATTTTCTGCTGGTAGAGAGCTAAGCTTTGATTCCGTGATACCAAGAATTGCTGCGACTTGGACATTTTATGGTGCGGCAGTTGTTCGTCAATTTGAATTAATGGGATCAGTGTCGGCAAATTCTTCGGCTGGAATAAGTAGATCTAGAGATAAATTAAGAGCTTTACAGCTTATTGGAAATACAGGAGTAGAAATGCCAGTCACTGGGTACGTTCATTTTTCTAGAGATGTTGAATCTGTTTTAAAAAGTGTTGGAGAGCCTCCTTTTGTTATTAAATTGCTAGAAGGAACTCAAGGAAGAGGTGTTGTGCTAACCGAAACAATGGATGCAGCAATTAGTGTTATTGAAACAATGAAAAAGATAGATGCAAATATTTTAGTTCAAGAATTCATAAGTGAAGCAAATGGTGAAGACATAAGAGCAATTGTAGTTGGAGATAAAGTGGTTGCGTCAATGAAAAGAATCGCAAAACCTGGTGAGTTTCGATCAAACGTTCATCTAGGAGGAAGAGCTGAAAATTACAATATTTCAAAAGAAGAGGAAGAAAGTGCTGTCAAGGCTGCAAAAATTTTAAAACTAGATGTGGCCGGTGTAGATCTAGTTCAATCTGACAGAGGGCCGTTAGTCTTAGAAGTAAATTCTTCTCCTGGATTAGAGGGCATTGAATCGGCGTCAGATATTGATGTTGCAAAAGAGATCATATCTTTTCTAGAAAAAAAAGTGGAAAATACAGATAAGTCAAAACCTATCGATATTTAATGAAATTTCTAAAAATTACGTTTGGGTCTAATATTCCCTCGTCTAAAACTTTTTTACCATATAAAACCACTGGAACTCTTAATAAAAATTCTTGATAGCCTTCTTCAACATCAACTTTTTCAATAGTAAAAAAGTAATTTAAAAAATTGAGATTCTTTAAACCTTTTTCACACAATTCACAATTTTCAGTAACGACAATACGTAATGTAGGCATATCTCTAATATAGTCAAATGAGGCCATGGACTTTAATATTTATTGTTTTATTAGCCGTAATAATTTTTGTTTCAGGGGCGATTGTCTTAAATATTATTTCTTAATATCTATTTTTTCACCATCAACGATACCTATTATCTCTGAGGCATTCTTATTTTTAGCAAAAATTGAAATCATACCCCATGAATCAGTAATTAATCCAACTTGATTTACCCCATCACTTTGATATGTTTCAGACCAAGTCATTTTAATTTCCTGATTTTGTATATTTACGCTTAAAACATCTCCAATATTTTTTCCAAGATCAGCTAGTTCATCCGGTGAAATATTAGTTTGACAATTACCATAGTGATCAATCCATAGGATTTCGCCTTTTACCTCATCTTCTTTTTTTTCTGTCAGAGGAATCAAGTACTGCTGAAGATTCATTAGATCAACTTCCTCACCGCAATCTTTTATATCAAGCTGATTTGAGGCAATACCAGCAGCAAAGGGCGAAAATATATCTCTGCCATGAAACGTGTTCCCATCACTAGGGATAATCCAGTTTTCATTTTCAAGGAGATATGCACTTTTGGCTCCACCTACTGTCGCACATGCAAGATTTAATAATCCATTATCGGGTCCTATCATTACTCCCCAGTCAGTTTCAATAGCAACAGGTTTTCTATCTGTCCCAACACCTGGATCTACAACTGCTAATAGAACACCTTGTGGAATGTATTGAATAGCTCTCATGAGTAAGAGGCTTCCGTATTTAATATTTTGTGGTGGAATCCCATGTGAAATATCATTGACTTTGATAGTCGGATCGATTCTACTAATTACACCCTTAACAACGCCAACTGAACCGTCTGAAATTCCAAAATCTGATGCAAATGATATAATCTTTGTCATTAGAATAAGTATAAAAGTACTTGAGATCTTAAATACATAAAAAAGGACAAGATGAGAAAAATAATAATCGGAGTCTTATTTTTTATAATTATTGCATATTTTGGAATTGGTTATTATGTCTATGGAGAATCAGTTGCTGTTCCCTGTGCAGTTGTAGAATCTGAAAAAGAAAATAGGCCTGATAATTTTTCACTTGGAGAAAAAGCAGATTGGGATCCATCGGAATATTTTGTTCAAGATTATGAGACTGTTTTGATTAATACAAATGATGATATTGTTTTAAATGGTTGGTGGATGGAAACAGATAAAAATGCTCCAACAATAATTGGTTTACATGGTGTCACTAGTGGCAAGCATTCTCCTGATGTCTTACTTGTTGGAGGAATGCTTGTGAGTGAGGGATTTAACTATTTAACATTCGACTTCAGAGATCATGGTGAGAGCACATGTGAAGATGGTGTTCATTCAGCAGGCCAAAAAGAAATTTATGACGTTAAAGCTGCAATTGATTGGTTAACGAATGAGAAAGATATTCCTTCAGAAAATATTGGATTGCACGGCTCATCATTTGGTGCAATGGTAGCGTTAATGACTCAATATATTTCAGATGATATAAATGCCCTTTCGATTGTTGATACTCCATTTGACTTTGCAACCTTGGTAAGAGAAGAATTGGTTTATCAGGAATTTCCTGGTTTTTTATTTGAGCCAGTAAACCATTATGCATTACTTTTTGAAGGAGTTGATATCACTGAAATAAGTCCTGAAGACGGGGTTTCAGCAGGTAGAAATCCTATGATTATATTTAATGGTGTTAAAAGTGACAGAGTTTTATCCCACCACACAGACGACTTAATTAGTGCTGGTAATAAGTATTCTGTCTCGATGGACATACATAGATATGAAGAACTATCTCATACTGAGGTCATGTACGCATATCCAGATGAGTTTCAAAACAAAGCTGTAGATTTTTTTAAAGAAAATTTGAACAGATGAAAAAAATACTTCTTGGATTAGGCGTACTTTTAATTATTGGTCTATTTGGTGCAGGGTGGTTTTTTTCAGGAGTTACATATGAAGCTGGGTTAAATCCTGAATTTGATGATCAAGAAGATGTTGGTGTTGCAGAGGATAGAGTGATTATTGAAAGTATTTCCAATAATACAATTTCATTAAACGTAGAAGAAGAAAAATGGGGAGTTTTATTAGAAGATGGTATTTATGGTGTACTTGGAGAAAATGGAAGTGCAGTTGTAAGTACCATTATTTCACTCGAAGGAGATATCATCACCAGAGAAGTTCTTCAATTTAGTGGGGAACTAGAGGTTGGTGAAAGAGTTGCTTCTTCTCCCCTTCTTAAAATAGATAATGGAAAATATAGCATTCTTGGAACAAGTGATTATGAAGGAATCGATCAAAATGGAAAATATACTCCAAAATCAGTCTCCAACACAGATTTTGAATATATTGAATATGAGTCGGATCTCGGTATGTTTCCTGCATATTTAACAACTAATGGTGATACTGGTGTTGTCATCTTTGTCCATGGATTTAGAGGCGCATTTGAACGTGATTTTACAGCTATGCTTAGAGCTCCGGATTTCGAAAATCTTGGTTTTAGATCATTAATTATTTCTTATAGAAATGATGCAAACTCACCAAAAGATCCTTCAGGCCTTTATCAATATGGTGTCACAGAATGGATCGATCTTGATAATGCTATAAAATATGTTGAAAAAAATATTAATCCAGAAAAAATTATTTTATGGGGAACAAGTGGTGGTGGAGGACCAATAACTAGTTGGCTTGAAAAAAATCCTGAATCAAATAGAGTAGATGGAATTATTCTTGAAGCAGGACTTATTAGCTTTTGGGAAAGCGTTGAAGTCAACGGTAAGGCTAGATATCCATTTATACCTGAATTATTTTTCCCATACATAAAACTTTTTACTGAAATTAGATACGGGATAGATTTTGACACCATGGATTTTAGAGATGCATTAGTAGAATCTGAAGTACCAGTTCTATTTTTTCATGGAGATGATGACGAATGGGTTCCTGTAGAAATGACAGATTATATTGCAGCTAATAGAAGAACAAATTTTACTTATATCAGAATGGCAAATGTTGGTCATGTTACATCTTGGAATGCAGATCCAGAAAGATATCTCTTTGAAATAGGGAAATTTATTGAATCTTTAAATTAAGCCTTCATATAATCTATTTAAATTCGATGTTGTAACTTTCCAGTCATAATCTTTTGATATCCTTAAACAATCTAAAGATATTTCTTTGAACTTCTTATTATCATTTAGTAAATTTTTAACAAAGCTATTAACATTTCTATCAACTAAATCTTCAGAAAGATAACCGTTTCGGTTGTTTTCAATAAGTTCCATTAATGATCCATTATTAGTTGTAAGTACGGGTACCCCCATTGTGTTTGCTTCGATCGCAACAAGTCCAAAGGTTTCAAATTCCGAAGTATGAATCAATAATTTTGCTTTATTTAGTAATTCTATAATTTTTATTTGAGGAAGATTATCCAAAAACTCAATATTCTCCTCTAAATTAAAATCTTTAACAGTTTGCTTAAGCTCCTGTAAATATTCGTTTCCATATTTGCCACTAGGTCCCCCAATGAAAATACATTTAAAATCATTTTCAATTTTTTTAAAATTATTTAAAAATTCCAAGGTTTGAAGTTGTCCTTTTTGTTCTTGTATTCTGCCAATTGATAAAAAAATGTTTTCTTTTTTAACTGACAAATCAGGAGAAAATATTTTTCTATCAACTCCTGGAGTAACTTTTTTAACTTTATTTTCATCAACTTTGTATGTGTCAGTAATCAACATAGTTTCAAAAACTGAAGAAGCAGTAACTACATTAGATGATGTCATTACTATTTTTTCGCAATCAACTCTTTCCTTGTTGTAACCATCTAAAAAAACCCCCAAACTGTGAGATGTAAAAACAAAAGGTATGTTAAGTTCATTTGAAATCTCTTTTGCAACAAGACCTGACAACCAATAATGTGCGTGAATTACATCAAAGCTTTTTAAGTCTAAGAATTCCTCAAGTTTGTTTTTAAATTCCTGCAAGTGTATTTCTTTATCCTCAACATTTAGTTCAGGTTCAAATATCTCCAACGAAATAAATTCAAGATTTTTATTTTTGAAACTCTCTGCTTTTTCACCTGTTGCTACAGTTACATTGTGCTTTTCTGATAAGTGTTTTGAAATTTGTTGAACATAAACACTCATACCTCCACCATCATTTTTTCCTATTTCACTGAAAGGAGAAGCGTGAAATGATAATTGGAGAATATTCATATTTTAATTTTTAAATCATACAGCTGATGTACTTCTCCACCAAAGTTAAATTTATATTTTTCTTCGCCTTTAAGAAAATCAAAGTATTGTTTACTTTTTTTGATGCTATTTTGTAAAAGTTGATCATTTAAGTAAGTACCAATATTGAATTCATCTAAATTATGGTCTCTGCATGAGTTATATAGGTATTCGACCTTTTCAGATTCATAGACAAAAGCACCAGCAATCATTGAATTTTTGTGTTTAAGATAATGAATTTTCCAATTATTTTCTTCAAAAAGGGCTTTATAAAACTTTTCAATCTTCTCTGTCATATACTTACCTTTTTCACCAGTTGATTTTCTATGCAATGTGATGAATTCATTAAAAATAGTCTCATCTTTTGATTGCTCGTAAGAAAAATCATCGAACTTATCCTCAAATATCCTTTTTTTTCTTTTTAGTTCATGCCTATTTTTTTTACTTAGACTTTTTAAGTAAGAATCATAGTTGTCAGGCAATTCAAGATAGACCGCAATATCACTTTTCTCTATTTTGATAGAAGAAAATGAGTGGTGATTTAGGAATTCACTAACTTGAAAATAGCTCAACGAATCAAGATCAAAGCTATTTATATTTAATTCACTTATCTGTTCTGTAGAGAAGAATGGAGTTATTCGATAATCAACAAAATCTCTGTTGAGATTAAAAGAAACAGCTCCTGAATCAATTTTGTAATAATCAAATAGTTTTTCAACATTAGATTCATTAAATATTTCTCCAGCTTCTATAAATTCTAGACTTATGAACGGGGAACTAGCTACAAGATCTTTAACCACAGAGTCTAGAATAACCCATTTATGAGATTTAATACATCTACGAAATACAAAGAGAATAAAAATGCGATTAAATAATCATAAAGATAAATTTGCGTTGTGAGCTCTGAAAAATATTTGTACTCTCTTCTATTTCTTTGAAATAGGAAATTTAAAATTGTTGTAGATATTGAGACTAGACCTGCTGTGATAAGAATATATTCAAAACTAAAACCTAAAAATAAGCTTATAGTTGTAATCACAAAAAATGAAGCAAAAAAATTAAAGAAATATTGATAGTTGCTAAATTGGATGTTTAAAAATGTTGCAAGAGTTTTTATAAAGAAAAGCATCAAGAATAAAAATGTTAGATAATCTAAATTTTCAATAAATTCTTTTGAAACACAAAAAGAAATAATGTAAAAACTAATTACTGTCACTAGATACGAACTACCAAATGTTGATATGCTAATTTCATTAAAAACTAGATATAAAATTCCAACCAAAATCGATACTAAAAATATCATTCCTTTTATATCTTCAATTTCTAGGAAGGATGTCAGTACTGGTATAAACGATATAGACAGTAATAAAAGAATAAAAATAAATTCGTTATTATCTGTTCTTAATTCGCAAAGTAATAATTCAAGCTGCCAAGCTAATGCTAAACCTACAAAACAGGCGATAGTCAGGCTACTGTTGTTCAAAAAAATGGTATAGAAAACACCAAAAGTTAAAACTGTTTGTACGTATCGAAGTTGGGTTTGCAACATTATCCTCGCGAAAATTTTACCTAGATATGCTTGAAAATTAAAGTGATTTGTATATAATTAAAAAACACTACATTTAGTGTCAAGAACAGTGGCATATACTACATTTAGTTATAAAAAGGAGAAATTGTGGCAAAAAATACAGGGCTTAATATAAATAGGAAATATACCTCACCTGGTGATCCTTATAAAGATATTGTTTGGGAGAAAAGAAGCTCCAAGATAGCCAACCCGGATGGATCAGTAGTTTTTGAAATGAACGATATAGAAATCCCATCTACTTGGTCACAAGTAGCAACAGATATTATGGTTTCAAAATACTTCAGAAAAGCTGGAGTCCCTCAAATAGATGAAGATGGAAACGAATTACTTGATGAAAATGGACAAAAGGTCTTAGGTCCTGAAACATCATCAAAACAAGTATTTAATAGACTTGCCGAAACATGGAGACATTGGGGAGAAAAAACAGGATACTTTGCCTCTGAAGAGGACGCTCAAGCATTTGAAGACGAACTAAAGTACATGCTTGCAACACAAATGGCGGCACCTAACAGTCCTCAATGGTTTAACACAGGTTTAAATTACAAATATGACCTTACAGGTAAAGCACAGGGTTTCTGGTTTGTTGACCCTGCAACAGGTGAATTAACTCCAGGAGAAGATTCATACTCAAGGCCACAACCGCATGCTTGTTTTATTCAATCTATTGATGATGACCTTGTCAATGAAGGTGGAATAATGGATTTGTGGGTTAAAGAAGCAAGACTTTTTAAATTCGGATCTGGTACAGGTACAAACTTTTCCAATTTAAGAGGAGAGGGAGAAAAGCTTTCAGGTGGTGGAATGTCATCAGGAGTTATGTCTTTTTTAAAGATCGGTGATAGAGCCGCAGGAGCAATTAAATCTGGAGGAACTACCAGACGTGCAGCAAAGATGGTAATCCTTGATCTTGATCACCCAGATATAGAGGATTTTATAGAGTGGAAAGCAATTGAAGAAGACAAGGCAAGAGCATTAATAGCAGCTGGTTATCCGTCAGATTACAACGGAGAAGCTTACGAGACTGTTTCTGGTCAAAACTCTAACAACTCTGTAAGAGTTCCTAATGACTTTATTAAAGCACTTGAAACAGATGGAGACTGGGAGCTTACTGCAAGAACAGATGGATCAACTATGAGAACTGTAAAGGCCCGAGATCTTTGGAACAAAATTGCAGACGCTGCATGGCGATGTGCAGATCCAGGTGTTCAATTCAATACAACTATTAACGAATGGCACACTTCTCCAGCCGGGGGCCAAATTAGAGCATCAAATCCATGTTCAGAATACTTATTCTTAGACAATACAGCGTGTAACTTGGCTAGTTTGAACTTAGTAAAGTTTTATGATGACGAAAAACAAGTTTTTGATATTGATTCGTACAAACATGCCCTAAGAATTTGGACAGTTGTATTAGAAATATCGGTTGAAATGGCTCAATTTCCCTCAAAAGAAATAGCTCAAGGTTCATATGATTACAGAACACTTGGCCTTGGGTATGCCAATCTTGGTTCCCTTTTAATGAGAAAAGGTATTGCTTACGACTCTGACCTTGGAAGAGCAATAGCAGGAGCACTTACAGCAATGTTAACTGGTGAAGCATATAAAACATCCGCTGAGATGGCAAGTGTTGTTGGCCCATTTCCAAAATATTCGGAAAATAAAGACAACATGCTTCGAGTAATGGGAAATCACAGAAAAGCTGCATATGATTCAAATGACTATGTTGGCATAAGCCACGACCTATTACCAATTGATCAAGAACTTTGTCCTGAAGATTTATTAAATGGTGCAAAGGCTTCTTGGGATGGAGCCCTTGAACTTGGCGAGAAGTTTGGTTACAGAAATGCTCAAGCTACAGTACTTGCTCCAACGGGAACTATCGGATTGCTAATGGACTGTGATACAACAGGAGTAGAACCAGACTTTGCCTTAATGAAATTTAAAAAATTAGCTGGTGGTGGTTATATGAAAATTGCAAACCAATCAATAGGTCCAGCACTTAGTGCTCTTGGATATAGTAATGAAGAGACGGAAGATATTATCGAATATGTAATTGGCTCGATGTCATTAAATGGTTCTCCATTTGTTAACAGTGAAACACTAAAAGATAAAGGCCTAAATGATCAAGATATTGAAAATATAGAAGGCTCATTGCCAGGAGCTTTTGAAATTCAACATGCTTTTAATGTTTTTGTTATAGGTGAGGAAGCCATGCAAAGATTAGGAATTTCCGAAGAAGATTATACATCTTTTGATTTCAATCTTTTAGAAACATTAGGATTTACAAAAACTGAAATTGCGGAAGCCAACAAACATATATGTGGAACTCAAACTATTGAGGGTGCTCCTCATTTGAAAGATAGCGATCTTGATGTATTTGATTGTGCAAATAAGTGTGGTAAAGATGGCGAGAGATTCATTCACTATATGGGCCATGTGAGGATGATGGCAGCTGCACAACCATTTATTTCGGGGGCTATTTCTAAAACAGTTAATATGCCTAACGAAGCAACAATAGAAGATATTGAGAACTGCTATTTTGAATCTGCTGGATTGGGAATTAAGGCAATTGCAATATATAGAGATGGCTCTAAAGCTTCTCAACCATTATCTGCATCTTCAGATGATGGAGAATCGGAAGAGTCAGATCCGCAGGTCTCTGAAATAATTGAAAGTGAATCAATGTTAATGAATGGAAACTATCCTTCAGGAACAAGCCCATCAAAAGCTTATGCTGGAACAACTAGGCCAAGGTTTTTATTACCCGAAAGAAGAGAGGGATGGACACAAGAAGCAAAAATTGCAGGGCACAAAGTATATCTTAGAACTGGAGAATATCCAGACGGAACTCTTGGTGAAGTTTTCATAGATATTGCAAAAGAGGGTGCAACACTAAAAGGAGTTCTTGGATGTTTTGCTATCGCTGTATCTAAAGGACTTCAATATGGTGTTCCTTTAGAGGAGTTTGTTGATACTTTTACTTTTCAGACATTTGAACCACGCGGGATGGTCGAAGGACACGAAAATATAAAAATGAGCAATTCAATTGTTGACTATGTCTTTAGAGCACTTGGTCTAGAATATTTGAATCGAACAGACATAGTACAAAATCCACCCAAAGAAATAGATGAACCTGTTCAAGAAGCTCCAGCTACTCCTGTTCAAGAAGCTCCAGCTACTCCTGTTCAAGATAGAGCTGATTCATCTACTGAGATCCAAGAAGTAGAACCAACAAACAATACAAAAATTGATCAATCAATGATTAGTAATCAAGAGGTTCAGTTTGTTACAAAAATACAAGAATCAGAGGTTTTAGAAGTAGCTGATGTTACAGCAAATTCGGTCACCACAGTTCAAGAAGTACTTGGAGATATGATGGGAGACGCACCAGCCTGTAATGAATGTGGTCACATAACTATAAGAAACGGTTCATGTTACAAATGCTTAAATTGTGGAAATTCTTTAGGTTGTAGTTAATTAAGAAATCTATATTTTATTGTACTAATTAAATACTGAGCCCCATCAACAGTCTTTATTTTCTTTCCCTCAGCATAAGATCGACCTTCATAAGCTATAGGAAGTTCCAAAACAGATTTGTTGTATTTTAAAAATTTTGAAAGTAATTCAACTTCGATTGAAAATCCATTTTCCTTAAGTTCGGTATTTATAAAAAAATTAGACGGCATGAGCTTATAACAAGTTGCAACGTCTGATATTCTATAGAAATTAACCATTGAAAAAAATAATGACACTACTTTATTAGCAAAAAATGTTCTTAAGTAAATATTTTTTCTTCTCTTGTTTCCTATAAATCGAGACCCAAGTATTAAAGAGTCTTGATTTTTTTTTGCTAAATCAAACATTTCAACAATATCCTTAGGAAAATACTCCAGGTCAGCATCATGAATCACTACATGTGAAGTTTTTATTAAACCTCTACTAAAACTCAGAGCAGACCCTTTTCCTTTATCTTGATTTGTTTTATATAGTTCAATCTTGTTATGTTGAGTTGCTAAATTCTTAGCAATTTCATAAGAATTATCTGTCGAATTATTATCAATTAAAAATATAGATGAATAAACATCATTGGAAAGTAAACGATTAACTGATTCTTCAAGAAACTGTTCTTCATTAAAAAAAGGAACAATTACTGATAAATTTATCACTAACTAATTATATACCTCATATTATAATTATTAACTCGGGCGCTTAGCTCAGTCTGGCAGAGCGCTTCCCTTACAAGGAAGAAGTCACAGGTTCAAATCCTGTAGCGCCCACAAGGGTTTTTCCAAAAATATTATTAGAAAAACCTAATCACACACACATTTCACACACATTTTTGAGATAATTGTTTTGTGCAAGTATCAAAAGATTTCAAAAAAACAATCAATAGGAATCCGTTTAATGAAAAATTAATTCATAGATATTACTTAGAGTCTCTATATTTCTTTGATAATACGATTGATAAGTCTTCTTTAATACCAAAATTAGAAAACCCAAGGATAAAATTTAACAATCTAGCATTAGTGGTTCCAGAAGATGCAAGAAAGATTGGTTATAGACCCGATTTCACTTTGTACTTTAAAAACTACCAAAAAGAAGTGCCCGTAGAGGTCAAGTGGAAGTCAAGTGAATTCAATAAAAAGAACCAAATTGATTATATAAAAAATAATAATGGCTTTTTGGTTGTGTTTGAAAATGATTCTGAGGTTGGTGTTCCAACTGTTGTTATAAATTCAAAAGACTTTCAAGAATGGATGGCTAAAAGAATTTATACATTAACTAGAGATTCTTTGAATAGTAAAAACATAGGGGACACAACTGGAAATAAATGGTTAGTCGCATTAAGGGGTGAAAGCCCAATGATTAACTTTAAAAGAATGATGAATGCTACTAATCAAAATTTTTGGGCTTTTAAAAATTCGAAATATGTCACAAACCAAATATTTAATTTACAAAAAAATGACAAAATGATTTTTCTCTTTTTTAAGAGTCCGAATACTGGAATGGGTATGACTTCAGGTCAACAAAACAAAAAAATTGAGATTCTGGGTTGGGCTGAGGTTAATATTATTGAGCCTTACTATATTTGTTTAGAAGGTGAACAAGCAGAGTTTTTTGAAAAAATAAGAAAGCAAAATAATCAAATAATTTCTGTTGCTGACAGAAAATGGGTTCATTTTATAGATTTCAAAATTAATGAATTTCAAGACAATATCTCAATAGTTAGAAGAAGAGGACAATTAGATAATTACTTGGTAAATTCGAGCAATCAAGGCGGTGCCTTGACATCAATACCTCA
The DNA here is from genome assembly GCA_902604835.1 of uncultured Candidatus Actinomarina sp. Classification (GTDB taxonomy): domain Bacteria; phylum Actinomycetota; class Acidimicrobiia; order Actinomarinales; family Actinomarinaceae; genus Actinomarina. The sequence goes on from CACKZW010000010.1 coordinate 13,501, forward strand.
AAATATATATGAAGATTGTATTTCATATATAAAAACTCAGTAAAAAAACACACACACTACACACACATTTTGTAAAAAAACGTAAGATACAGACTGATGTCTTCTAGTACTACCTAGTACAGCCGTTACATTTACTGATGTTTTAAATTGATACTCTCTAGTATTTTCTAGTATTCAAATAATCATTCCTTACAAGGAAGAAGTCACAGGTTCAAATCCTGTAGCGCCCACAAGGGTTTTTCAAAAATTATATTTAAAAACAGACGTTTCCCCTACATTCCCCCTACATTTGGTGAATATTATTTATAAAATAAAAGTATGAAGAAATATATTTTCAAACTTGCACTTCTCATTAACCAAAAAAATCTAAAAATTAAAACTGACTACACAGTAAAAATTTTTGTCAGAGAGACAAATATAAATAGTTTAAAAAAGAATCAAGAGCTTGCAATAATTTATATTGATACAAGAGAAAATACTGTAAAACTTAAGCTTTCAGATTTATTAAATAAAGCACCAATTGACTCTGTTTTATATAAAGTTTCGAAAGAAATAAAATTTATCAGTCAAAATATAAAAGATGGAAGAATAACCCTCGAATACTTAATACAAAACAGTGGAAAAGCTATTGAACCAATTACAACTAAAAAAGATAAAGATGCCCCGAGACCACGGGGTGCAATACTTAGAGATTACCGTCATTGGAGACCTTATGGTAAAGAATATCAATACTATGACTTTCCTTATGTTGATTATGATGAAGAATACGATTACTCAAAAAATAAAAGAGACCAAGTTATATTTAATGTTATTGTTGAAGATTTAGAATTTCTAGAGTTTTAGTGTGATACTTTAAATTATGAGAAAATTTGTCTTAATACCATTAGTTTTTTTAGTTTGTGGAGGAAACGATGTAATTCAGGAATCAAGTCCAACAATTACAGATGCAGAAATAAACTCTACTACATCCACATCTACAACAACTTATGACGCTGAACTCGCTTGGGATAATTTCTTAGAGGCTTGGGAAAATAATTTAAAGACAGAGTTGATACTCAGTAGTAATGAGATTGGTATGACTGAAGAATTAAGTAAATTATGGATTTGGCAAGGAGATAAGAATAATTTAAATCAATATCTTTTTAAAATAGAGGTAAATGGTTTAATTTGCACTCGTATTTATAACAGTATGGGTTGGGCCTTACTGGATGAAATTCATCCGATAGAAAAAGATTATCAAAGTTCTCATACTTACAAATGCGATGAGTCAGGAAACTTGTATCTTTTTGGTGTCCCATTTTATTATCAAGATAGTTGGTGGATATTTCACAATATTGAACTTGATGTGGACATCCAAGATTGTAATGACCCTTGTGCTAGTAGCGCACAAAATTATGCTTCAAAGTTTATCATCGATAAGCCACAAATCACTGAAACGAACCGTGAAAAACAAGCTGTAATAAAATACAGAAAAGGTTGGGAGGATAGTTTAATTTCCTATCCAGAACTTACGAGTGATGAAATTAATACATCCCTTCTTTTAGAGGAATACGAATTTGAGTACGATTGGAGTTTTGAAACAATAATAGAAGAGGTTACTTTTGTTTGTAAACATAAAACAACTGGTACCTCAATAATGGCATTCGCTAACGAAAACCATCCCCTATTAATAAATAAAGATTTCTACAGATATCAAATAGAAGTTCATTACAACTGCTCTAGTGAAGAAAACGATGGTTTTGTTCTTTACGGCCCTTTATTCTTTCAAGATAATCAATGGTGGGGTTTTGTCGAATATGAAGATAAGTATACTTCCAATTATGATGTAGAAAATTTATATGCCTTTATGAACAAATTTGTTAAAAGAGTTTCTTTAGGTCAAAAAATACTACCGTCTAGATAGTTTTAGAAATTTACATTTCCCCTACATTTCCCCTACATTTAGAACAAAATTATTTCCATTGGTTTCCGTATGTTTTCAAAGGTAATCGTATAAGCCTTTAATCACTGGACTAAAAATAGCCGTAGGTTTTCATAGGTTGCCGAATTTAAAAGTTCTTACCTTACAAGGAAGAAGTCACAGGTTCAAATCCTGTAGCGCCCACAAACAAAAAGTTTTTGTTTACCATGAGCCCAATTGATTCATGTATATATAATTTAATAGTCAATGAATTTAAAAAAATATCTTAAAATTGATTATTTAATTTTCTCTTTTTTCTCAATTTGGATAATTTTTAATTATATTTTTGTGCCAAATTATTTGGAGAAATTTGTAAATTCTTGGGTATTTAATGAATGGCTGATTAATTATGAAGGAGGGTTTGTAAGAAGAGGATTTTCTGGTGAAATTTTATTAAATTTAAGCAAAATTGGTTTAAATCATAAATACTTAATCCTATTAATTGGCTCAATATCTTTAATACATATTGTTTTGAATGTATTGCAATTAATGCATACAAAGAATATTTTTTACAGATCTTTTATTTTATTTAATCCTTTTGGATTATTTTATATTATTCAAAACATAGAATTTTTCTTTGGCAGGAGAGATCTTTTTTATCTTAATTTTTTAATTTACTTAGGAAAAAAAGAGAGATTAAATTTCAATTATTTTATTTTGCTTTCTACTTTGCTAATTCTCAACTACGGAATTTATATATTTCTTTTTTTTACTATTTACGAAGTTATCAAAAATAAAAATAACTTTAACCGAAAAAAGTTCATATACTTTTTTTCATTTTTTTTAGCACCTCTAAATTTACTTTTATTAAGTCTTTTTAGTAATGTAACAAATTTTGAAAAACTATGTGACTCTATAAATTATGTAAATAGAAATATTCAACTTAAAGAAAATAACTGTTGGGGAGCGCCAAATTGGTTAAACCCTGAATACGAGCCAATCACGAAAGCTTTTGGTGAAATTTCAAATGGATTGAATTTTTATAACTACTTTTGGAACTGGGTTTTATTGTTTATTTTGCTAATATTCAGTTTGTATTTAGTTGTTGAAAAAAACAAAAAAATGTTCATTGGATTTTTCACTCGCCTACTACCTTACACATTCTTTTTCTTCTTTGCACAAGATTGGGGTAGGTGGGTCTCCCTAATTTTCTTTATTTTTTTCATCAACAATTCATATCAAAAAGATAGTATATCTTTTGTCAAAAATGATAATATATTCTACGGAATTATGGCTCTATCTAGTATTTTTATTAATTTACCTACCCATCTTTTTCAGAATATTAAAATTTTTGATATTAGGTCGTTAGATGAAATTCTATTTACGTTTTTTTGAATTCACTTATAATTTATTAATTCTGCCATATATTATGATTCGTTATGGATATGATCCACCAATTTATTTCTCACAATATATCTTCATTAAATAAACTGAATATTTAATAAAGATGTGTCAGAACTTGAAATCTTTCAGTAATCATACGAGTTTTTGAAAATTTGAATAATAGTACTTAAAATTTGTTTCATTTTATATTTAAAGTTAGTAAATGTTTAATAACTATTTGATAATAATTCCTACGTATAATGAGTCTCTCAATATTGTGAGCCTGGTTGATAAACTTATTCAATATGATTTTCATATATTAGTAGTTGATGATAATTCTCCGGACAAAACATTTGATATAGTTGAAAAACACAAAAGTTACGGTTTGAATTTATTTGCAATTTTAAGAACAAAAAACAAAGGCTATGGAAAATCTGTTGTTGAAGGTTTTAAATATGGTATTGAAAAAAATTACGAATATATCATACAGATGGATTCTGATTTTTCTCATAGAATTGAAGATCTATTACCTATGTGTGAACTATCAAGAAACAACGATATGGTGATTGGCAGCAGATATGTAAATGGAGGAAATATTATTGGTTGGGGACTTTATAGAAAATTACTGTCAAAGTATGCAAATCTCCTTGCGAAAAATATTACAAATTCAAATATTAACGACTTGACTACTGGGTTTAGAATATACTCAAAAAATATAATTAATAGTATTGATTTTCAAAATATAGAATCTAATGGATATTCTTTTCTTGTCGAAATAATTCATAGAATCGATAAAAATAATTATAAAATTGTCGAATATCCAATAACGTTTGTTGACAGACAGCTTGGAAAATCAAAAATGAGTTTGAGTATTATTTTTGAGTCAATCGTTAAATTAGTAAAGATTTACTTTTACAAATAACTATTTATTTGCTTCATAAGAAATTAAACACTCCTCACTTAAGAGATTATTTTCACATTCAAAAATTATTTCATTTAAATTTCCAAATGTATCTTTTTGAAAAAATGGAATTGTGATACTTAAAAATAAAATAAATCCTAGAGTAAATTTGACTAAATCGTTAATCTCATAATTTTTTTGGAACAAGACTACATATGATATGAGAAAAACACCGAGTGGAATTAAAAGTTTAAAACTATCTATAAAACCTAATACTAAAAATGAGGATATTATAAGATACAAATTTGATTTTAAAATTTCAAAATCAATTAAATAAAATAAGCAAATCAGAATAAGTAAGGAATAATGCTGTGAGTATCTCATCCATTTTGTTGGGTTTAAAAACCAAAACCAGAAAAATATTGTGATTGTTGATAAAGCTATCGGTATGGTTACTGTTCCGAATAATAAATTTATTGACTCTTTATTATTAATTAAAATAATTAAAAAAATTATGGGAGCAATTAATAACCTAAAATAATCATATTTATTCCAGGATGTAACTTCACCCGAAAAAATTGAAGAGGGCCCAGTGTTCGCTAAGCCTGAACTTTGATGTCCTAGAGTAAAGTCAATTAGATCTAATATATAATCGTAGGCATTTCCATAACTATAGTTAAAGTTAACTAATAGTAACCAAATAGTCATGGGTATAAGAAAAAATATTATATCATTAAGTAAATTAGATAATCTTCTATCCATTATCAATATAACAATATAGAAAACAATAAATGGTAATAGAGTTATGAGTTTTCCAAAAAATATAGATAAAGAAAATAAAAACATTGATAAATTACGGTAATGAGAAAATAGAAAAATAGCATTTGTAAAAATTATTACCGATGCAATCTCTCCAATCATATATAAAGAACCTTGCCACCATGGAGTTAAAACAATTGAGAAAGCTGAATAAAAAAATATAAACTTATAATTTTTTTGCAATTTTTTTGCGATAAGAATTCCGAAAAATAGTTGAAGTATATAAAGCCAATAAAAATTTGTAATTCTTGCAAAAATAAAGCTATTAGTAATTGCCCAGCCAATTACTCCGCCAACTGCAGATATTGGTCCTGATGTTAAAAAAATACTATAACTTCCACCTATAAATTCACCCGCATTAAAGTCAAGAGTCGTAAAAAATGAATAATTTGATGCAAGGGAAATATATTCATCAATAAAGTTTGGTATCCTTGCTGCCTTTGTTCTTAAAAAATCAAATAAAAAATAACTTTTAAGAATAAAAAATGGTGTGAGTAAGTGCCTTAATTTAATTTTTACATTTATAATATTTTCAAGATTTAAATTATTGTTTTTCACATTGATAATAATCGTAACTATATCACAATAGAGTTTTGAAATATTTGATTAGAATAAATTTATTAGAAACCTTACAAAAATAACTAAAAATAAATATACAAAAGTAGTTATTACTATTTTTATACTTCTCATATTTACAAAAATTGATTTTAGATTTTATGAATATCCTCCAGGTTTAATTGTTGATGATGCAGAATATTATTACCATGTTCAAACAATAGTTGAAGATTTTGATTTGGATTATTCTAATCAAATGAAAGGGGCAGATTATAGAAATCTCAATAAATTAAATGATTCTCCTGTTCCTGTTCATCCAATAGGGTCAGGAATATTTGCTGCACCATTTGTATTTATTTCAAATTATTTAAGTAATCAAATAAATTTAGATTCTGTAGTATCTTTGAATTATTTTATATATTCTTTAATCCCAATACTTTATCTCTATTTGTCATTAAAAATGATGTTGAAAATTTTTTCTAGTAAAAAAATTGAAATTGATATTATCTATTTAATTATATTGGCTTTAGGCTCTGGTGTTTCATATTTTGCTTTTGAAAGATTCAGCATGAGTCATGTGTATGAATTTTTTGGCCAAGTATTAATCTTTTATCTTATATTTCAATTTGAAAATACAAAAAGTAAATCAAATAAAAATTTCATGCTTTATCTAATTCCAATATTTTTATTTTTAGTTTTTTCAATTCGTTGGAGTAATTATCATGTTTTCATTTCTCCATTCATTTACGCAATAGTATTTGATAAGAAATTAACAAAAAAATTTTTTTCAGTCTATTTTTTTTCTGGGATTGTGACTGGATTGAGCATTTATTACTTTATTTCATATCAACTTTATGGAGTTCTAACTTTCAATCCATCAGATCTTTTTTTACAAGTTGAAAATCGATTGGCATACAATTATGAAAGGTTTTTTCAGCCAGAACTATTTTTTGATAATCTTAAACTTATCTGGGAATCACTTTTAGTAATTTTATTTGGATATGAATTTGGAGTTATATACTTTTCACCAATAATCTTTATTGGATTTATATCTTTTTTTATTTTTTTGTATAAAAGAAAGTACATGCTTTCCATGACCATTTTCATTGTTAGCTTTGTTCCTTTTATGGGAGTAGTTGTTTTTCAAAATACCGCTTATTCATATGGATACAGACACTTATATTCCTTAACTCCTATTTACATACTTTTTTTAATAAAATTTTTAAATAAAAATTTATTTATTAAACGATATTTAATTGTATTTTCAATTTTCTCAATTATTTCTCAAGTCTTTTTTGAAGCCTCTCAAGAAAGTATTTTATATAGTGAATATGTTATAAATTCTTTTGGCCAAGAAACAAAATTCGCTAATCCGGATTATTTATCTGGCTTATTAAAAAGTTTTATAAAAGTAGATTCTTATTTAAATGTTATTTTTACTTCTTTTTTAGGAATACTAATTATTAAAGCCCTTGGATATATCACTCCTCCACTTGAATTCATAAATAATTTTCGAACACCAAATGAAGATATTATAAGACTGGTTGACAATTCAGAATCAATATCTTTCTTCTTTCTTCTAATTTTATTAAGTTTATTTCTATGCATTGGAAACGATATTTTTAAAAAAAGAACTAATTAATTTTTTTTGCAAAAAGCTTCCCAAAACCAATATCATAATCATTAATTAATGTATACAAGTTCAATAGTTTCTTTACTTCACTCAAATTTTTTTCAGTGAGTTCATTTATAAAAATGAACTCAAATTTATTAAATAATTTATCTGTAATTTCTTCTAATACTATTTCATCAACTACTAGGCAGTTTTGATAATCTTTATTTATCTCTAAATCATTAATCTCAGAAAAAGAGCTAATTGATGAAACTGGTGGGTTACCAGTTGAAGTTAAATAATCGATATCAAAATTTAGATTGTTCGATGTTGATTTTATATGGTAGATTTTTATTTCTTTAAAGTCTGCAATTGCCAGAAGAACAAGTTCTATATTTTGATAAATATTATTTTTCGATGAAAATCCTTGTGTTTCTTTTAATTTATCAGACAATCTTGAATTAATTAATAATAAATTTGAAACTGAAGATTTGAGCGATTCTAAATTTTTATAAGTATCAAACTTTAATATCTTAAATCCGAGTTTTTCAAAAATTAATTTTATCATCTAAATTATTAGTAAATTACCAATTAGTACTCAACATATTCTTTTTCTTCCTGAATGTCAGAACCATAATATGAATTAATGTTTGACTTTATATTAAATCTCTCATCATTATTTATATAAACAGACCTTGCTAATTCAATAAATTTATCATCAAATATTTTATTTTTTTCATAATTCCTAATTTCATCCTCTATGTCCCATAATCTTTCATTTATTTGGGTAAGTTGTTGCATAAATTTTTGAAAAACTTCATTATCGATTTTTTTATAAGTTTCACCTATTTCATTTAGAAGTTCTAATTCTTTCGTAACGTTAATTAATTTATCTTTGTTTTCAATTTTTCTTTTTTTAATATTAAGTATTGAAATTTTATCAAAAAGCTCTCCAGCTGAAACATCAATTTTTATCATAATAGTAAATATAGTTCCAATTCTTGGTTAATTTCACACTTGCAATAAATAAATCATGAAAATATAGATCTGCATTGGTTTTGAGCCTTTCTACTAAATGTAAAAAACTACTATCAAGACAATGAATTTCTTTTGCTTCCTTAATAACCTCTGAATAAAAAAAAATATTATTAAATAAATCGGACTCTTTTGTTACATAAATTATGTCTTTTTTGTTTTCTATGTTGTATAAATCAAAAGTTCCCAATGACGATTCATTATGAACTAAAATAAATTCGTTTTTAATTTTGAAATAACTTTTTAAATGTTCAAGAAGCTGTTTAGGTTCCTGCATATTTTCTGGGATTGAAAAGTTATTTAGTGAATATGAATATGGTAAATTAATTTGGGAATAGAAAGCTAAATTAAAAGGTTCTGAACCTATATTGTCAAAACCTAACTCAAGAAAATTTATATTTTCTTCTATACCTATGCTTTCACTCACTTCATTTAAATATGAATGATCAATTGATCTGTCTAATTTCATTGGGTTTGAAATTTTATGAAGAATTACGTTATGGTTTTGTTTATAAAGGTAACTAAGATTTTCTTCAAGCTTATCTTCAATTATTAAATGAATTTCTTTAAACCTAGTACTTAAAAAATTAATTAAACCATTTAAAATTATATGATCACCTAGCCCAAAATGAGTTATGATTCCAATTTTTTCATTTTTAAGTTCATTAATTTTTGAAATTGAGTTTGTTTTAATCATCTACATTAACCTACTTTTTAAGTTTAAACAAAAAATAAGCCTGATTGTGCAATAACATTAGTATATGGTTAAAAATGTTTTTGATTTTTCGTTCATAACTTTATTTTGTTATCTTATATTAAGTAAAAGTCAATATATCGATGTAGAACAATTATTTTTTGACCTTGAAGAAATAAGGATCTTAAGTTTTATTGATGGGGTAAGTATATTTATATTCATAGCTATCTCAGTTTCAATACTTACAATTCTCTTAAATTATATTTTTAAGCCGTTTATTGAAATTTATCTTCAACACTATTTAAGATACAGTTTTTATTTTTTAATTAACTTATTATCAATATCTACAATTTTTATAACTTATAGAATATATGGTTATTCGAGATTTTATTTGCTTTTGTACATATTAGGTTCTTCAACTATATTTTATTTGTCAGATAAAAATTACTATTTAGATAGATTAAAATAATTTTACTTTCCCGTTTTATATGCAACTTTATAAAAATTATCAGAGTCTATATTTATCGTTCTTGGTTCCATCGTACACCTTAAATTAATCCAACACCTATCACCATTATCAGGCTTTATCCAGTTTTCATTTATTTGAACTTCTTGATACTGTGGCTCAATTCTTGGATCAAACAAAGCAAAGTTATAATTTTCTATTAAATAAAAATATGAATTAAGCCTTGGAAGCAACGCTAAAGAAATAATAAATAAACCTAGAAATAGTATGTTTGGAATTTTTATTTTTTCATCTTGAACAGTAAAACCTAGCAAGGCAATTACTGAACATAATATTCCAACAGAATATCTTGGAATTGGTCCATAAAAAACTAGGTAAAGCAAGCTTAAAAAAATAAAACTAAGAATTATTAGATTAAAATTAAGCTTATTTTTTTTGCTTACTAAAAACAATTTTTTTAAAAGGTAAATTATTACCAATGAAAAGATAAAATTCAAATATACAGATCTATAGTAATTTGAAAAATCAGAATTTTCAGAATTAAAAAAAGTATTAAACCAATCAATAAATGTTCTGTCAGGATCTTGAAAATATTCCATGAATGCAAAGCTAGTGCTTGTAGTATATGCCTCAACCCTTTCTGTTGATCCCTTTTCATACCAACTAAAATTTTCAAAACAAGTAAATGTAAGAGGGTAAATTATGCAAGCAGTAGTTAAAATAGATTTTATTGTCCACACGACACCAAAAAAAATTGTTGGAAGCTGTAACTTTAGTAATTTAGAGAAAGTAAATTTCTTTTTTTTCAATTGTAAAAAAATTAAAATAAAGAATAAATAGAAAATAAAAACACCACTTACTTTTAATTCAAATATGAAAAAAACAATTAAAGATATGATGGTAATGTCAATATTTGAAATCTCACTTCTTATAATTGAATCTAGAATTACAATACTTAAAAAACAAAACAAAACGGCAACAGCAATATCCTGTTTTCCAATTTCTTGTATATAAAGAAATCCATTTCGTCCACCATTAATTCCAAAATTATCTAGTAAAGCATAAACTAGTATGAACAGCGATGAATATTTTAGACTATTATTTCTTGATTTAAAAAGTTGAAAATATAAAAACGAAAAGAAAAAATGTAAAAATATTAATGAAAGAAAATGTAAATATATTAATGAATCTTTTAACCACAGAACTGAGGATAAATATTCATATACTGATGACATTCCAAATGGCCAAAAAACATTTACAAAGCCGATAATTAAATTTGACTCTCGAAGCCAATTTTGATGATTTAAATGATAATATGCTGCATCATAGTGAAAGTTGATATCAGATGAGCTGATCAATAAGACAGCCGGAATAAAAATAAAATAAATAAAGTTATCAAGATTTATAAAATTTTGTAATTTTTTGATTTTATATAAGTTTGGTAATAAGAAAAGTGATAAAAATAGGTATATGTAAATACTTTTTAACTCAATAAAAAAATTTATAAAAATTAATAAATTACCAACTAACACGAGACCAATAATTGGATAAGTAATTACATTTTTTGTTTGTAAGATTTGATCAGGTATTTTTTTGTCTTTTAATAAAAATCTAGCTATTAAAATTACAAAAGATCTTCCAAAAAAACACGTAAGAACAAATAAAAAAATATATTTCAAAAACAGTGTCATGTATATTGTTATAAATTCAAACATTAATAAACCTTGTACTTCCTAATTTATTTCTTCATTTGACTCAACCATTACACCAGAAAGGTTAATTTCAAATTCTTTCAATTTTGATAAATAGTATTGAATATTTTTTTCTGATGTCCACCTACTTGGTGAAACTAAAACAGTTTTGAATCTTCTTAATATACCTGCAATTTGTTCATCTAAAAAAAAATCTTCGTATGTGTCAATCCATAACCATTGAACTTTGTCAATAAAATTTACTACTGATTCAACACTTTCATATTTTGAAAAACGTAGACTTAAAAATTTGCCAGATTTTTCAAAATTATTTAATATATATGGAAATTCTACATCTAAGAGAAAAAAATCGTTTATACCTTTTTCTGTAAGATACTCAATCACACTATCTTCTATTCCAGATTCCTTTATGTTTGCAACAATAAGTTTTTTGTCATAATTTTCAATAAAATCTTTAAGACTTAAACTTTTTTTTTGAGGATCATGAGACAAAACTAGATTACCATTTTCACTTCTAATATCAATTTCTATTCCGACATTGCTATCTAGAGAGTCTAATTTCTCTAAAGTATTTACTCTGTGGATTATTGGTATCATAATATGTTATATGACAAATTCTAACAATCATTCAGTAGATAGTGTTAAAAGAATTTTTCCAGCTTTAGCTTTAATAAATGTTATTTTTTATTTGTTTTATACGTTAAAAACTAATCATTACGAATTGTTATTTGTTGATGAAAGATTGCTCATTGATGATATTTATAATGTATGGCTTTTTGATGATGCCTTTAATCGCTTTCAAAATATCAAAAATAATAATTTACAAAATTTACTAATTTTTTTAACAGAGGTGGCGTACGGAGGAGATCTTCGATATGGGAGGTTGTGGTCAAATATTTATACAGTTTTTAGTGGTCCATTTCTATTAATATCTGATCAAGCTTTAATAAGTTCTTCAAGAATTTTAAATGTCATTGTATTAACTTTGAGTTTTTATAATTTATCGAAAATGTTCGTAAAAAAAAGTAACTTATGGATATCAGTCCTTTTTTTATATTCACTACCCGGCGTTGAATTTCTTAATCGATTTCCCAAACCAGAAACTTTTGCATTATTATTTACAACATTTGGTTTTTATTATTTACGTAATGATCGTCCGTTTATATCAATTTTCTTTTTTGGGGTAGCATCATTTTTAAAAATAAATTTTATAATAATTCTTTTTATTTGTGTTTTGTATTTACTAACAAAATCAAAAAATAAAATTTTATTTATTTTCAAGTCTTTTATAACAACCTATTTGGCATTAATTTTAGTAAATCCAATTTTAATTGTTCCGCCACTCAATATTTTTGGGATTCAAGCCCCTAATTTCTACTTTAAATATTTTGAGTGGATACTATCACAGGGATCATATGGTCAGACAAATATTTTTAGTATTAATTATTTTCTAAATTGGCTTTCAACTCTTGGTAAATTTTATAGTGTTCCTTCTTTTATTGTTTTTATGGTCTTAGTGATCACATTTATCATATTATTTAGATTCATATCAAAAAATAAAGATGCATATTCAATACTGTTTATCTTAATTTCATCAATTTATTTTCTTTTTTATATGTTTTTCATTGAAAGACAATTTTTGTGGTACATAAATATACCTATGATCTTTTTAACTATCACTATTTTTAGAAATTTTGAAATAAAAAAATTTAATATAAAACTACTTTTTACAATAATTTTTCTTACATTGGGGTTATTTTCAAATATTAACGAACATCTAAATTCAAAAGTATTTACTGCGAATTATAAATATGATTACGAAAACATTTTTACTGAAGAAGATGCGATTCGTTTAGTAGATAATGTTGTTTTAAATATTAGCAATCTCTACGAAGAGAAAAATGATGAAATATTAAATAAAGTATTTTGGAACCCAAATATGTTTATCCCTAGAAATAAAGTTACATATTTTAATGACTTTTATGTAAGGGAGTATTGGGATTCATTACCTCTTGAAGAGATATTAAGCCAGGCTGACTTTTTTGTAACAAATGAAGAATTTGACAATTTTAAGTATGTTAAAGTTGCAAACTATTTTATTTACTTCAAATAAAATTTAATATATTTCATTTATTGCATACTCGAAATTTGAAACCGTAATCATATCTTTTGAAGAAGCAGTTGTAAGTTCATTATTTATCAAAAAACATTTTGCCCTGTAATTGTCCTTCCAGTAAGTTAAATCATTGTGTAGATCATCACCAATTGCAAAAGTCTTATATGTATTTAAATCTATATTTTCAAGAAATGAGTCCACAAAAGCAAAAAATTTTTTATTTGGCTTTTCATAACCAATATCTTCAGAAGTAAAAATAAAGTTGAAAAAATCTAGGTTCCATTTTTCGATCTTCAGCATTTGAACATTTGTATTCTGATTTGTCATCAATAAAAAAATATCTTCCTTCTTTTTACAATCTCTAATATAATTTATTAATTTTTGATTAATATTTGCAGATTTAATAAATGACGTCCAGTAAATTCTTTCAAGTTCCAAAATGTGTTTAATTTCTAATTTGTTTATAAATAAATCTTTAAAATAAATCAGTTTTGAGTGTTTTGATGGACTGTGCTTAAGTCGTTTATGAACTATTTCTTTTTGTTTTGTATAATCAGATATAAAATTTTCAAAAGAATTATAAATTTTTTGATTTTTATAAACTTCGTTAATGGCAAATTCGTGAGTATTTTTATAATTATAAAAAGTATTATCTAGATCAAAAAATATTAAATTGTTCATAATCTATATAACATTTTTTTATTCAACATATATAAGATTAAAGCTGTCTTAATAATTATTTCATTATTTTCAGAAATATTTATATCAAGTTTTGTGAAATTACCAGTTTGAAGATTAATTAATTGAGAAGTGAGTACTTCAAAAAAGATATTTGCATCTATTTTATCTATTGAAATTTCAAAATTTACTAATCCAGGTTTTAAATTTTTATTTAATAACGTGCAACTGTTTATTTCTTTGATTAAGTGTTCAAATTCAGCAAAATAATCATTATTGAAAAAGACTTCAAATATTAAGCTATCTTTATCACGAGATAATGTATTGATATACAGGTCAGCAGAATTTGCTTGGGGAGCTATAAATTCAATATAGTCATTTTTTCTTTGTTCTATTTCTTTAAATATATTTTCTTGAATTTTTCCTCTTTCAATATCTCTGGAAATTTTTGTTTTATTTTTAATTTCTTCTCCAAGGTCTAAATAAACTTTTAAATCATACTTTTTATTTAAATCGTGAAAATAAAGTGAGTGTAATCCTTCAATAATTAAGAAATTTTTAATTTTCTTTTTAGTTGAACTGTCAAATTTCCCTGTAAGATGATTATAATTTTTAACTATTTCTGTTTGACCTTCAAACAATTTAAAAACGGTATTCTTAAATTCCTCTAAATTGTTCATTTCTGGATTCAAGTGAGTGTTCGTCTTCCACATATCGCTATCTCTCTCGTGCTTGTGAAAGCTGTCTAAAACAATATTATCTACAAAATTGTTACCAAAATATTGATTTAAAAAATTTGTAAGAGTTGTTTTACCAACGGCTGAATCACCAGTAATTGCTATAGATATTGGTTTAGATTTTAACTTAAAATACGTATTGTTAATTAAAATTTTTATTAAGTAGTAAAAAACTAAAAGTATCAAAAAATACACAAAAATCCTTAGAACTTCAACTAAATTTTGATTTAAAACTAAAAAAGTATTTTCAGGATTTGTTATGACTAGTAAAGAAAAAAATAAGAACATGAAACTTTTAATTTGTAAATTATATTGCAAAAATATAATAAATAATGCCGGATAAGACCATAGCAACCACCCAATATTTGATAGGTTAAAAAAATACAAAGGTAAAGTTGTAAGTCCAGAAAAAATTAAAACTCCTACAAAATCTAGCCTGTGAATATTTTTCCAAAATAAAAAGAATGTAAAACTTAAGAATAGTAAGACTGGGATTGCTCCGTTGTCAAATATATTTGATGAGTTATCGACCACATCATATCCTCTTCTTATTCCATAAAAAACAGTATCAAAATAATTATTATCCAAAATCAGTTGTAAGTTAAATAAACCTGAAATCAAAGTCGTAAAAAGAAAGGTATTAGGTATTTTTCTATAAGTGGTTTCTAATTTAACAAAATATAATAGAATAATTGGAAGAAACACGATAAATATTATCTTTGTACTAAAAGCAATAATTAAAAAAAATATAGATTTGTTTTTTTTGTTTATTTTTAAAAAATAAATTGATATTATAAAAAATGTTAGAGGAATAAAATCTAGCTGTCCTAGAATACCTATCGAGTAAATCACAAAAGGGTTAAAAATTAATATTAATAAAAGACTATTTGATGACACATTAAATGTTTTAGTAATGAAATAAATTAATATAATTTCAAAAAATAAATAAGTTAGATTTACGAAAGAAACATCAAGAAAACTTCCTACGAAATAGAAGGGTATCAAGATAAAATACATCAAACTACTGTAAGGAAATGTTAGATAACTATTGGGAAGAGAAGTTATATTTTCGTAAGGATTAATGCAAGATTTAAAACTTGTGCACTCATTCATAAAAAATATATATCTTGAGCTTTCTAAGTTTGGAATATAGTTTATTAGAATGAAAAACTTTAAAAACAAAAAAATGATATAAAAATTTTTTCTATCAACCATGTGTAATTGTATTATAAATTACTATTAGTTGGAGTGGAAAGTTTTATTGACTATTCAAAAATTATTGGTAACAATTTTTTGTTATGCCAAGGTCCAGGTGGGAATACTAGCTTAAAAGAAGAAGAGTATATATATATTAAAAAATCTGGAAAGTTTTTATCAAATTCCAATATTGATACATTTAAAAAAATAAATTATTTTGAGATCGAAAACTATTACACTCACAACAAAGATAAAGCAGTTAAATTTGATAACGAACTGTCGATTGAAGCACCTTTACATGTTTTTTTAAAGTCTAAATATGTATTTCACTATCACAGTATAAGTTCAATCATCATTTCCGCTATTAATGAAAGTACGAATCTAGACAACTTATTAATTAATAATAAAATTATACCTATCAAGTACATACGTCCTGGTATTGACCTAGCTAGAGAAATAAGTTTAGAAAAACAAAAGCACAATTTAGATGCATATTTTTTATACAACCATGGAATAGTCGTTGAAGGAAATAATAAAAGCAAAATAATGAAAAGAGTTAGAGATATTGAATCTTTTTTTAATAAATTTATTGACTATAAAAAACTCATTAAACTTAACAAAACTATTCAGATATTTCCAAATTTTAAAGATAAAGTTAAAAATCCATTTCCTGAAATAAATTTTGATTTATATAAAGGTAAATACCTATTTCCAGATCATTCTGTTTTTTTTCCTGATTTTTTAACTTCTAAAAATGTACAAAAAAATAATGCTGCTATTCATTACGACAAAGATTACATTTACCTTAATAAAAAGCTTACAAATGTAGAATCTATTTACTTTAAAACACTGTTATTGATTTATGGTCTTATTGGAGATAAGGAAATAGTTAACTATATAAATACGAATGATGGTGAAAATCTAAGAAAGTCAGACGATGAATTAATAAGACGTAGAGTTAACAGATGAAAATAATTATTCCAATGACTGGTAAAAGTAAAAGATTTCAAGATAAAGGTATATCAACTCCTAAACAATTTTTAAAAATTGAGGATCAAATGATTCTTGAACATATTATAAAAATGTTTCCGAATGAAAAAGATATTAACTTAATTATTTCCAATGAAGATAGTCGCAATAAAGAATATATGTCAAAATTAAACAAATTTAAAAAATTCAACATTGTTAGTATAAATTTTCAAGAATCTGGACCAGGAGGAGCCGTATTAGAATCTGGATTGTTGGATACTGAAGAAAAAGTTTTATTAAATTACTGTGACTTTTCAAATATTTGGGATTGGAATGAATTTAATAATTATATAAATATCCATAAACCTGATGGCATCGTACCTGCATATAAAAATTTGCATCCTCATAGTGTTTATGGAAATGATTATGCATTTATAAAAGAAAAAAATATGAACATCCTTGGCATTCAAGAAAAAGCTTCTTTTACAAACAATAAGTCGGGCGAATATGCTTCAACTGGTAGTTATTATTTTAAATCTGGCCACCTTGCAAAAAAATATATTGAAAAAGTATTTGAAAAAGAAATTTTTATTAATAACGAGGTATATTTAAGCACACCTTTTCAAGAAATGGTTAATGATGGACTGAAAGTAATGGTGTACCATATAGATTATTTTTTTCAATGGGGAACGCCTGAAGATTATAACGAATTCAAATACAACTTAAAAGAAGTTAAAAACGTTGAAAAAGAAAAGAAAATAGATTTGAACAAAATTAATTTATTAGTTCCTGCTGCTGGAAAGAGTAAACGTTTTAGAGACAAAGGATATGTTGAGTCAAAAATAAAACTTAATTTAAATTCTGATACTGTGCTTAAAGAGATATTTAATTCCTTCAAAAACCAAACTTTAACCAAATGCTTAATCTTGGAAGAAGATTTTGATGAAAAAATTAATTTTTTTGATGTTGATTTTATTAAAATTAAAGATTCTACAAATGGTCAAGCTGAAAGTGCCAGTTTACTTGTTAAAGAAATTAAAAATGATTTACCAATACTCATACATTCTGCAGATTGCATTTTAGATAAAACAATAAATATAGAGATAGACAATTTTGATATAGTAATTTTTACTAAGGAAAATTACAGAAGAGCTAATCTATTTTTTAAAAATTATGGATGGATAAATGTTGATGAATTAAATGACATCAATAGTTTTTCAATTAAAAAGAAACCTTTATCAGAAAACTCAAATGTTATTATTGGAACATTTCTATTTAAAAATAAGGAAATATTTGAACAACTATATACTGAAACTTTCAAAAATAAAAAGCATAATAAAGAAGTACACATCGATGATATGGTACAGCTTGCATTTGAAAATAATTTAAACGTTGGCCAAATATCAAGTGAATCTATGGTGATGGTTGGTACACCAATTGAATATGAAATTTTAAAATATATGATTTATTCAAAACAATATTTAAATTATTCATGAATTTTTTAACGATAATTATTCCTTGTTTTAATGAATCGGAATCAATTCCAGAGCTTATTAAAGAATTAAATAAACTAAACAAAAATATAAACTTTTTAATTGTAGAGAATGGTTCAACCGATAATTCAAAAGAAAATTTAAAATCTATTGAAAATAAGTTAAGTCAAAATATTAAAGTTCTTTACTTAAATAAAAATAATGGATATGGAAACGGCATCTTTCAAGGATTGCTACTATCAAAAAATACAAAATACCTTGGATGGATTCATGGTGATTTACAATTTCAATATTCAAAGTTAGATGAAATCTTTAAAAAATTAATTTCTTTAGAAAATCAAAATACACATGTATTTATAAAAGGAATAAGAAAGGGAAGAAGTACTTCAGAAAATCTATTTTCCTACTTTATGGGAAAAATTGCTTCATTGATACTTAAAATTCGTATGACTGAAATTAATGCTCAGCCAACAATTTTTTCCAATATTCTTATGGACAAACTTACTAATCCCCCGAAAGGTTTTGAACTTGATACATATATTTACTTTCAAGCACTAAAAAATAATTATGAAATACTAAGGGAAGAGGTAATATTTCCAAAGAGACAATTTGGATTCTCTAATTGGAATACTGGGTTTTCATCAAGAATCAGATTTTCAATCACATTGATAAAGTATTTTATTGAATTAAAAAAAGAGACTAATTTCTAAAATAAACTGTTTTGAAAAAAGATTTATCGACAATAAAATAATCTTCCCTATTTGAGGAACAACTTAGATTTACCCAACATTGGTCACCTTCTTTCGGATAATATCTATCGTATCTTGTGACGAGTTCAGCTTCGGGCATCTGTATGCTTGGTAGATATGAAAGAGAAAATGAATTATATGAATCTAGCCTTGGGAGACTAATTATGCTTATGAAAAATAATGTAAAGAAAATAAATTGAGGTATTCTTATTTTTTCAATTGAAAAAATTCCTAAGCTAGAAATGATTAACATTTGCAAACCTACTAAATACCTTGCATCTGGACCAAAGCGAAGGAAAAATAAAATACTTAGAGAAAAGTAAATAATAAAAATAAAACCAATTTTTTTGTGAAATAAGAATTTGGTAAAAAATAATTTAATTCCGAGAATTATAAAAAATGAGATTAAAAAGTTACTTAAAATAATTTTATTTGTTGGATTACTTAAATACTGCTGAAACCAAAGAAACAAAGATCCTTTAAAGTTATACGATTGACTAAATCCGACAGTAACATCCTCAATTCCTTTTATATAATCTTTATCAACCCATTCAAAACTAAAACAAGTAAAGGTTGATGGAAATACAAAACAACCAGTTTGAAGAAGTGATTTTATAGACCATAAAAAGAATAAGATTGATGGGATTATGGAGCTTCTAAAAACCCATCTAATTTTAAGATTTGAGTCTCGAAAGTAAAAATAAAAATAAATTATAACAATAAATATTATTGCGACACCACTTACTTTTAATTGATAAATAAACAATGAGAGAATCAAAAATAAAAAAGTATCAAATTCTGAATATTTTTTTTTATATATTGCAGAAACAATTAATAACGAACTGATTAAGAAAATAATTGCTATTGGCGCATCTTGTTTTCCAATACTTTGAATGTTTAAATAACCATTTCTTCCTCCAGAAAATCCAAAATTATCAAGAATAGAATAAATTAATAGAAACAGAAATGAAAATTTGTAATAACTTACTTTATTGACAAAAAGAGCATAAAAAATTACCCCATAAAAGAAAGAAAAATAAACCAAATTCATGAGATGTAATAAGATATAAGAATTATCTATCCATAGAATTGCGGATAGGTATTCATGTATTGAACCTACACCAAAAGCAGCATAGATATTTGAGAAACCCTTAACTAAATTACTTTCAAGAATCCATTTTTGATTATTTAAATGATAAAGACCGGCATCATAATGAAAATTGATATTAAATGATGAAACCAAAAGTATTATACTTGGCGAATAAGATATAAAAAATTTTTTTAAATTAACAAAAGATATTTTTTTTCGAAAATTGACTAATAAGAGTAAAAAAAATCCGTAAATTAAATTATTTTTTAAAGGAATAAAAAAGTTAATAATAAAGAGTAAGTTTCCTAAAAAAAATAATCCAAATATTGGATAGAAGATTTGGATGTTGATTCCAGAAACTTCGTAATTATCTGATATATTTTTGCCCATAAATTGTGAAGACAATAAAACAGATGTTCTACCAAATAGATATAAGAATGTTATTAGTAAAAAATATTTTCCCAGGAGAATCAAGAGGTTTTCCATAATTGTTCTAATTATAACTTGAGATTATTTTCTTTTTAAAAGACTATTTTGGTTAATTATAAAAGCTAAAAAATAAAAAAATACAGATAAAAATAAATAAGGGTTGTTCTCAAAATAGATATCTCCATTGTAGTGATTTAAAAATAAGAAATATAAAACATATCCACACATATAGAAGGACTTAGCCGTACTATTTTCTAATTTATAAAAAAGAATTACTGATAGAAAAATAATCAGGTGGCCTAAACTGTAAAATGAAAATCTTACCGGTGGATACCATCCAATCAAAGACCAAAATAAAAAAACTAACGCAACAATTTCGAACAATGACCTATATTCTTTTACATATTTAGTAATTGTCTTGTTAAAAATTACATAAGTGATTAAAAACAAAAATGGGATATAAAGATATTTAATTACATTTAGGTTATCTTGAAGATAACATTTAAAATTTTGTGGAATGTTTTGACAATACCAACCGGTCACACCATAGGTATCAAAACCGCGTAGAAAATCAAATACCCAGAAAAATTGATTATAAATTTCAATATTGTGATCTTTACCGAGATTTAATATGTTTTTAAATAATTCATAAGAAATTATTGGAATCAAAAATTTAACAATAAACAAAGTTAATTGTTTATATTTATTTAAATCAAACAGTTTTTTAGAAATAATTAAATAAATAGCGTAAACAAATAATACAATAAAAGAACGGTGTGATAAATATAAGATTCCAATTAATAAAGGAATAAAAAAATTAGTTAGTTTTTTTGGTTGGCTCGCAAAATATACACCTAACAGAATCAATAAACCTGTTTGAGTGTGGTGTCCTGCTTCAAATAATGTCCATTTATAAATTGGACTTAAAGATATAAAGATTAATGAAATAGTAAAGTTTAAGAAATTATTTTTTATATTGAAACATTGATTAAAAAGATATACAACTAAACATAAGATTATATTTTGCAATAAAAAAAATGAAAACTGAAATAAAAAAATATCATTTAAATTTAAATTTCCAACTATTTTGAAAATAAACCATGCAAGAACAAGAAATATTGGTCTGTTCTGATACTGAAAATCTTCCAAAGTATAAAGATTGTTAAAGTTTTTAAGTACAGCAAAATATGGCTCTTCATCACAACTTCTTGTGTATGTATATGTTCTTGATTGAGAAGTAGTATCGAAACTAAAATTTTCAATACGAGTACAAAGATAATAGTTTGTAAATTCTATAAAAATTTCAAACATTAAAAAATAAAGAATTCCTGAGAATAGTAATGTTATTCCAAAAAATTTAATTAATTTCATTTGTAAAATCTATTTGGTTTAATTTTTTAATGTTAAAAATTGAATAAATTATCGAAACCAAAAAAGAGAATAGCGTAATCAAATTTACTACTGGTAATCTCACTATGTTTAAAGTTTGTTTAGGTTCATAACCATCGCTTATGAAGTCTAAGCATTGATTTAAATTTTTTATTTCGTAAGAACTTTGATTTTTAAATAGATTTTTTGAGTCTTGATTAAAATAACTTCTATAAACATATTCACTATTTTTAATCTCAATTTTTTTTATTTCTTGAAAATTAAAAAAACAAAATTTTTCTTCAGCATCTAAACAATCAGAATCAATGTTAAATAAATAATTGTTGAGACTGCAAAATATATTTATTTCATTATTTAATTCTAGATATTCAATTCTCTGATTGTTTTGTGATTTAGGAAAACCAAGAATAAAAATTATCGAAAATAAAAATAAAAAAGACAAAAAATAGCTGGGAAATTGATATTTTGAAAATAGCTTTGCCAGTATTAATGCGAATGTTACAACAAGAAAAAAAGAAAAGTAATAAGCTTTAGCAACATCACCATTTTCAGGATTATATTGTGTAAATTGTGACAATCCCATCTGAACTATTATGCCAAAGAATGGTAGGATAAAATATTTTTTATCCTTTTCTTTAATAATTAATCTAATAATAAAAAAGTAAAACAAGAAAGAATAAAATAGTCCTAAATAAGGTCTTAACTTAATATTTAAAAAATTTATTCTATCTTTATAAAAAAGACTAGAATCATCTGTCCAAAAATTTCCAAAATAATCATCAAAAGTGTCTAAGAAAAGTGCGCCGACATAAGAATTTCGTTGAGACTGCCTAAACGGTTCCTCAATAATTGAATTTATATCAATTCGATATAAATAATCAAGATTTGCTTTACCGGTAAATTCTTCCGGTGATTGATGTTGAAAAATTAAAAAATTATTTGCTTCATAATTTTCAAAACTAACCAAAATAAAAAGCCCAAAGAAGATAATTAATGATATAAAGAATATTCTTTTATTTATATTATAAATATTGTTTAAAAAATAGAAAATTAAAAACAACGCCACCATTAGTGCTGAATTTGCTTTTGCTGTAAAGATTATGACAAGCGGAGGAATTGTAAAAATTAGCAAATAACTTTTATTATTTTTAATATACATTTCAAGAAAAAATAAAACCCAAACTAATGTCGTAAATATTAATATTTCTGGTTTAAATAAAAGTCTTATGCCAAACATTACTGGGAAAAAATTTATTAAAGATAAAATAATCATTACATTTGTTATTTTTATTTTTTTTTGATACAAAAAAAGACCGAGCCCGATCAGGCCAACAATATATATTGAAAAATTTGTATATTGTATACTAAGACTTAAAATTTCTGGTTCATTTGTTAAATTTAATATC
>CACKZW010000011.1 GCA_902604835.1 uncultured Candidatus Actinomarina sp.
AACAAGAGTTACGCAGAGACTATTGACAGTTGTAAAAGCAAAACCAATACAAAAACCTACCTCCGAGCCAGTGGATAAAGTAAACACTTGGCCACATTTAATGCTTCCAGAATTTATTTCTTTAATGGCTATGACAGCTTTTCTTATTTTTATTAGTGCAATTTTGCAGGCCCCATTACTTGAGGAAGCAAATCCAAACATTACTCCAAACCCTGCAAAAGCACCTTGGTATTTCCTTGGTTTACAAGAATTGCTTTCATACTGGGATCCACAAATTGCGGGAGTTATGATTCCTCTAATTATTGGTGTTGTAGCATTTATGGCTATTCCATATATAGATAGAAATAAGGATAATAAACCCTCAAAAAGAAAATATGCAATTATGCTTTGGACATTTTTTCTGGCAGGAGCGGGAACACTGAGCTTAATTGGTATATTATTTAGAGGCCCAGGTTGGAACTGGACATATCCATGGATTGATGGTGTTTGGTTTGATGACTTACTTGACTGGGTCCATTTCGAATGAGCCTGGTACAACTTTCATTTATCGCAATTGCCTTTATCGGTTTATTTGGCGTTATTGGAATTATTGCAGTAGTAACTGGTAGAACGCCTAAAGCAGTAAATAAAAGGCTCAATTGGAAGAAAAATTTAGATAAGAGAGCACTAAAAGTAGATAAATCACAAACAAACTTTTTAGCTCCTGACGAACCTGAAAATGAAGAGGAAAATTTATCCGAAGATATTGAAGAAAAAGATGATATTCAAACAGATGGATCAATAAAAGTAAAAGAAGAAATTATTTACGAAGAAATATCAGAAGAAGAAGCTGGAATGACTCGTAGACAATTCCTTGGAAAAGCTTTAGGAATTACATTCGGGGCTTTCGCTGGAATTCAATTAATATCCTGGCTAGGATTTTTCTATCCGAAAGTATCTGGAGGTTTTGGTTCTAAGATCGACGCAGGAAGAGTTCAAGATTTAAAAGACCAAATTTTTCAATCTGATGGATCTGTGATTCCAGCTTTCATCCCAGCTGCCAGAGCTTATGTATTACCATTCGAACAATCAGGCAACTCACAATTTTCTGATAGTGGAACGGTTGCTGATGGTCTTGTTGCTGTTTATCAAAGGTGTGTACACCTTGGTTGCAGAGTTCCTTGGTGTAATACCTCTCAAGGGTTTGAATGTCCTTGTCACGGGTCAAAATATAATATGGTTGGTGAGTATTATGCTGGACCGGCACCTCGTAATCTTGATAGATTTATAGTAAATGTAAACTCATCTGGAAAATTTATTATTGATACCGGCTCTATCATAGAATCTCCGCGTGCTGCTGGAATGTCAGTTAAATATCCCCAAGGTATTTCATGTATTACTATTGCTGCACCTGAGGAATAATAATGAACAGTTCACTTTTCATAACACTTATAGCCCTAGCCGTGATTGGTGCAATTGCATATTTTTCTGCTGTTGGTTTTCGTGGCGCAGGAAAGATTAAAAAAGTACCAAGAAATCTTCAAAAATATTTACCTGATGATCAACTTGAGACAACTCACTTAGATAAAATTTTGTCAGTTGCTGTTGTATTAGCTTCTCTTTTAACAATTATGATTCCTTTATATTATTTAGGCGAACCAGCCAGACAAGAAAGCTTTGTAGAGGAATTTGATGATGTTTCTGTAGAAAGAGGTCATCATTTATATGAAGAATTTGGGTGTGGTAACTGCCATGGTGTAGATGGAAGTGGTGGCGCTGCATCGTATGTTGAAAAAAGAAGTGGTGTAAGTGTTACATGGACAGCCCCTGCTATTAACGATGTATTCTACAGATACGATGATGAGGAAGTTTTATATTGGCTTATCTACGGAAGAGCAAATTCTCCAATGCCAGCTTGGGGTCTTAAAGGTGGTGGACCTATGAACGACGGCCAATTAAGTGACTTGATTGAGTACTTACACTCCTTTCAAATTCCTCAAAATGAAGAATTGCTTGAAATTGAAGGAAATATAAATTCATCTTTATTAAGAATAGAAAATTCTGATTTACAAGTTGAAAGTGAAATAGCCAAACAAAATGAATTAATAAATGATATAGAAATGGCACCAATTAGGTTACCAATCGCAATTGAAGCAGTTGAGATAGTCTCAGCATTGATTTCCAGACAAAGCGGTATTGATACTGACGAAGATGGATTGTATGACAGTGTTGAAACCGACATCTCAGCATATAGTGAAACGATAACTGAAATGTTAGGAACACCAGTATTAAATCTTAATCCAGACGAGGAAGAATCTATTCCTGGAAGGAAAGATGCTTCTATAGTTAGAGGCTTCTTGTCTGAACTCGAAACAAAAGTTATTAATCTTGGAATACTTACTGATGGATATGACAAGTTTATGGATGAAGCTGAAGTAGGTTTAGCATTTTTAGAAAATGCATACGAACTAAAGCTTTGGCTTATCGATTTCCAAGATATTGCAGATTCCACTTTTGACGGAGACTACGATAAAGCAACTAGAGCCGTAGGTATATTTAACGCCTATTGTGCAAGATGTCATACTGCAGGTTATTCTGCTGGTGCAGCTTACACCAAACAAATTGGCTCCGGTGGCTTGGGACCTGCTTTAAGGGGTGGAAGAGTAAACATTCAATTTAAAGAGCGTGATGATTTTATTGATTTTATTGTCAATGGTTCCGTAAACGGTAAAGGGTACGGAGTGAATGGAGTTGGTGGTGGAAAAATGCCTGGTTTTGGTGCAGTGCTTCCACAGTCCGATATAGAATTAGTAATAGATTATTTGAGAGGAATGACACCTGATGCGTGAGATAATGAGGACACTTTTATCGTCCAACCTTACATTTACAGGAATAGTTTTATTTATATTCTTCATACTTTCTTTTTTTGGTTCAACCTTTGTTTTGAATGCAACAAATCTTGGTAGAAGGCTAGGATTTTTAGTTGTTGGTGCTGCTACTTTTGGTTGGCTAGTAATTAATTCTTTCCTTTTTCTTCTTTATGCACCAAGAGGCCCTGCTCCTGCATCAATCGATGGTTTAAACGCGCTTGAGATCAGAATCATACCTCTTACATATTTTGCAGGTTCATTGATTCTATTCATCATGTTTATGCTTGCTTTAAGTAGGTATGAACAAGAAGAAAAAGAGTCAGAAGAAACAAATAGTTAAACAAATCAACGTATAACTTTATCAATAATAAACTAACATTATGGAATTTATCTTTTCACTCGTAAGAAGCGTCATACTATTTGGTCTTTTAGTATTTGTAGCTTTCAGGATATTTAGAATTTTAAGGCCATTTGAAAAAGGCTTAATTGAAAGATTTGGTAAATATAATCGTGAAGCAACTTCAGGTTTAAATATAGTAATTCCTGGTATAGAAAGATTAATTGTTGTAGATATGCGTGAACAAGTTATAGATGTTCCACCACAAGAAGTAATCACTAAAGACAACGTTACAATTACAGTTGATGCTGTCATTTATTACGAACCAACTGATCCAAAAAAATTAGTTTATAACGTAGGTGACTTTATAACTGCTGCAACAAAACTTGCACAAACCAATCTGAGAAATGTTATTGGTGACCTAGAGCTTGATGCAGCACTTACTTCTCGAGAAACAATTAATACATCTTTAAAAATCATTCTTGATGAAGCAACTGATAAATGGGGTACAAGAGTTGTTCGTGTTGAGATTCAAAGAATTGACCCACCACAAGACGTTCAGGATGCAATGAATAAAGTCATGAAAGCTGAAAGAGATCGAAGAGCAGCTGTTACCGAAGCTGAGGGTGAAAAGAGAGCAGCTATTTTGACTGCAGAAGGCGAAAGACAGTCCCAAATTTTAAGTGCTGAGGGTGAAGCAGAAGCACTAAAAGCAGTAGCTGATGCTCAAAAATATGAAAAAATTGCCATTGCTGATGGTGAATCAGAAGCTATACAAAAAGTTTTTGATGCTATTCACAAGGGTGATCCAACAAATGACTTGATTGCAATTAAATATCTTGAATCTCTCGAAAAAGTTGCAAACGGTAAAGCTACTAAAATTTTCTTACCTGCTGATCTTTCCGCAACTCTTGGAAGTATTGGTGCTGTTGCTGAATTATTTAAAGATGATGATTCAAAGGAATCAAAGAAATCTACTAAAAAATAAATAAATACCAATCAGAATTAAACAAAAACCGCTTACTGCGTTGATTATTTTTTTTGTTTTTATTGAAGAATCTTGAAAAAAATAACTACTCATATATGCATAACTAATATCGGCAACCAGATTTACAAATATCGTTATAGCTCCAAGAATAATAAGTTGTACAAAAACATTCTCATTTTCTGTAATGAATATGGGTAAGACAGAAAGATAAAATACCCACATTTTTGGGTTTATTAAGTTAAGCTGCATTCCTGCGTTAAAGGAGCCTGCATTAATATTCGTATCATCTATTTTTATTTCAGCTTTTATAGTGACAATTCCTTTGTACACGATATAGATAATTCCAACAATGTAGATCATTGTTAAAATTTGTGGGATTAAATTAAAGATAAAAGTAACGACGCCCGCTGTAATTATTGTTATAAAGATTGCTCCTGTTGCTGCTCCTGTAGCCACCTCAAGTCCATTCTTTCTACTTTTTTGAACTGATTCATTTACAATTAAGGCAATTATTAATCCAGGACTAAATGCAACACTAACTTGTAGAATAATTAATTCGATTATTAAGTCACTTGCAACCATTAAGCAAGGCTATTTTTTAAAAGACTATAAAACTTATCTCCATGACATCTTTGTACGACTCTGATTTTTGGAGCCTCAGGTTCCAAATTCAGAAAATCAAGAATACAACCTCCTCTGGTCATTCCATCTCTAGTATCAACTCTTACATTAACTTCAACGGATTCACTTATGATTTCATTATCTAAGTAAACAGACATTGCAAGGGGGTCTGGTAAATCATAACTGTCGCTTCCAAATATGTCTTTCATCATCTCTCTTAAAACAACTTGAATATCGTTGGTAAATTTTGAGAACTTTGTACCGATAGCATCTATTTCTTGGATTTTTTCTGTATCAATCATTGCATCATAAAGTGAAGGGTCCCAGCCAATCACAGTTATAGGAATTCCTGAATTTAAAACAATATCTGCTGCTTCGGGGTCAACCCAAAAATTGTATTCAGCAAACTTTGTAATATTTCCTAAGGCATTTGAGCTTCCACCCATTATGTAGCAGTGCTTTATTTTCTCCAATTTTTCTTCATTGTTTTGTACTAAGCCAGCAATATTTGTCAATGGGCCAAGTGTTACAATTTCAATTTCATCTTCCTCCTCAAGTACTTTCATATAAAAATCTTGAGCAGATAGAGTTTCGATATTATGATTTTTAGGTTTTATACCTATGTCACCTAATCCATCTATTCCATGAACGTTTTGGGCCGATGTAGAATCATTTCCATAACTAAGGGCAATAGCTGTAGATTCTTCAGAATTATAAACCTCTCTATAGTTTCTCTTCATTGGTTTATCTGCACCCTTAAATATTGGAACATCAACCTCACATAATTCATTTACATAACTTGTATTGATTAGACCCTGATCAAGTGGAACATTTCCTGCAACAACAGTCACCCCTAGTATTTGATCTGAAGGCAAATTACGATATGCCATTAATAGTGCAACTGCATCATCTGAGCCAGTATCTGCATCAATTATTAGTTTCATCATTTCTCTTTGACCTTTGTTATTTCTGGAACACCTTGTTTTAAAGCAACTTCACAATCTTTATACTCTGAAGCGATTTGATCGCTAATTATTAGAAGCATTTCTAAGACCTCTTCTTTTTTTCCTGTTTTAGAACCAAAAGAATTTGGAGCTGAGGAATAACTTTTTTTTACATTTTCAAAAATTTCTAAAGCTTCTTTTTTATTTAAATTGCTATCTAAAGATTTTCCAGATACTGACTCAAAGCTTTTTCGCTGTCTTCTTGGTAAGTTAAACTTCATTAATATAAATATCTTACTACTTAAAGAATCCTCTTTTGTAAGGAAACCTCATATTCATCATTATATTTTTTCGTATCAATTTGAATAAATTGTAATTTTTCATGAAATTTTAGAGATGGTTCATTTTCAGTTGGTAGTAAATTGATTTCTGCGGTAAGATTTTCAACATCTACTTCTAGACAGTGTTCTAACAAATGCTCGTAGAACATTGTCGCAAGCCCATTATTTCTGTAATCTACATCAATTGCAATCCTATCAATGTACATAAAATTGTTTATTCTATTTTTGAATTCATTAAAATTTTTGTGTTTTATTCTGTACATGAAAGATTTTGTTTTAGAAGTATCTTGGAAACTGATTAAAAAACCTACTATCTTTTCTTCGAAAGTAGCACATAGATTGAAATCTGAGTTTTGAACCAAATTATTGAATTCTTCAATAGATGTTGATCCTACTTCTGGAACATTATCTTGGTTTAAATTAAAACAGTCATCAATATTTGTTTCATCAATTTTTGAAAATATGATGTTATCCATGTATGAAAATATACATTTAATGTATAAAAATGTAAAATGTAAACATGCAAAACACTTCTGTTTTAATGAGTTCTCCAGAATATTTTCGAATTGAATATTCAATTAATCCTTGGATGATTGAGGGTGTAGAGATCAATTTAGAGTTAGCGAAAGATCAATGGGGAGGACTCAAATCTACTATAGAAAAATGTGGTGCTGAAGTAAATGTAATTCCTGGGAATACGGTTTATCCAGATCTCGTATTCACCGCTAATTCTGGAATAATAAAAGATAAATCTGTTCTTATATCTAATTTTAAATATCAAGAAAGACAGGGCGAGGAAGTTATCTATGAGAATTGGTTTCGCAAGAACGGGTATGATGTTGCTCGAATTCCATCTGAACATAAATTTGAAGGACGCGGCGATGCTTTTGTTTATGGGGAATACTTAATAGGCTCATATGGAATTAGAAGTGATAAAGAAGCGCTTTTGTTCATAGCTGATCATTTTCAATTGATTCCAAAAATTGCAAAGTTAGTTGATGAAAAATTCTATCACCTTGATACCTGCTTCCAACAACTTCCTACAAAAAATAATGATGCTATTTTTTACCCTCCTGCATTTGAAGATCAATCCCTTTCTGAATTTTCCGATTTATTTAATTTGATTCCAATCCATGAGGATGATGCGAATCAACTTGCATGCAATGCTGTAGTAATTAATGAATCAGTTATATTTCCCTCTGAAAACATTGAAATCATCGAAACTGTTGCACAATTAGGTTGTAATATTGAAATTTCAAATGTTTCAGAATTTATGAAATCTGGAGGAGCCTGTCAGTGTCTTGTGATTACATTACAATAAATTTGTGAGGAT
This sequence comes from uncultured Candidatus Actinomarina sp., assembly GCA_902604835.1. GTDB lineage: Bacteria > Actinomycetota > Acidimicrobiia > Actinomarinales > Actinomarinaceae > Actinomarina. Next base: position 7,414 of record CACKZW010000011.1, read on the forward strand.
AATTAAAGCAATACTATGGCCTATTAGAAAAGTTATTTTTTTTCCAATTAAAATCTTTTTCTACACCGTTTTATTATTTTTAATAATTGTCTTAATTTTTCAGTACAGGACTGATTATGAAGTAGACGTAAGCCCTCTTTCCGTAAACGAGTATGAAAACTGTACTAATACTATTGAAGATTATGAGATTACAATATCTCTCCTTTCTGAATATATTGAAAAACTAGACAGTGATCAACAATCATTTTTAGAAAGAAATTTACCAAATCCATTAAATGTCTTAACAACTCCTCAAGAAATTTCTAATGAAGACTTTAAAAATGTGAGAACATTTCTTAAGTATTATCTACAGGCTGGCAGATTTCCAGGCTTAAATGGAAAAGCGTTTTCACCACAGGCTGCAAGTTTATGTAGAGATGGATTGAGTTAAGTCTTCTACAGTTGCATTTGTCAAGCTTTTTAGTATCTCTGGCTTTAGAAAGAACTTACTAACTCTATTTCCACCACCAATAAAGACTTTCTCCCTTTCCATAACATTCTTATCAATAAATACATTTATTTCACTTGGTAGTCCGAGGGGACTTATTCCACCATATATTTGATTCGTTATTGATTCAGCTTCTTCTTTAGATGCGAAACTAATTTTTTTTGCATTTAACAAACTTTTCACTTTGTGATTTACATCCAATCTGTTGGAGCCCAGTACACAAAATAAAGCAAAGAATTCCTCAGGTTTTTTAGATTTTAATAATATTGCGTTACATGAATCTTCAATTTTAAAACCATAATGATCACAAAAACTTTGTGTATCAGAAAATTGATCCTCACACTCAAAAGCTTCAAGCTCATCAATGTTTTCTTCATAAATATTTGCAATATTTTGATGTATTTCAACCATAAAGATAATGATATCGTGATTAAAGTCAGTTACAATCCCTGTATGAAGTTCAAGACAATAATTGAACCATTTAAAATAAAATCTGTTGAATCTCTGCCTATAACGACACCTGAAGAAAGAGAAGGATATTTAAAACGTGAACATTGGAATGTTTTTGGTCTCAAATCACAGGAAGTAACTGTAGACTTACTGACTGATTCAGGAACTGGTTCAATGTCTTCGGAACAATGGGCAGCGATCATGCGTGGAGATGAGTCATATGCTGGCTCCCATTCTTGGCAGAGATTTCATGATGTAGTCTCAGATCTTACAGGTTATAAGCATATAATTCCCACTCATCAAGGAAGGGCAAGCGAGAAAATTTTAGCAACGATAACTGTTAAAGAAGGAGATATTATTCCCAGCAACAGTCATTTTGATACAACAAGAGCAAATTTTGAATTTGTTAAAGCAGAAGCACTAGACCTGCTCTGTAAGGAGGGATTAGATTTATTATCGCCATCTCCATTTAAAGGGAATATAGACCTTGATAAACTTGAAAAAATACTAACAGAGAAAAATGAAAAAATTCCATTTGTACTTATGACCATAACAAACAATACAGGTGGAGGACAACCAGTTTCTATGGAAAATCTAAAAAAAGTAAAAGAGCTTTGTGGCAAATATAATAAAATGTTTTTACTTGATGCTTGTCGTTTTGCTGAAAATGCATGGTTTGTTTCACAAAGGGAAGATGAATACAAAGATGTTGAAATAAGAGATATAACAAAAGAGGCATTTAGACTTGCAGATGGTTGCACAATCAGTCTAAAAAAGGATGGTTTCGGAAACATTGGAGGAATTTTGGCCTTCAATGATGATGATTTAGCTGAACAGGCAAGAAACTTATTGATTTTAACTGAGGGATTTCCAACTTATGGGGGACTGGCAGGTAGAGATCTCGATGCATTGGCTCAAGGCCTAAAAGAAATAACAGATAAAAACTATCTTGAATATAGAGCAAGATCTATTTCATACTTAGGAGAAAAGGCTCTAAGTTTTGGTATCCCTATAGTCCAGCCAGCAGGTGGACATGCTTTGTATATTGATGCAAAAACATTTGTACCTCATATTCCCTCTCATGAGTACCCGGGGCATTCAGTTGCATGTGAGATATATCTTATTGGTGGAGTAAGAACAGTTGAACTAGGGACTCTTGCTTTTGGAGTAGCTGGTGAAAATGGAAAGCCAGACGAACCTTCTACTCATGAACTAGTCAGGCTTGCTGCACCTAGGAGAACTTATACACAAAGTCATTTTGATTATGTTGCTGAGGTTCTTGAAAAATTAGCTGAAAATAAAGAAAAACTCAAAGGATATGAAATAATTGAGCAACCAAAACAGTTAAGACACTTTACTGCAAAATTAAGGCCTTTATAACTCTTAGAAATTATTTATAATTGCTAAATGAAAAAGTACGCAATATTTTTATTAACGTTTGTTACTTTTTGTTCACAAAATTCAAATATCGAAGTTTTAGAGGAAGAGACAACAACTACAGTTGGGCCAATTGTTGAAACACCTTTAGAAGAACCAGAATTATATGTAATGTTATTATGGCATCAACATCAGCCATATTATCCAAAAGATATTGATGGAAATTTTTCGAAACCCTGGGTTAGGCTACATGCTACAAAGGATTATCTTGATATGGTTGAGATGGTTCAAAAGTATGAGGATCTAAGGGTTACTTTTAATTTAACACCAACGTTAATGAAACAATTAAATGAACTATCAGGTGGATTAAAAGATACTTACTGGGTTCATACCGAGATAAAAGGTGAGGAACTAAATGACAATGAAAAAAAGTTTCTCAGAGATAGATTTTTTGATATTAATTCAAGAATTATTAACACATACCCTCGTTATGTTGAACTTAGAAGTCTAAGACAAAATCCAGATCAATGGAACACACAAGATTACATAGATCTTCAAGTTCTCTTTAATTTAGGGTGGACCGACCCAAGCTATTTGGCATCTGAGCCATTAATTTCAATTGTAAAAAAAGAAAATAATTTCTCTGAAGAGGATAAGCAAATAATTTTAGAAGTCCATAAAGAAATAATTGATAAAGTCCTTCCAGAACATCTCAAAGCATATAGAAATAACAATATTGAATTAATCACAACACCGTATGCTCATCCTATTCTTCCCTTGATTCACAATACAAATTTAGGAAAAATAGGCGATATCACGTCAAATTTTCCTGAAAACACTTTCAGTTTCGAGGATGATGCAAAAGCACATGTTAGAAAAGGAAAAGATGTCTTTTTTGAAAATTTTGGCTTTTACCCTAATGGAATGTGGCCAGCCGAGGGCGCTGTTGCGCAAGAAGTTTTACCTTACTTTAATGATGAAGGAATTTCGTGGATAGCAACTGGGCAAAACCCTCTTGAGAAATCATTAGACGTAAGAATCCAGCGATGGGTCGGGGGAGTTGCGTCCAAACCAGAGCTACTTTACAGACCATGGGATACAATCCTTCCTAATGGTGAGACAGTTCCTATATTTTTTAGAGACAATTATTTATCCGACAAGATGTTTGGTTATTCAGAAAAAAGAACAGATCTTTCAATTGATGAATTTGAAAATACAATTCTAAAATTACGTGAAAAAACATCTGACCTTGATTTCGTTCCCATCGTATCAATTATTGCTGATGGAGAAAACTTTTGGGAAAACTATTCAAATGATGGAATTGATTTTCTGAACGGAATGTATTCAGTACTTACTAAATATGAATGGCTAGAAACAATTACTCCCTCTGAATATCTTGAATTGTATGGAAATAATTTAGATACTATTGACCAGCTTTACCCAGCCTCATGGTTCCAACCAAACTACGCAACCTGGATTGGCGAATCTGATGAAAATCAAGCTTGGGACAATCTATACAGAACAAGATCAGATTTTGAAGAAGCCAAGAAATCTGGAAATTTTTCACAAGAACAACTTGATCAAGCTTACGAATATATGTTACTAGCTGAAGGTTCAGATTGGTTTTGGTGGTACGGACTAGATCAAGATTCTACAGTTGATTATTATTTCGATCAGGCTTTTAAAGATTTATTAAATATGGTTTATCTAAGTCTTGGATTAGAACAGCCGAATTTTTAATCCTGAAGTTTTTGTTTTTTTATTGGGCTAGTACCAGTTTCTACTTTTTCTTTGTAAGCTTTATCAAAAGATTTTTGTTGCCATCCATCCATTCTGCTTCGACTTATTCTGATTACTTCTAATTGCTCCTGATCACTGTATTTTGACCATTCTTTAATTTCTTTTGTGGTCCTTGAGCATCCATAACATAAATCAGTTTCTGGATCACTGACACAAACATTAATACAAGGAGAGACAATACTCATACTAACTCTTCATTTTTTTAGCCAATTTATAAGTAGCATTTCTTAATTCTTTTTTAGAGTCTTTCATACCCTTGTTTCCTAATTCAAAAACATCTTTAAAAACACTCTCATCATTGTAATCAAACTTTCCACCTAAGAAATAAGCACTTCCGGTATGCAATTTTAAGATTTCACCTAAAACTTTTCCATTCATTGATGAAAAATCAAACTTACCTTCACACAGGATCAGATTTTCAAATTTTTTTATTTTTTTGTTTACTTTCGTTTCGTTTAGAAAGAAATCAGAACCAGATACTATTTCGCAACCCAATACTTCGCTGAGTGCAAAACTAAGGCCACCAGAGGCACCAGTTCCTTCTTTGTAAGGATTAATTTTTACTTCAAGCTCTTTTTCAAGTAAGTCAAAAATTCTTTCAATATTTTTTTCTATACTTTTTATTTCACTTTTTTTAAGTCCTTTTTGAGGACCAAATATCTTAAAAGCATTTTTTTCTCCCAACAATGGAATGGTCGTATCAATAAGAATTTTTTTATTAAGTGTTTTAAAATCTTCATTTACATTGACGTTATTAATTAATTCAAAATCTCTTGGTTTTGGATCCTTAATTATTTCATCATTTTTTAAAAAATCAATACCCATTTTGCTAAGCAGCCCAATACCTGCATCATTTGTTTTTGATCCACCCATAGATAGAACATCTACATTATCAATTATTTTTGCGATGCAGGATGAATTTAGATCTAAAGTATTAATTTTAGAATTGTTTATACCAATTAATTGTGATGTTTCAAGATAAATATGTTTGTTAATTGTCAAAGTTTCGATAGGGATCCACTTACCAGTAAAATCTTGCAGCATAAGATTTTCATTTGTTTTAAAACCATATTGTTTAAATATTTCAGTTGAACCTTCGCCCCCATCCGTAACAGGGAAAAAAGAAGCTTTTATATTGTTATATTTAAATATTTTATTAACTTCATTAATGACCTCATTAGAGGAAAGAGTTCCAGAAAATTTATCAGCAAATACAGCAATTCCCATCCTTTAATTTTATTTATATATAACTCTTAATAGGAATAAAATAAAATAATGAATATTGGATTTTTAACAGATGTCTATGGATATAGGGCTCCAATACACCCCGAATCTATCGAGAAATATCTATCTGATGTGTATTTAGAAAAAGATATATTTAATTCTCTAAACTACAAAGAATCTAATCAAGAAAATGTGAAAATTATTTCTAAAATAAGTGATTTAGATATTGTTGCTTGCGTAGAAAATATTGAAAGTAAAACAATAAAGGATCTTAAAAAAGGAGCAGTGCTCATTGGAATATTTGATTTTGAAAAGATTGAAGAAATTAAAAACTTAAGGCCTGATATCAAAGTACTAAGTTTCTTTAAACTTCCTAGAATTTCAAGAGCTCAAAATTTAGATGCTCTTTCTTCCCAAGCAAACTTGCTTGGATATGCTTCAGTTTTGAGAGCAGCAAAAGAGACATCCGACGTTGTACCAATGATGACAACTGCTGCAGGAAACATCCAACCAACCAAAGTGTTAATTCTTGGAGTTGGAGTTGCAGGCCTTCAAGCGATTGCTACTGCAAAAAGACTTGGTGCCAGAGTTTGGGCTTTTGATATTAGAAAAGAAGCCAAGGATCAAGTTGAATCTTTAGGTGCTAAATTTGTAGAAGCAGATACAGAAGCTCAAGATAGCGTATACGCACAAGAAGTCTCAGAAGAAGAAAATCAGAAAATTCAAGAAGCATTAAAGAAACAAGTTCTTGATAGTGATATTGTTTTAACATTTGCTCAAATACCTGGAAAAAAAGCACCTGTCTTAATTGAAAAGTCAACCATTAAAAATATGAGAGAAAATTCTGTGATTATTGACTTAGCAGCTGGAACAGGCGGAAACTGTGAAGGGACCGAGGTGAACAAAGTTGTTCAAATTAATAATGTAAAGATAGTTGGTGAAACAGATATTCTAAACACTGTAAAACATGCGGCTACAAAATTGTATTCAGAGAATGTTAGAAATTTAATAGAGTTATATATAGAAAATAGTGATGATGAGATTTTTGTAGAAATGAGTTCATAATGGAAGCAACTTTTTTACTTACATTGTTAATAACTTTTCTAGCAAGCTTCATTGGATATGAACTTATATCTAAAATTCCTCAGACATTACATACTCCTCTAATGTCTGGTTCAAATGCTATTTCTGGAATTACATTAATTGCAGCAATTCTTATATATCCAGAAGTTGGAGATTCTCAAATACTTCAAATTATTGTATTAATTGCCATTGCATTTGCAACTCTCAATATTGTTGGTGGTTTCTCAGTTACTGGTCGAATATTAGGAATGTTTAAGAAAAATGATTGAAATAATATTATTGATCTCCGCCGTTTTATTTATATTTGCTTTAAAACTCTTTGGAAGACCCTCAACTGCACATAGAGCAAATTCTTTTGCGATGCTGGCCATGGCGCTGGCTGTATTTAGTGCTTTTAATTTTGATTTTTCTAAATATGATTCTGCTTTTTACATTACAATTGTTGTTTCTGGACTTCTTGGAGTTTTAATATCAAAACGAGTTCAAATGACACAGATGCCTGAATTGGTTGGATTATTTAATGGCTTTGGTGGAGGAGCATCTGGTGCAATTGCCTATGTTGAATTATCTAATACTTCCTTGCCAATTTCTGATGTTTTCGTAGCAATCTTCTCGATGGTTATTGGAATATTCACTTTTTCGGGAAGTCTTATTGCTGTATTGAAACTCCGTGGCAAATTAAATAACTTCAGTACAAAATTAGGCAACATATTTTCAGTATTTCTTCCTACGATTCTAATAATTCCAGCAGTTTTAGAAATGGACACCTTTCTAAATGAATTCATTATCTTGGTTGCATTAATTGCTGGAGTCATACGAGTTGCTGTTATTGGTGGAGCAGATATGCCAGTTGTCATAGCATTCTTAAACTCGCTATCTGGAATTGCAGCTATGTCAGCAGGGTTTATTGTAAATAGCATTATTTTGATCGTGGCTGGAGCTTTAGTAGGTGCTTCTGGAATTATTCTTACACTACTTATGTGTGCTGCAATGAACCGAACACTTCTAGATGTTCTTAAAGGTGGTTTTGGAACCACAACTACTAACAATGAGTATGATAAAGATCCGATTAGCACTTCACCAGAAGATGTTGCAATACAGTTGAGTTATGCAGAATCTGTAGTCATTGTTCCCGGATATGGAATGGCAGTAGCTCAAGCGCAGGCAGCAGTAAAAGAATTAACAAATACGTTAAAAGATAAAAATATTGAAGTTAAGTTTGCTATTCATCCAGTTGCAGGAAGAATGCCAGGACATATGAATGTACTTTTAGCTGAAGTAGATATTGACTATGAAGATATGTTTACTTTAGAGGATATAAATTCTGAGTTTTCCTCAACAGATGTTGTATTAGTTTTAGGTGCAAATGATGTAGTTAATCCGCTAGCTAGAACTGATGAAGAATCTCCAATTTATGGAATGCCAATTTTAGATGTAGATTTAGCTAAACAAGTAGTAGTTCTTAAAAGGTCAATGTCGCCAGGTTATGCAGGGATTGCAAACCCATTATTTATTAACCATAATGCAAAGATGTTGTTTGCAGATGCAAAAGAGGGCTTAGAAAATATTATTAAGTCATTTGAACTTGTTTAACAAAAACTTAACAACAAATAATCCCAAAAAAATTTAAAATAGATAAAATTTTAATTAGGAGTAAATCATTAAATTATTTTTTAAAATTCAATTTTTAGGCCTTTCGTTCTCTTTTGGGTTATTAACATTACTAATATTCTTTTTCCCAAATATCGTATATGATTTTTATTCATTTGATGCTGAATCTGTAAATGAAATTGGCAGGAATCAAATAAAAACGGACACAGGAGGAGTTTGGCTATTAGTTACTGTTTTGCCAATTTTATTTCTAACAACTAAAAAAGATTACTACGTAGATATCATGATTTTATTTTTTGTAATTGCATCAGTTGCACGAGGTATAAGCTTCCTAACTGGCGATGGTTACCACCCCATAACAATTGGATTGTTTCTTGGTGAAATACTTTTCATTTTTTTACTAACTTTCTTTAAAAAAAAGTTTCCAGACGGTTCTTTTTTTAGTTAAAATTTAAAGTATTTTATGATGTCACATAGTAAAACTTCAAAAATTATTCACTGGACGTTTACTTTGTTGTATTCTTATGGGATATTTAAGCAAGTTGACGACTTGAGCGAGCTTGAAGATCCCTCACTACTAAATCTTGAAATAACATTTGCAATAATTTTCTTGATTATTGTTTTAATAAGGTATTTCTTTATGAAAGATGCACCAACACTTCTTGGAGCGACCAAAGAGATAAGGCCAGGCCATTTATTTCTTGCAAAGGCTATGCATAGACTCATCTACTCTGTTTTGATAATGTTGCCAACCACAGGCCTTTTGATTGCAGCTTTATTTAATTTAGGAATTGGAGGGATTGATTTCGCTATCGCATTACATGAATTCTCTGCATTACTTAGTTATGTATTAATTGCTATGCACATTGGAGCAGCTTTTTATTCTAAACTAAAAGGTGAGGGAGTGTGGAACGGCATGGTTCCAGTTTGGAAAGAAACAAAAAAATATGATTCTGAACTTTTAACCAAAATTAAAAACATTGAAAATCGTGCATACGACAAACTTGAACAAATTCTTAAAATTTAATTATCTATTTTAGACTTTTTGCCAAGCTCACTACATCTTTCATAGTTTTAACAATTTCATCAGGTTTGTAATACTTTATAAATAATATTTTTCTGGAATTTACAACAGTATCGGATATCCTCAATTTTCTCAAAGTTTTTTGAGCTTCTTCAACTATTCGATCATTTCTTTCAACAAATAAGTCTGTTAGATGCTCATCGTCACCATCAATTTCACCTTTCCAATTTATTTTTATACCCATATCTAAGCTATTAGGGAAATAAGCATAGAAAGAAACATAGGTTGTAGAAGATCTGCCATGACTTCTTGTATAAACTTCAACTTCACATTTATAACCGTCTAGTTCACCAAAGATTTTTTTCTTTCTTAATATGTTTTTTGGAATATCAGTTTGGAAATTTAATATTTCTGCAGATTTTTGTAGTGCTTTATTAATTTTTCTGCTCAAAGTTACAATTAGCCAAATTATTGCAACTACAAAAAGTATTATTCCCATTCCTGACCATATTGTTTCTTTCACTACTTTTAAATATTCTTAAATATGTAGTTATTAAAAACAGTCATTTTTTCAATCCAACTGTCTTCATAAAAATAATTTACAGATGCTGCAACAGAAGATAATAATGCATTTCCATCTTGTGGGGTAAAGCAATATCCTGTTAAATTATTTTCCTTTACGTGAAGCGAATCCTTTGCAATAATCCCATGGGAAAGCAATCTACCGTGGTAACCATGATCCCGTCCAAAGGAAAAAACCTTATTTGAAGATAATTTCTCGGTAGACATTAAAAATTCACTACTTTCTAAACAACTAAGAACCTCTTTTAGTTCAGTGTTCTTCTCAAAAGATAGATTAAACCATAATGTATGCATGTATTGAGTTGGTAACTTTATAGCTGAAGAAAATAAATTTAATTCTTTTCCTTCCTGTTTAAATAATTCAAAGACATCTCGTGCATGATGAGTCCCAAATTCTTGATTATCATGTTTCGTAATTGTTGGGGAGGGAGAGAATGAATCATTCTGAGAAACATCATTGGCTCTTCTTAAGCATACAAAACGACCTTCATTCAAATTTTTTCCTGTGTCAAGAACAAAAGTTTTAAGGATAGACGCAATATTATGGGTATTACAGGAGGCTATTAGATATTTGTTTTGATCATTTGCTAATACATTGTTATTTATACCCCATGCAAAAAATGGACCAAACCCATGTTCGGAACCCTGAGCTAAAAAACGTTTATCTTTATCTAAATTTGAATAAATTTCATCCCAGTTTTTGTTGCCAGATGGAGTACAGTCAATAATTACTTGATTTTCTTCATAACTTTTCTCTAAATCTTCAACTTTAAAACCCATAGATTCAAAATCATTTTTTGCGTCTGAATTAGCAACTAGCTTTGCACCTTTTCTAATCAAAGCTTCTACTTTCCCTTTTTCATCTGAAAGTGGAGTTCTTTTAAAAAACGAGATGTTGTCGATTCCTAGTTTTTCTTTATGCTGAGCGAGAAGACCAATTAGTGGTTCCCCAATTGTTCCAGTGCCAACGACTAATATATTTTTCATCACTATATTAAGATAAGAATATCAAACCTAATGAATAATAAACTCATTTATCAATTTTCCTCCACCAAAACGGAAGGAGATAGATCTATGGTGGATTTGCTTGGAGGCAAAGGAGCAAATTTAGCTGAGATGTCCAGTCTTGGAATTAATGTCCCTCCAGGATTTACAGTAACAACAGAGGTTTGTAATTATTTCATAGAGAACAAATCTTTTCCAGATAAATTTGATAAAGAATTAGAAATAGCACTTACTAACTTAGAAAAATTAACAAAAAAGAAATTTAATGACGATAAAACACCTCTCTTGTTATCTGTTAGATCGGGAGGAAAAGTATCAATGCCAGGAATGATGGATTCTATTTTAAATATTGGAATTAATGACAAAAATGTAGATGCTTTAGCATCTAACTTTAATGATGAAAGATTTGCTCTTGATTCGTATCGTCGATTAATTCAAATGTATGGAAATGTTGTTCTAGAAATTGAAATGGACAGATTTGAGGCAATTATTGATAATAAAAAAAGGATCGATGGAGTCGAAAAAGATAACGATTTTGATTCTGAACAATTGAGCTGGATCATCGATGCTTTTAAAACGACAGTTGAAAGGTTTTATGGAAGCCCTTTTCCACAAGATCCTGTTATTCAACTCAAAGGGGCAATCGAGGCAGTATTTAAAAGCTGGCTAAACAAACGAGCTGTTACTTATCGAAAAATAAATAATATACCTGACAATTCGGGTACGGGGACAACTATTCAATCTATGGTTTTTGGAAATTTAAATGAATCTTCAGGAACGGGTGTTGCTTTCACAAGGTTTCCATCTACGGGAAAAAACAAATTGTATGGGGAGTATTTAATGAATGCTCAAGGAGAAGATGTTGTTGCAGGGACAAGGACGCCGTATCCGATAGGAAAACATGAAAAGAACACTCAACCTTCTCTTGAGGAAGAAAACCCGGTTCTATATAATGAAATAAAATCTATTGGAGGTAAATTAGAAACTCACTATAAAGACGTACAAGATATTGAGTTTACGATTGAAGATAAAGAATTATTTATTCTTCAAACTAGAAATGCAAAAAGAACAGCCCAAGCGAGTGTAAAAATTGCGGTTGATATGCATAATGAAAAAATATTAAGCAAACAAGAAGCAATCAATATGATTGATGCAGATCAGATTACTTCAGTTCTACACCCACAGTTTGTTGACTCAGCTAGTAAAAAATTGTTTGAAAAAGGTTTAAATGCCTCACCCGGAGCTGCTGTAGGTGAAATAGTTTTTGACCCAGAAAAAGCAGAGATCGAAGCGGCAAGGGGAAAGAAAGTGATTTTAGTTAGAGATGAAACAAGCCCAGAGGACATAAATGGAATGTTTACATCAGTAGGAATATTGACGACAAAAGGTGGCATGACAAGCCATGCTGCTGTTGTTGCAAGAGGAATGGGCAAACCTTGCATAGTTGGAGCGGAAAATCTCAGAATTGATAAAGGTGAAAGAAAAATATCTAATGGTCAAATAACTCTTGAAGAAGGTGATTTAATTTCATTAGACGGATCTACTGGTGAGATTTTTCTAGGGGAAGTTGAGTTAGAGTCTGCAAAATTGACAGATGAATTTAATACCTTGATGGCATGGTGCGATGATTTTAAAAAACTTTCAATTAGAGCAAATGCAGAAACAATAAATGACACAGCCAAATCTTTAGAGTTTGGTGCTGATGGAATTGGTTTATGTAGAACAGAACATATGTTTTTTGAAGGTGAAAGAATACTTCCTATGAGAGAGATGATTTTGGCAAACAATAAGCAAGGTAGAAAAAGAGCATTAAATAAAATTATTGATTTTCAAATAAATGATTTTGTTGAAATATTTAGTCTTTTAAAAGGCAAACCCATAACTGTTCGGTTACTTGATCCACCAATGCATGAATTCTTACCAAAAAGTGATATTGAAATTTCTGAGTTAGCTAGTTCTTTAAGAGTTTCATCGGCATATGTTTCTGAAGTTTTATCGAAGATTAGTGAAAGTAACCCTATGTTAGGTCATCGGGGTGTACGTTTAGGTTTAAGCTATCCAGAAATTTATGAGATGCAAATTGAGGCAATTTTTAAAGCTAGTTATGAAATTCATCAAAAAGAAAAGATCATAATTAAACCTGAAATAATGATTCCTTTAATAATGAACGCTAGTGAATTTACAAAAATGAAAAAGATTATAACCAAAAAAATTGAAAGCTTGAAGAAAGAATCAGACTTTAATTTTGATTACCAGCTAGGAACTATGATTGAATTACCAAGTGCTGCCTTGAATTCATCGGAAATTGGAGAACATGCAGATTTCTTTTCATATGGAACAAATGATTTAACTCAAACAACCCTTGGCTTATCAAGAGATGACGCATCTAAATTTTTGAATGAATATGTAGAGAAAAACATTTTTGATGTTGATCCTTTTGTTTCAATTGATGAAATTACTGTTGGTAAATTAGTTGCATCATCAGCAGCTGATGGAAAAAAAATAAATAAAGATATAAAAATTGGAGTTTGTGGTGAACATGCTGGTGATCCAAAATCAATCAAATTTTTAAACACTCTGGACATTGATTATATTTCTTGCTCCCCATTTAGAATCCCAACTGCTCGATTAGCTGCTGCACAAGCAGAAATATCTTAATTTTTATTGATTACAAACAAAATTTTCATAGGATATAATTGCATTTATGAGTTATAAAATAATAAATAAAGTTGATCCAATTCTTTATCTAGCTTTATCTGTTGTTGGTTTTATTGTTCCAGAACAAGTTTATAAACTATTTCTACTTAATCCTGACGCAGTCTTATCTTCTACTGAAGCAACTCTAGCAAGGGCTAATGGTGTTGGTGTTACATTCGCTGCACTTTTAATTGTTTTGCTTGGTGGCGAAGAGGAAAATGCTAGACAAATAAATATAGTACGTTATGTCGGCGGATTGTTATTAATTGGATTTGCAGTGTTTACAAACTTTAATGGATTTTTGATTTTTGGTGTGACTGAAATTGCACTTGCTCTTTATACTGGGAGACAATTAAGACCATCAACCGGTAGCGAGAGTTACACACCAAACACCGAAGATTAAAAAAAATATTCTAAGTAATTTTTCAATAAGTAACATTAACTTATGAATTTAAAAGATAAAACTTTTCTAATTACTGGCATACTTACTGACAAAAGCATTGCCTTTTCTGCTGCAAAAATTGCATTAGAAAAAGGAGCAACCATCATCGCAACAGGATTTGGAGATGGATTGCGCATAACTCAGAGAGCTGTAAAACGTCTTGATGGGGATATTGAAGTCTTAGAAATGGACATTCAAAACACTGAACAAGTTCAAGATGTAGCTAAATTTGTAAAAGATAATTATGGAAAAATTGATGGAATTCTACATGCAATAGCTTTTTCACCAACAGAGGCAATGGGTGGTAACTTTTTAAATACAAAAGTTGAAGATGCAACAAAATCTTTTGAAGTATCTGCCTTTTCTTTAAAAACGATTACAAATGAATTTTTATCAGTGTTGAATGAAGGGTCCTCAATTGTTGCTGTAGATTTTGATAATTCTCAAGCTTGGCCAGGATATGATTGGCAAGGTGTTGCGAAATCTTCATTGCAATCTATTGTGAGATATTTGGCTTTTTATGTCGGAAAAAATAGCATAAGAGTAAATGCTGTTGCTTCTGGACCCTTAGCTACAACAGCTGCTAAAAATATTCCTGGTTTTTCTACAATGAATTCAGAATGGAATGACAAAGCACCTTTAGGATGGGATACAAAAAATTCTGAACCAGTTGCTAAAGCCATAAATTTTTTATTATCTGATTACTCAGAAGCCATAACTGGTGAGATCATTCATGTAGATGGTGGAGCTCATGCAATTGGTGGAAGTATGCTAGCTGATTAATTTATTATTGCTTGCTAAACACTAACACAGCATTGTGTCCACCAAACCCAAATGAATTAGACATTACATACTCAATGTTTTTTTCTATGGAATTGTTTGCTGTATAGTTTAAATCACACTCTTCATCGGGATCATTTAAATTAATTGTTGGTGGTATTTGATTATTTTTTAGAGATAACAGTGATGCCATAGCCTCGAAAGCTCCACCTCCACCAAGCAAATGTCCAGTCATAGATTTAGTAGAAGAAATATTAACTATATATGCATAGTCTTGCATAAGAGACTTAATTGCTAATGTTTCATTAACATCATTAGCTATAGTTGAGGTTCCATGAGCATTAATATAGTCAATCTCTTCTGCATTTATATCTGCATTAGTAATTGCTTGCTCCATCGCTCGTAAAGCACCAACTCCACCTTCTGATGGTGCGGTAATATGATAAGCATCTGTGGAAGATCCATAACCTTCAACAAAACCATAAATTTTTCCATTTCTTTCATTAGCAGACTTTTCACTTTCAAGTATCAATACTGTAGAGCCTTCAGCCATCACGAATCCATCTCTATTTTTATCAAAAGGCTTACAGGCTCTTTGAGGCTCTTCATTTTGTTTGGATAGTGCTTTTATTTGTGCAAAGGCTCCAATTGTCATTGAGGTCGTTCCTGATTCAGTACCTCCAACAAGGACTTTATCAACTATATTTTGCTCAATCATTTTTTTTGCTTCACCAATTGCATTCGCCGATGCTGCGCAAGCAGTTGTAATTGTTAACGATGGGCCTTGTATTCCATACTTGATTGCAACTTGACCTGTACTTGAATTAGGCATTAGTTGTGTAATTGCAAGTGGACTTATTCTATTTGAACCTCTTTCATCATATATTCGGACTGCATCTTCAGTAGCTCCAATTCCTCCTATCCCGGTTCCAAATACTATTCCAAATTCTTCTCCTAATGGTTGGTCAATGTCAAATCCAGCATCTCTTAAAGCTTCCTCTGCTGCAAAAATAGATAATTGACCAGATCGATCCAACTTTCTTGCATTTTGTTTTCCCATGTAATCATTTGGATCAAAATCTTTTACTTCTCCTGCAAACGTCACAGGCAAATCTGATGCATCAAATAAAGTAATATAATCAACGCCGGAAACTCCATTTATTAGATTTTTCCATGTAGTTATTACATTATTTCCGAGTGGATTTATTGTTCCTAAACCTGTTACAACTACACGTTGTTTAGTCATGGCTTAAAGTTTTGAGTGCAGCAAGTTTACAGCTTGACCAACTGTTCCAACATCTGTGAGTTCTTCATCATCTATTTCTATCTCAAACTCATCTTCAAATGCCATTACTACTTCAACAATTCCTAATGAATCGATTTCGAGATCTTCTTCTAGTTTTGCTTCCATAGTTATTTTTTCAGATTCAATACCTAATTCTTCTTCAAAAAGACTTTTAACCTTTTCAAAAACTTCATTTACTTCCATAATTACTCCCACTAAGTTGTTAGACCACCATCAATAGGTATTACTTGTCCTGTTATATATTCTGACTCATCTTTGCATAAAAAAGATACCATGTTTGCAATATCTTCTGGCATACCCATGCGTTTTATTGAAAGTTGTTCTATAATATTTTCTTTATTTTCATCATCTATAAATGATGTCATGTCTGTTTCTATATAACCTGGGGCTACGACATTAGACGTAATATTTCTGCTGCCGACTTCTTTACTAATTGATTTTGATAATCCTATCAAACCTGCCTTTGATGCAGCATAATTTGCCTGGCCTTGATTACCAGATATACCTACAACCGAGGATATAAAAATTAACCTTCCCCATTTATTTTTAATCATCTTTTTTATGGCTCTTTGAGATGTATAGAAATTTCCAGTTAGGTTTGTTTGAATAACATCATTCCACTCATCATCCTTCATTCTTGGTAAAATATTGTCTTTTGTAATTCCTGCATTGTTTACCAAAATGTCCACATGTTTATATGCTTCTTCAATTAAATTAAATGCCTTATCAACTGAATTTCTATCTTCAATATTTAATTGAACAGAAAGACTTTCTCCACCTAATTTTTTTATTTCTTCTACAACTTCGTCAGCCTTATCTTGAGAATTTGAGAAACCTACAACAACTTGATAATTTTTTCCAAGCTCTAAAGCTATAGATTTTCCAATACCTCTTGAAGCACCTGTTACAAAAACTGTTTTCATATTTTGTCTAATTTGTCTGGAACTTGATACTCGATTGCTTTTTTAATTGTGTCGGTTGCAGTTCCATCAAAATCTGGAAGTTTCGCATCTGATTTATTTATTGGAGTTACACGATCTCCTAGTCGAACCGCACAAGCTCCCCAAGCAAGACCAGCGCCGACGGCGGTAAATACTGCAATTTCTCCACCTTTTATCTCACCTTCTTCAAGAGCATCTACAAATGCTGTTGGTATGGATGCTGCCGAGGTATTTCCGTATCGATGAACTTTTTTGATTGTAGTTGCATTAGGAAGTCCAAGTTTTTTTTCAAGTGCTTCAACGATCCTAATATTTGCTTGATGTGGAATAAAAATGTCTACATCGTCTTTTGACAATCCTGATTTTTCAATAGCTTCTGCAGACGCTTGTGCCATAGCTCTAACACCAGATTTAAATATTTCCTGTCCATCAAAAGTCCACCGTACTCTAGCTGCTTCATCAGTTTTAAATCGATCCATTGCTGAACCAAAATTAGGAATTTCTAAGATTTCTAAATTGTCTGAACTTAGGCCATTTGAGAACGAATAAATTTCACCATCTGATTCACTTTTACTTTCTTCAATAACTACTGCACCTGCACCATCACCAAAAAGCACCGCGGTATTTCTATCAGACCAATCAAGTAACCAAGTAATATGCTCTGCCCCTATTACCAAAGCTCTTTTATAAAGATTACTTTCAACGAATGCTTTTCCTTGTTCAAGTGCATATAGAAAACCTGCACAAGCCGCATTTACGTCATAAACTGAGGCATTTACAGCACCTAGTTTTTTTTGAACGTGAGCTGCTGCAGAGGGAACAATGCTGTCAGGAGTACATGTAGCCAAGATTACAACATCAATATCTTCTGGATTTAAACCAGCACAGGCTATTGCATGTTTACCGGCAATTTCTGCCATATCTGATGTGTTTACATGGCTAAATCTTCGTTCTTTTACCCCTGTTCTTTGTTGAATCCACTCATCAGAAGTATCAACAAATTTTGACAAATCATCATTAGTCATAATGTTATCGGGCGTACATTTACCCCAACCTGTTATTGCTGATTTCAAAATTTCCCCTTACTTTGATGATTCTAAAGAGTTTATTACCTTTAAATCCTTATATGATATAGACTTTCTGACCATTCCAGCAGTTACATTTCCGGGCCCAATATGACACCACAAATCTGGATCTATATCCTTGTTTACATTCTCAATTTGTTGGTTAAACAAGACAGAACTATCTATTTGATTCACAAGATTTTCTTTCAAAGTTGATACTTCAACCTTTTTTGCATCAACGTTCATATAAACAGGGATGTTTCCTTTTGAGATATCAATTTCATTTAAAGTATCTTCAAGTGGTTTTTTTGCAGAGCTTACAATTTCAGTATGAAATGCACCTGCTACTTCGAGCAGAATTACTCTTTTTGCACCAAGTGCTTTGGGGTTTGACTTTAGGTAGTTCATATCATCAATGTATGAACTAATAACTATTTGTGAAGGATCATTAAAATTTGATATCCATATTTGTATTCCTTGATTATTTAATTTTTCTATTTCTTCAATTGTTGTTTCCAGGTCACTTGTTAAAACAGCTGCCATTGTTGTATTAGAGTTTTCTACAGCTTTCTGCATCTCTTCGCCTCTTATTGCAATAACTTTTAATGTATCTTTAAAATCTAAATATCCTGATAGGCATAAAGCTGTATATTCACCAAGAGAATGTCCAATCAGTGCAGCTGGATTGCCTAAATTATTTATTGTTTCAATTCCGTAACAATAAGAGACTGAGAATATGTAAGGTTGAGCAATATTTGTTTTTTTAATGAGCTCAGGGTCTTCAGAATTTATGATATCTTTTAAGCTCCATCCCAACGTTTCTTCGAAAGTATTTATTAATAGTTCATCATACTTTTCAAGAAGCTCATTACCCATTCCTATTTCTTGAGAGCCTTGACCTGGAAACATTCCCACCCACCGCATAATTAATTCTCTTTTTCGGAGATGGCAAATGCAATTGCATTTTCATTTTCATGTGATAGTGATATATGAATATTTGTAATATTCTTTTCCTTTACATTAGCTGACGCTCTACCAAAAGTATTAATTGTTGGCTTACCTCCGCCCGTAACTTCTATATCTTTCCAACTTATTTCTCTCCATCCTTTTCCTAAAGATTTCATTACCGCTTCTTTTGCTGCGAATCTTGCTCCTAACCTTTTTGATGGATCTGAAAATCTTTTAGCATACTTAATTTCTTGTTCAGTAAAACATCTTTTTAAGAATTTATCTTCAGACTTATTTAACAATCTTTTTACCCTTTTAAGATCAACTTGGTCTACTCCAATTCCATAAATACTCATATCTACCCTATTTCAACCAATATATCACCCTTATTTACAGGCTGTCCTTTTTTTATATTGAATTCTTTGATAACACCACCAATAGGGGCAGTTACTACATTTTCCATTTTCATAGCTTCAAGAACGAACAATGAATCACCTTTTTTAACCTTTTTACCTTTCTTTGTCATGGTGTCCATAATTGTTCCTTGCATATCTGCTTTTATGATTCCAGGATTTCTTATATTTCCAGTTAGATCCATACCGATTTTCTTGGGTCTTTGTGGAGCTAATGATGGACTGTCATTATCGTTAAGAGATATATTGACCTTGCTTGGTCTATCAGTAAATGTCTCATCTTCAGAAACATCTTTAATTTCAAAATTTTCTTCCAAAAATTTAACATGAATCTGGCTTTCTTTGAATTCTTTAGTAGATATAACATCGGAAAGCAGAGATATTGTTGTTGGTATCCCTCCAATTATATATTCATCTAAACATCTCTTACCTTTTGAAATTGCTTCTTCTCTAGAAACTCCCCATACAACTAATTTTGAAATTAGATTGTCATAAAAATGTGATATTGATGTACCAGTCTTTACCCAACCATCAACTCTTACACCGTTCCCCATAGGTTCTCTATATTCAGTAATGGTTCCTGGAGTTGGCATAAAATTATTGGTCGGATCTTCTGCATTTATTCTAAATTCTATGCTGTGACCCCTAGCTTCAGTTTTGAAATCTTCTAAAGAATTACCAAGCGCCACTTTAATTTGCTCTTTGACCAGATCAATACCATATCTCATTTCTGTAACGGTATGCTCAACTTGTAATCTTGTATTCATTTCTAAAAAATAAAAATTTTCGTCATTATCAGCTAAAAATTCTACAGTTCCTGCGTTAATATAATTTGATGACTCAGCAATCTTAATCGTTGCTTTTTTTAATTCCTCTCGGCCGAAATCAGACAACCATATAGGAGGACTTTCTTCGATAAGTTTTTGATTCCTTCTCTGTAGAGAACAATCTCTTTCACCTAAATAGATATGATTTCCGTACTTATCACTTAATATTTGTGTCTCTACATGTCTTGCTGGTTTTATAAACTTTTCGACGTAAATTTGATCTGATCCAAAATATGCTTCACTTTCACGTTTTACAATTTCAAAATTTTCATTTAATTCTTTTTCATTACTGACAATTCTTAACCCCTTCCCACCACCTCCGTGAGCAGCTTTCAGGGCAACTGGATAACCAAAACTATTTGCATCTTTCAAGGCTTCTCTTTTAGTTCGTGATGGTTTCAATTGTCCTGGAACAGGCATTAAACCAACCTTTGAGATTAATTTTCTAGATTCTATTTTGTCTCCCATTGATTTTATTGTTTCTGGGTTAGGTCCAATCCAAATTACGTCTTTTTTTTGAACTGCTTTTGCAAAATCTGCATTTTCTGCCAAAAAGCCATATCCTGGATGAACCATATCTGCTTTTGTTTCTACAACAGCCTTCATCAAATTTTTTAAGTTCCTATAACTGTCAGCTGGAAGAGATCCTCCTAAATAAAATGATTCATCAGCTCGTTTTACATGCAAAGAGTCACTATCAATATCTGAGTAAACAGCAATTGCATGCATGTCCATTTCTTTTACTGATCGGATAATTCTTAGTGCAATTTCACCACGATTAGCAATTAGTACTCTTTTTTTTGTCATAAATAATTTATTTTAATTTTTGTGCAATTCCTATTGCTAGACTTGCTTTAATCAGATCTCCAATAACAAATGGATAAACACCAATTCCAATTGCTTCAATTGGCGATACATTTAATGTAATCATTAAACCAATTACACCACACGTATATATTGCGAATGTTCCTGCTGCTATACCTATTGTTGGTTTTTGCGACATATTTCCTATTATTTGGGCAGCAATAAAGAAACCAACAATATAACCAATTGTTGGACTTTTTAAAATAGCTAATCCAGCAACACTGCCTGAGAAAAAAGGAAAACCTGCAAGACCTGTAAATAAATAAAAAATCATACTTAATGAACCAAATTTACTTCCAAGAAGCAAGCCTGACAAAATGACTACAAATGTCTGAGCTGTTATTGGAACAGGAGTAAATGGAAGCTCAAATCTTATTTGTGCACTTAAAGCAGTTAATATTGCAAAGCCAAAAGATAATGATAGGTTTCTAAGCAAAGAGCCTTTTTCAACCCAAGAAATAGATATATTTTTAGAGGGGAATGTTTCCATGTTTATCTCCTACGTTTGTTTTATTAACTAATTCTTTGAATGCTTCACTAACAATTTTTCTTGTTTCATTGGGTTTTATTATTTTATCTACTAATCCAAGTTTTGCTGCACTGTCAGGATTGCTAAATTTCTCATTGTATTCATCAACAAATTTCTTCTTAAGCTCTTCAGGGTTATCACTATCTTTTAATTCTTTTCTATGAATGACATCTACAGCACCCTCAGCACCCATTACAGCAATCTCTGCAGTAGGCCAGGCAAAAAGTTTATCTGCCCCTAAACCCATCGAATCCATAACAATGTAAGCACCTCCATATGCTTTACGTATAACTACACAAACTCTTGGAACAGTGGCTTCTGAATAAGCATAAAGAAGTTTTGCCCCGCTTCTAATAATTCCTCCATGTTCTTGCTCAACACCAGGCAAGAATCCTGGTACATCAACGAGTGTTAAAAGAGGAATATTAAATGCATCACAGAATCTAACAAATCTTGAGGCCTTTATAGATGAATTAATATCTAATACTCCTGCAAGCTCCATAGGTTGATTTGCAATGACGCCAATAGTATTTCCATTTATTCTTACAAATGAAGTAATGATATTTAATGCATAGTTTGCATGTACTGGGTACTGTTCTCCATCATCAACAATAGAATTAATTACTTCATTCATATCGTACGGTTGGTTTCTGTGTTCTGGAATTAAGGTTTCTAGAGAGTCCACATTTCTTAATGGGTCATCTTCAGTTATAAAAGTTGGGGGCTTTTGGTCTGATGACTGTGGAAAAAAACTAAGCAGGTATCTTACTTCTTCAAAAGCTTGTTCTTCAGTTTCACATACCTGATGACTTACTCCTGATTGGGTCCCATGTGCTTCGACACCTCCAAGTTCTTCGTAACTTACTTCTTCTCCGGTCACTGTTTTAACAACATTAGGACCAGTTACATATAGTTGTCCTATATCTTTTACCTGAAAAATAAAATCCGTTAAGGCTGGACTGTAAACGGCTCCGCCAGCTGACGGACCAACAATTACAGATATTTGAGGAATTTTTCCAGATGCTTCGACATTTTTTCTGAAAATCTGAGCATAACCGTATAGAGATGAAATACCTTCTTGAATTCTTGCACCACCTGAATCTTTGATTCCAATTACTGGAGCCTTTGCTTCAAGAGCTAAATCCATTATTCTTAGAATTTTTTTTGCAACTATTTCTCCAAGGCTTCCACCCATTACAGAAAAGTCTTCTGAGAAAACAAAAACAGGTCTTCCATGAATTGTTCCAGATCCTGTTACCACCGCTTCGCCATCGGGATTTTCTTCTGATACAACATTTTCATCAATTTCAGAAAATGAACCCTCATCTAAAAGAAGATGAATCCTTTCATATGCAGTTAATTTGCCTTTAGGGTGCTGAATTTTTTTTGCTTTCTCATTACGTAAGCTAGCTAAATTTTCTTCCGACATGCCCAACTTTCTTATTATTATTAAACCTATATATTTGACCTATATATATGTAAAGAAGTAACACTATGAAATCTATTTTTTTTGATGAAATTGAAAATACTCAAGATTATGCAATAAATGAGTTTAAAGATGAACCTTTGCTTATTGTTAGTAAAGCTCAAACCGCAGGTCGGGGTACAAATAAAAATAAATGGGAAAATGCAGATCAAAGTTTGGCTGCTTCATTAGCTTTTAACAAAGAAATTGTTAATTTTAAAAAGACTTTGGTCCCTTTATTGGCAGGTTATTCATTTGTTTCCCTACATCAAATTGAAGACCTAAAATTAAAGTGGCCAAACGATATAACTTTAAATGAAGATAAGGTTGGGGGAGTGCTTGTAGAAGAAAACAATGATTTGATTTCTATAGGTTTAGGAATTAATTATTTTTGGAACAATCCTCTAATCCCAGGCGCAGGAAGCTTGTATGAAGCAAAACAAGATGAACAGCAAATTTTTCTTGATGCTGAAGAATGGGCAAAAAAAGTAATGGACTACATAACAAAAGAAGACTTCAGTCTTGAAAATTATAAATTAAAACTTACTACTTTAGGAAAGCTTGTTGAATACCCAGATGGAAGGGGTTGGGCTAAAGATATAAATGATGATGGATCATTGAAAATAGAAACACCTTCAGGTGAATTATTAAATCTAACCTCACCCCTAATAAGCGAGATAATATAGTTATCATTAATTCTTGAGAGGTTAAATGAAACAGTTAGTTGTTGAAAAAAATAATCCTGAACCAATCTTATGGGAAACTCCTGTACCAAAGCCGGGACCTGGTGAGGTATTAATTCAAAATCATTATTCAGTTGTTTCAACAGGAACTGAGACTGCAACAATTGAGTCTGCAAATAAGTCTGTAGCAAAAAAAATACAAAATTCATCAAATATTGAAAAAGGACTTGAGCTCCTTGAAAAAGAGGGTGTTAGGGCTGTATGGAATGCTGTATTTCCCAAAAATATTCTTCCAATTCAGCTTGGCTATAGTTCATGTGGAAAAGTTGTTGAAATTGGCGAAGGTGTAAAAAATTTCCATGTAGGCGACATGGTTGTATCGAACGGCAATCATGCAGAATATGTTGTTGTAAATCAAAACTTATGTTCAAGAATACCTTCTGAAACGAGCGATAAAGAAGCAGCTTATACAGTTTTAGGAAGTATCGCTTTACATGGTTTGCGCTTGTCAGAAACATCATTAGGTTCAAAAATTGTAGTTGTAGGCTTGGGTATCGTTGGTCAATTAGTTTGCAGGCTAGGCGAAGCACAAGGGTCAGAAGTTTTTGGTATAGATCCTGACGAACTGAGGAGAGGAGATAATAAAAACTATTTTGCCTCAATTAATGATTTACCAATTGATGAAGTAGATTCGGTAATTATTACTGCTGCTTCAGACAGTAACGAACCAATCGAGGCCGCAACAAAAATTGCGAGGAATAAGGCAAAAATTGTAGTTGTAGGGGATATTCCATTAAATATTTCTAGAAATGAGTTTTATTACAAAGAACTTGAGCTTGTTGTATCAAAGTCCTATGGGCCTGGAAGATATGATAAGCAGTATGAGATCCTTGGCAATGATTACCCTATAGAGTATGTTAGGTGGACAGAAAATAGAAATTTCGAAGCATTTTTAAAACTCTTGTCACAGGATCAAATCAGTATTCAAGATTTAATTACGAAGGAAGTTGAATTTACAGAATCTCCAGATATTTACACTTCATTTAATTCTGAAGAAAAACCCCTGTCAGTTTTGCTCAGATATGATATTAAAACTCAACCGAAAATTCAATTTGAGAAAAATGAACTCATCCCTGAAAATAATAAAAAAATAAAAATTGGCCTAATTGGTGCAGGAAATT
>CACKZW010000012.1 GCA_902604835.1 uncultured Candidatus Actinomarina sp.
ACATTACTCAGTTGTCAAAAAGCCAAAATCTCGTACTTATAAGAATAACAGTAATTGGTTTAATGTGTATTATTTCTTATTTATTCTAAGAAATTTTCTTTTTCCAACTTGCAACACATTATTAATTAAAATATCAGAGTTTACATCAATTGAATCTATTTTTTCATCATCAATCTTTACACTTCCTGCTTCAATTAACCTTCTTGCATCAGAATTAGATTTAGATAATTTATTTTCTGTTAAAAAATTTGGTAAATGTATATCTATATTATGCTCAAGAAAAATTTCTGGCATATCATCTGGAATATTTTTATTAATTGTTAAGTTTTCAAAACTTTTTTCAGCATCATCAGCAGTTTTGTCATTAAAAAGCTCAGAAACGACTAATTTTCCAAGAATTTTTTTGAATTCAAACGGATTTTTAGAATTGTTTGTTACGTCTGATTTAAAACTTTCAATTTCTGATATATCTAAATTAGTAAGCATTATAAAGTACTCCCACATAATTTTGTCAGGTATGCTCATAATTTTTCCAAATATATTATTTGGTGAGTCAGTTATTGAAATGTAATTATCTAAAGATTGTGACATTTTTTTGTTGCCATCTGTCCCTACTAGTAATGGGAATGTCATTGCAATTTGGGGATCCATCTCGTAAGATTTTTGTATTTCTCTTCCCAGCATAAGATTCCAAAGTTGATCATTGCCACCAATTTCAATATCAGCCTTTACGGCTACAGAATCGTATCCTTGATAAAGAGGATAGAAAAATTCTAGAAGAGATATTGGGTTGTTGTCCTTAAATCTATTAGAGAAATCATCACGCTCCATCATTTGAGCTAATGTAGTCTTTGATGCTAATTCCATCATGTCTTGTATCGATAGTTTTGATAACCAATCTTTGTTAGAAACAATTTCTAAATTATCATCGTTAAGAATATTTTTAATAATAGGAAGAACTCCTTTTGAGTTATCGTCAATTTCTGTTTCACCAATAACTTTTCTTGTTTCAGATTTACCAGATGGATCACCGACTTGAGCAGTAAACTCTCCAAGAATTAGGACTGCAGTATGACCATAATCTTGAAATTTTTTTAACATCCTCAAAATCGCATACCAACCTAGGGTTACATCTGGAGCTGTTGGATCAACACCTAATTTGACTCTCAATTTCTTTTTTGATTCAAGAAGTTCTTTAAAGTCATTCCGAGGATTAATATTTGTAGCTCTATCTTCTAAATATTTCATTATAAGACCAGTGTAAATCTCCATAAGTGTTTATCACGTGGTTTGGAATTTTTTCTTTGCTTTGCTATTGCTCTATCTACAGGATGTATTCGTGGTGATAATGATATTGTTCCATCTAAAAGATTTTCACCATCTTGTTTAACATCTATGCCAAGAGCTTTGGTTATATTTCCAGGTCCATATAAATTATCATTTTTCATCTTTTGTTTTCTTCTTGTCTCAACATAATTTTTACCAAGAATAATCTTTCCAGATCTTATCAGTACACCCTGACAAGAGCCAGACTTAGATGTCAAGAAATAGAGACTGTTATTAGAACCGTATGTTTTTAAAACCATTACGTGGGGTGGTCCTAAGGGCAATGATATGGGTATTTTTCTATTTAATTGATTTGCTAAAGACATCTCATCTCCTTTAGCTGTACCAAATGCTTCTGTTTCTGTAATCAATATCTCAGTAAATTTATTTTTATACTTAGTTGATATTCTCATACCTAAAATATCAACAGCAGCTTTATGGGAGCTTTGTGAGAGTATTTGAAAAACCCTGTTGTTTAGACCAAGATTATCAATCATTATTACCACTATTGAGAGTGATTTTGAATTTTGTCTCTAACGAGTCAGAGATTTTCATTAATATTTGCCTTGTTTCATTATCATCATAAGTTTTTTCGTAGCTTCTTGTAATTATTCTAATTCCTAAATTTCTTGAATTCTCATGTTGGAAATCATCAAATATCTCTATTTCATTTTCATTTTTACTTAACAATTTATTAATCTCGTCAACAATAAGTTGAGCAGAAAATTCAACTGGAACGGAGAATGATAAATCAAATTTAATAAAGGGATATTGAGAAAGTGGCTTGTAGTTGATAAGTCTCAATTCATTTAAGTTGAGTTTATCTACATATATTTCACCTAAAAAAACATCATTCTCTATTTCAAAATTATTTTGTAACTCGGTAGACAATTGACCAAAATGCCCAACAATTTCATTATTTTTAAATATTGAAAAGGAATAATTTTGATGAAATCCTGGTTTTATTAAGGGTTCCAATTGTGTATCGCTTATTAATTGATTTATCAAACTTTTAACGTAATAAATATCAATATTTTGATTACTTTTTCTAATATCTTGAGTTGTTAGATTAGCTGATGTAATGAAACCGAGCACAACGTGTTGATTCGGAACATCATTATATGTTTTATCTACAGAAGTATCAAAAACTGTATTTATTTCGTAATAGCTATTTAAAATATTGTTTTGTTGGAGATTAAACATATATGTATCTAAAAGACTAGACATTAAATTAGATCGTAAATAATTACTTGATTTATCAATTGCATTAAAGACCGTTACATAATTTTTTTCTGGATTAAATACAGTATTTTTTTCTTTTTTTACAAAACTTAGAGTTTGTATTTCTTGAAAGTTATTTGAAATAAGAATTTTTGAAAGATATTCTTTCACTTTCCAAAAATTCCCCTTTTCATTTTTGTGTAATCCTTGTGGGAGATTCGAAGAAAAATTATTAAAACCATGATGTTTCGCAAATTCTTCAATTAGATCTACTGGCCTATCTAAATCATATCTCCATGATGGTGCAGTAAACTCGATATTATCTTTATTTATTTCTGCATCGATCATTAAATATTTAAGAGTTTTTTTAATAAATGAATCCTTAAGCTCAATCCCAAGTAACTTTTTAACCTCATCTTTTTTTAGAATAACTTTTTTATTTTTAATGTTATTTTTAGTATTAATACTTAATTCAGAAAATTTTATATCTTGGCTTTCTTTTAATGTCATGAGAAATTGTTCTAGGCCATATTTTTGAATGTTAAAATCAATTCCTCTTTCAAACCTAATCGATGCGTCTGAAATAAGCCCTAATTTTCTTGAAGTTTTCATTATTGAAACTTTATCAAAGTAGGCACTTTCAATTAGTAGGTTAACTGTATTGTCAGTAACTTCAGTTTCGAGTCCTCCCATTACTCCAGCTAAAGCAATAGGTTTATCTCCATCAGTTATAACTAGGTCTTCACTTGTTAGTTTTCTTTTTTGTGAATCAAGAGTTGTAAGTGTTTCATTGTTTTTAGCTTTCCTAACAGATATGGTATTAAAAAGTTTATCCCTATCAAATGCATGTAGAGGCTGTCCTATATCGTACAAAATATAATTTGTAATATCTACAACATTATTAATTATTCTTGTTCCAACATTTGATAATCGATATCGAATTAAAAATGATGAATCTGATACTTTGAAATTTTCTATTTCAACTGAACCGTATGTATCACATTCCTTAATTTTTCCACTGTTAGTGTTTAAGATGTTTGTTATTGATGGACTTAGTTTGGATTTTTTGGTTGTTATTTTTTTATCAAAGTAATTAGATAGTTCTCTTGCAATCCCTAAATAAGACATACAATCACCTCTGTTTGGTGTTATGCCTATATCCCACACGTAATCTGAACTTGCATATATAGATGAGAAATCTGTACCTGGCAGAATGTTTTCGTCTAATATGAGAATGCCTTCATGATCATCCCATAGATCAAGCTCAGAGGCTGAACAAATCATTCCGTTAGATTCAACACCTCGAATGTCTCTCTTATCAATTTTAAAACCATCTTTAATTTCAGAATTAGGGAGTGCTACTGGTACTACCGCACCAACATCGAAGTTCCATGCGCCACATACGATTTCATAAGTTTTGCTACCAACATCAGTTTTTGTTATACGCACTTTGTCTGCATTTGGATGAGGATATATTTCAAGAACTTTTCCTATGACTATATTTGAATAATTCGGATTTAAATCAGATTGTTCTTCAATTTCAAATCCTAAACTTTCTAATGCTTCAGAAATGTCCTCATTTGAAATTTCAGATACATCAATCCAGTCATTGAGCCAAGATTTCAAAACTTTCATCAGAACTGCCTTAGAAATCTCAGATCATTTTCATAGAAATTTTTGATGTGGTCAATTTTATAACGAATCATAGCTAATCGCTCTACACCAACACCAAATGCAAAACCTTGTGAGTCTTTATCGTATCCAACATGTTCAAAAACATTTGGATCTACCATACCGCAGCCCAATATCTCAAGCCATTCACCATCTTTCCAACTAACTAATACCTCAGCTGATGGTTCAGTAAATGGAAAAAAATGTGGAATAAATTTAGTTTTAATATCTTTTCCAAAAAATTCTTGAACAAAATATTCTAATGTGCCTTTTAAATCTGAAAAAGTTAAATTTTTATCTACAGCTAAGCCCTCAATTTGATGAAAAACTGGTGAGTGAGTTGCATCTAATTGATCGGATCTATAAACACGACCAGGAGCAACTATGTAAACCGGTGGTTTATTATTTTGCATATGTCTTACCTGTACCGTACTTGTTTGAGTTCTGAGAAGCTGTTCTAGATTTTCATCTAAATAAAGTGTGTCTGATTCATAACGAGCTGGATGCCAATCAGGTGTATTTAATGCATCAAAATTGTGCCATGAGGTTTCTGCTTCTGGTCCTGTTGCTACGGTGTAACCAATTGCAGAGAATATATCCACAACTTCGTTCATTACACTTGTTAGTATGTGCTCTCTGCTTCCTAAATCTTTATACCAATTAATAGATATGTCTTTATTGTCGTTTAATTCCTTTTCTTTAAAGAATTTAGACTGAAAACTTAATCTTTCTTCATTTAATCTTTCGTTAATTTTTGTAGATAACTCTTGGAGAACTTTTCCATATTTCTTTCGAGAGGTTTCGTTCATAGATGATAATTTTTTTCGTTCTTCTGAAATTAGCGAATTTTTACCTAAGTATTCTTTTTCAAGGTCATTGAATTCATCAACTGAAGATACTTGTTCAATACTCAATAAAAAAGATGCAAATATCTTTTCTGTATTAACCTCAGGCATTTATATTTTTTTTGGCTAAATCAACAAGCTTTTTAAAACCATCAGGATCATTTATTGCTAAATCTGCGAGTATTTTACGATCAACTTTTACTTCTGCATTAGTTAGACCGTTTATAAATTTAGAATATGGAAGTCCATGTTCTCTTGAAGCAGCATTTATTCTTGAGATCCATATTTTTCTATATGTTGCTTTTTTGTCTTTTCTATGTGCAAAGGCGTCATTGCCAGCATGCATAACCTGTTCTTTTGCAGTTCTTAATCTTTTACTTCTTGCTCCTGTATAGCCTTTCGCTTGCTTAAGAACCTTTTTTCTTGATTTTCTGCTGCTTACAGATCTTCTAACCCTTACCATTTAACTCAACAACTTTCTGATTTTCTTTGAATCACCTTTTGAAGACTCTACATCACGTTTTAGTCTAGACCAGGAGTTACTTCCTTTAGCAAGTTTATAGTGCGATCTATGGGCACGTCTTCTCATAAACTTTCCGGTTCCACTTACTCTAATTCTTTTTTTCATACCTTTATGAGTTTTGTGTTTCATTTTTTACCTCCATTTGGTGCTAAAACCATTGTGAGTGAACGACCATCTGGTCTTGAAGTAGATTCAACCATTGACAAATCTTCAAGCTCATCTCTCAAATTATCAAGAATTTTTTGTCCTAATTCAGGATACTCAGCTTCTCTTCCTCTAAATCTCATTGTGAATTTCACTTTATCTCCATCTTCTAAAAACTTTTTTGACTGATTTAATTTAATTTTGTAATCGTTGGTATCAATCTTTGGTTTTAGTTGTATTTCCTTTACGTTAATTTTTACTTGTTTTTTTCTAGATTCCCTTGCTTTTTGCTTAAGTTCAAATTTGTATTTACCATAATCCATAAGTCTTGCAACAGGAGGTTTACTTTCTGGAGAGACCTCTACTAAGTCAAGATCAAGTTCCTCAGCTAGAATCAAAGCTTTTTTTAGCTCTAATTCACCGACTTGCACTCCATCAGGAGCAATGACGAGTAATTTTTTAGATCTAATCTCCTCGTTTACATTTAATTCTGCTATTTGTTTTCCTTTCAATAAAAAAAACAGCACGAAGCTGTTTAAAATACCATACTATTTTTCACAGTAGGTGGAACATCGTTCGCTTGATTTAATTATATATCTTTATTTCTATTATGTAAGAAAAAGATTATTTATAGCGTTTGCGGATTCCGAACCCTTATTTCTTTCCTCTGTAGCTCTATTTTCTGCCTGTTGAAGATTTTGTACGTTAAGTACGCAATTTGATATATAAACATTATTAGCAGTAGTCATTGATAATAAAGCATTAGCAATAGCAGAAGATAAATACTCGTAGTGATCCGTTTCACCTTTAACAATAATTCCTATTGCAACAAATTTATCATATTCACCAATAAGAGTATTTATTTTATAAACTAGCTCCCAACTACCTTCCACATTGTACGTGTTACAGTCGAAGCTAGTATGAATAGACTTCATAAAACCATCAACAAGTGATTGACTTATATCTTGATAATAATCCGAATGAACTATTGCTATTTTATTCTTCATTAAAATTATGACCCATTTTGGTTTCTTTAGTGTCAAGGTATGAAGAATTTTCATTCGTTATTTTACCTTTCAATGGAGTTCTCTTTACAATATTTAAACCAAAACCTTCAAGACCTGCTCTTTTACTCGGATTGTTTGTTAATAAATTCATATTTGTAATTCCTAAATCTCTAAGAATAAGTGCTCCTGTTCCGTAATCTCTTTGGTCCATTTCAAAGCCTAATTTTAAATTTGCCTCAACTGTATCTGCACCTTCATCTTGGAGTGCGTAGGCTTTTATCTTATTACCAAGACCTATACCTCGTCCTTCGTGACCTCTCATATACAAAATAACACCAGAACCATTTTTAACAATTGTCTCCATTGCATTGTTTAATTGATACCCACAGTCGCATTTATTGGAGTTGAAAACATCACCTGTAAGACACTCAGAATGAACTCTTACCATAGATGATTCACCCTCTAGATAATTTTTATAGGTTAGTGCAATATGTTCTGTATTGTCGTTATTATCTTTGTATACATGGGCAGTAAATTCACCAAAGTCTGTTGGAATTTTTGCATTAGATACCAAACTTACAGGATTGGTTAGCTTTAAGCGATACTCTATTAAATCTTTTATAGTTCCAATGGCTAGGTCATGTTTTGCTGAGAATTGAATCAGATCATCTATTCTTGCCATGGACCCGTCATCATTGATAATTTCACAAATTACGGCTACTGGATAATGGTCAGCAACTAAACACAGATCTACGGCTGCTTCTGAGTGTCCAGCACGTCTTAAAACTCCACCATCCATGGCTAGCAAAGGAAAAACATGACCTGGTACTTTAAAATCGTCTCTTGTTGCATTTGGATCACTTAAACCTTTTATAGTTTTAAATCTGTCTTCAGCTGAAATTCCTGTTGTTACACCATCACCATTAAGATCTACAGATGTGGTAAATTGTGTATCTTCTTCATTCTCAATACCTTGCATTAAAGATAGTTTTAATTTCTTTGCTACATCTAAAGCTATTGGAGCACAGACGAGTCCTTTTGCATTAGTAATCATGAAATTTATATGTTCAGGTGTAAGATATTGAGAAGATATAACTAGGTCACCTTCATTTTCTCTATCCTCATCATCAACGAGAATAACCATCTCACCTTTTTTAAACTTTTCGATAATAACTTCTATGTCACTTATCATTAATCATTTTCTCCATATATTTAGCAAGTATGTCATATTCAATGTTAACTAATGAACCAGTTTTTAGGTATTGTAAATTTGTTCTTTGGTAAGTCTCACTTATAACTGCAACACTAAATGATTCATCATTTGGATCAACTACTGTCAAAGATATACCATTTATCGTAATTGAACCCTTATCAACAATATATTTAGAATCGATAATTTTGAAATAGTAAGTCCATAGATTATTTTCATTTTCTTCAATGTTTATTACTTCTGAAGTTGTGTCAACATGTCCTTGAACGATATGGCCACTTAAGAATGTTGACATGGTTGCTGGTAATTCTAGATTAATTTTTGAACCAGTTTTATATCCTTTAGCAATTGTTCTATCAAATGTTTCACCTGATACTTGAAAGTTTAATAAATCATTTTCGTAGTCACGTAAAGTTAGACACATTCCATCAATCCCAATACTTGTTCCAGAATCAAGATTTTGGTATGAGTTATTATCAGTACTTATTTGAATTAAATCATCATTTAAATTCTCAATATTTCCAATTGAATTGATAATTCCAGTAAACATCACTTAATAGTATAAGTAGATAATGAATTATCTTTAATCTGATATTGATCATTGAGAATATAATCTTTTTTCAAACTATTTTGAATTCTTGTATCTAATTTCAAACCATTAACTAAATTAGAATCAGATTTAAACATATAAAACTTATCTATTTGTTGTTGTTCAAAAAAGTATGAAAGAATCTTATTACCGCCTTCAATAAGGCCTGTCTTTAAGCTATTTCTTAATACGTAGTCATTAAATGAACCTTCTTCATTTTCGACGTAGAATAAAAAATTACTATTATTTTTCTTATAGGTCATCAAATCTTTTGTATTATTTCCCCAAATTACGATTGGTGTCGGACTTGAAAATTTATCATCAAGCCGTACATTAAGTTGAGGTGCATCTTTTATTAATGTATTCTTTCCAATAATTATACAATCTACTGTTGACCTAATATAGTGTGATATTTCACGAGACTGTTGATTACTAATATATTTATTGTTTTCTTTATAAATAATGTTGTCATTTGAGATTGCTACTTTACCAATTAAAAAAGGTTTTGTATCAGAGTATTTATATCCAGGATTTAGAAATTCATTGACACCTTCTTCAACTATTACTTCTATATCGTTTTGTCTTAATAGATCTATACCTTTTCCGTCTGTTCTTTTATCTTTATCAATATCTCCTACCACTACCGATTTGATACCAGTTTGTATAACAGTTGATGCACATGAAGGTGACGTATCATCATGAAAGCAAGGTTCTAGAGTTACGTATAACGTATCATCAGGTGATACTTCTGAATTTTTAAATAGACTGTATTCTGCGTGATCGTATCCCTTATTTTGATGTGCCGCAACTTTTTTAATTTTATTATTTTTATCAACAAGTACAGCTCCCACTCTGGGGTTTGGTGTTGGGTTGTAACGCAATGCAACTTTTATAGCTTCAATCATATATTCAGAGAAGTGTAAGAATTTGAGACTATTTTGCAAATATAGCTCCCCCCTGAACAGCTATATCAACATCAAGATTTCTTAAAGATTCTAATTCTTCTTTTTTTACTCCACCATCAACAATTAACAAGTTGGAGTAATTAGGATAAAGATCTTTAAATTCTTCTACCCTATCAATTAAATTTACTGCCTTACCCTGATTTGAAAAACCAGGATTAACTGTCAATAATAAGACACTATAAGCTTCATTAATGTAAGAAGACAAAGTTTTCATATTTGTAGTAGGAATTATTCCAACACCAACATATGTAAACTGGTTAACTAGTGATTTGAAGATTTCTGGTGTTGTAGTTTCACAATGTACAGTGACAATATCAGAACCATATTCAAAAGCTTTTTGTGTAAACAGCTCGTTGTTATTGAGCATTAAATGGGTGTCAATCAAGTAATCTGTATTATTTTTAATGTATTCAATAATTGCAACAGGAAGAGAAATATTATTTGTAAAGTTTCCATCAGTTATATCTACATGTAATTGATCAAAACTATCACTATATTCATCTAGTTCATTTAGAAGATTATAAATGTTAGATGCTTGAATACTTGCTGAAATCTTCATTGACGTCCACGTATGTAATCATTAGCCATCATTTTATTTTTCCCTTCAGGTGTAATTTCATCTAAATATAAATTTCCATCTTTTAATTCATATTTAAAATCTGAATTAACTTCAGTATATTTATGAATTTTAATTATTTTGGAATCATATTGAATATATGCAGGCCCTAAAATATCGAATGCTTTAATTTTATTTTTAGCTTCATTGACAGTATCTTCTTTAGAAATCATGAAGTCAGTTTTAATAAATTTGCGGGTTACAGAAGCATTGCCTTCCTGAATTTGTAATGGTGATTTAAAGTCAATATATTTAAAACTCCTAATAAAATCCTCAAGTACCGCTTCATAGACATTTGATGAGTAATTATAAAGTACTTCTACATCATTTCGATACAGAATTGGTCCTTCATCAATTTCCTTGACAATTTTAAACATCGTATAACTAAATAATGTATTCCCATTTAATATTGAAGTTTCTACAGGTGATGGGCCACGAAGTTCTGGAAGTCTGCTTAAGTGTATATTAAAAATAGGTGGATTACTATTTATAAAGTTATCTTTAAAAATTGCACCAAAACTTACACATATTCCATATTCCATATCTGAAAATTTTTCTGATTCGTCAAAGTACTTAAAAATAATATCGTTTTTTAGACAAAAATCCTCTACAGGATTTATTCTTAATTTATTTCCTCGACCACTTATTTTTGGCTTTGTCGTTATCACTACTAATTCATTAATTTCTCTTGATAGGAAATCCAAGTATGGAACGCTTCTTTTATCACTCCCAAAAAAATATTTATATGTCATCGCCTGGGAAACCATTCACTGTAATTTTTTTAATTGCTTCTTTTCTTTCTTTTCTAGTTAGAGATGAAAGTAATAACTTTCCTTTTAAATGATCAAATTCATGTTGCAATACTCTACCAGTCAATTCATCACCTTCATAAGTGATAGCTTCACCTTGAAGATTCTGACAATATATTTTTGCAAATTCTGGACGTTCGATTTCCCAATAATAACCAGGAAGAGATAAACATCCTTCTAAAAATACAGCACTTCCTTCTACCTCAATTTTAGTTGGATTAATTGCTGTTTTAGGACCATCACCAGCATCGAATACAAAAATATTTTTATTAATTCCAATTTGAGGTGCAGCTAAACCAACTCCCGGTGCTTCATACATTATTTTTATCATTTTTTCGGATAGTTTTTCTAACTCATTGTTAAATTCAGTTATTTCTGAAGACTTTATTCTTAATGATGGATGTCCAAATATTACTATTTCTTCCATTAAATTGAAGTCACTTTCCTTGGTTCATAAGTCTGAAGCTTTCTGAAGCTTGTAATAATTTCATTGTAATTAATATTGTTTCTTAAATTAATGTTGATTTCATATTCAAAAACATCATCTCTAACTCTTGGACCTAATAATAAATTAGTGTTTTCAAGAGAGAGTTCTGTATCAGAAAGTATTTTATAAACTTTATGATATAAGTTTGGACCCCATTTTTTTCGTTCTTTTAATTCTTCTTTTGTTAGCTTTGTAATATATTCATATTCAAGTGCTTTATGTAGATCTATATTTTGAGTTGATAATATTATTAATTTTTTATTTTTAGTATTTACTTCATTTATTTTTTTTATTAAATAAATGAGTCTTTCAGAATTTAAATTATTTTTATATACAATTCTTGGGTTTATTAATACGCTTATGTCGTAATCTTCTTGATTATTTTTGATTATGTTAAAGTCATTTAAAAATTCTTCGGATGGTTGATCATGAGCAAGTATATTTGTTGAAAGCTCATATTTTGTTTTTAATAACTCGATACATTCAGTTATGCTATTTCCGTGATAAATATCTACATTTGTAAGATCAGGTTTTTTATAATGTGTTGCTTTATCAAAAATATTCAAAGAAGGATATTCATTATAGAAATAATATCTACCACCAAAGTAATGATTCTTAAGAGAAGCAAGCTCGATAATGTTCATGGAGTTTAATTTTGGTAAATTAAATCCAATATCATTTGTATCTAAAAAGTGACAAATTGTAGTTTTTGATTGAAAAATTTTTGGGTAATTATTTGATAAGAGAATTGTATTTGTATATTTACTCTGATTCTGAATAAAGTTCGATATTTCTTCGTTACCACCTGTTTTTTGATAAAAATCAATCTGAATGTTATTTCTGATCATATTCTCATACAGAGTTTTTGCTGATTTTAGAGATGGTGTAAATATTATATTTCGTTCTTTATTTTCAAGATTTGAGTAAATGTCATTATTGTTAAAAATTAAGATTTCTGATAAACCTAATTCACTATCTAATTTGTAATCAGTATCTTTATATAGGTTAAATAGCGTCATACCAATGTTTAGATAATTTGCAGAGGCAACATGTTTTAAAAACAATAATTCTAGGCTGTTAAGTTGACTTGTTACTTTTTCAATAGGTTTAATCAGTTTTATATTTGGTGATTCATTATGTGTGTTTATTACAACTGCATCCTTTATATTGTTTCTAAACGTAACTTTTATTATCGAACCTATTTTAATTTTTGGAGTTAAGCGTGTAGGAATTGAATATGTAAATTTACTAAATTTATACGTATTGTTCGACAAAATTTCGACATCTGCAAACACTTTAGATTATTGTATTCTGAATTATCTTTTTAGCAATTAGATGTTTATTTTCATTTCCGGATTCATAAATCATTTCAGATTTATTAATTATTGTTACTTTATTCATATCTGAACCAAAATAATTATCACTTAAATTATTTATAACAAGGTAATCAGAATCTTTATTTTTAATTTTTTCGAAGTTTAAATCATTGTTTGTTTGCGCTGAAAAACTTATCACATTTACATCTCTGTTCTTTAATTTATATTCTTTTACTATATCAATATTGGGTGACAGATTAATAGACGCATCTCCTTTTGATCGATTAATTTTTCCTTTAGTTTTTTTAACAACAAAATCTGAAACAGCAGCAACCATAAAAAGGTGTTTTAAGTCATTTGTTTCACTGTCCATTGCTTTTAATAAATCTTCAGAAGTTTCAAAAATAATATTTCTTACTCCTGCAACAGGTTCTATGTCTTTTGAATGAATGTATACAACTTCATAACCTTGACTCATTAGTTCTATAGCTATTGCTCTCCCCTGTTTTCCAGATGATTTATTTGTTATAACTCTTACTTCATCTATATATTCTGAAGTTGGTCCTGATGTAACAATTACTTTATCTTTTTTTGTATATAAAATATCAAAAAGTTCATTTGGTTCAACTAGTCTTCCTATTCCTTGATCCCCTATATCTAGATTTCCAAATCTAGGCCCACAAAATGTAACCTTGTCACTTAAATTTAAAATATTTTCTTGAATTTTTTCATCCATAAACATTTCTTCATGCATTGCAGGTGCAATATATATTTCCTTGTCAAACATCAATAATGTAGATAAAAGAAGATCATCAGCTAATCCATGAGCATACTTACTGATAAAATTCGCAGTTGCAGGGTAAATAATAACTTTATCTGCCCATCTTGCATATTCTATATGTGGTGATCCTTCGAGTTGGTCCCATGATGAATATATTGTATTCTCATTTTGAAAATCTTGAGATACATATTTCAAACCCTCATTAGTTGAAAAAATTTCAACATTGTTTTGTTTATTTAGAAGCTGAAAAAGTACCTCAGACTTAGAAGAAGCGATACTACCAGTTATACCAAGTAGTATATTTTCGCTCATTGATTTATTCTTTTTCGCTTACCTCTACTTTTCCAGATGCAATTTCTTCAAATGCAACGGTAAGTGGTTTTCGACTTAAACTTTGTACCTGTGGAGGTGTATAAGCACCTATACCTTCACCAAGTTGATTAAAATACGAGTTTATGTCTTTGGCACGTCTTGCTGAAGTAATGACTAAAGCAAATCTGCCAGGTGAGTTCTTTAATAATTCTTCAATAGGTGGTTTTATCATTTTTTCTCCAGGTCATATAATATATCTAATATTTCTTTAAGAGTAGTGTTTAAATCTATATTTTTAAGTACATAATCAAACTTAGGCATTGATTTTCTTTGTTCTGAAGCTAATTTCATTCTTTCCTCAATAAATTGGTGATCATGACCTCTTTCTGTAAGCCGATTAATCAGAATTTCGTCATCAATATCAACAAATATACCTACAAACTCTGAATTACTAGACAAAAGTTTAGTTGCCCCATTAACTTCTAAATCTAATATCGTGAAATCACTTTTTGTAATTTCATTTTTCGAAGTACCGTAAAAAAAGCTTCCATATCTTTCATATTCGATAAATTCTTCATTGGAAACCATCTCTTTAAATACGTCCTCAGAAATAAAGTAATAATCTTGTTTATCTTTTTCATCATCTCTCATAGGACGGGTTGTGTGAGATATTGAAAAATAAAAATCAATTTTAGATCTAAGCAAGTTAATGATTGTTGACTTACCAACTCCCGATGGACCACTAAATATAACTATCATTGCTCAATTACGTATTTTACTAATTTTTTTATATCTGCTTCTTTTAAATTTTTAAATTTTGTTTTTTCATCTAGACCTATTTCATCAAGGTATCTAGCTGTTTTAACTTTACCAAATGTTCCACCAGCAGTTAAATATTTATGCACCCTTATCGACGATAATTGGTTATCATTTTTTGCTTTGATTAACTCATCGTGTATATTTTCTATGTTTTTCTCAAATTCATCTATAAACATTAATCTTTTTTTCTTAACTTCTAAAATGTACTTGTTATTCATTGTTAATATTTTCTGAAATTGTATTTAAAATACCATTTACAAATTTCGCAGATTGAGAGGATGAATGTTTATCACAGAGCTTTACCCATTCAGAAATTATTACTTTTTTTGGAGTTAGATCCATTATTAATTCTGAAATTCCTAGTGATAATATTATAATTTCTACTTTACCAATTCTTTCATATGACCAATTTTCTGAATATGTACGAATGGAATTTTCTATCCTTTCTTTATTATCATGAGTGTTCTTTAATAATTGCTGAGCTCTTAATCTCTGATTATCACTTA
The DNA here is from genome assembly GCA_902604835.1 of uncultured Candidatus Actinomarina sp. Classification (GTDB taxonomy): domain Bacteria; phylum Actinomycetota; class Acidimicrobiia; order Actinomarinales; family Actinomarinaceae; genus Actinomarina. The sequence continues at coordinate 15,148 of CACKZW010000012.1, forward strand.
GTTCTGGAAAATTTTTGTCAATTTCCTGAATTTCATCGAGACTGGCAGCGAATACTTTTTCAAATGAATCAATTCTAAAATCGTTCATGTAACCCTTGTCATGTATGATTTATCTTTAGTATCAATTTTTATAATGTCATTTTCAGCTATAAACATTGGAACTACAACTTCTAGTCCAGTTTCACAAGTTACCGTTTTAGTAGATGAAGTAACAGTATCCCCCTTAACCGCAGGTTCTGCCTTTGTTACCATTAACTCAACACTTGGTGGAAGTACAACATCTATAGGACTATTTTCATACATTTGGATAGTGACGTCATTATTTGGTACTAGTAGTAATTCAATCTCTTTAATTTTTTCTTGATCTAAAGATATTTGTTCGTATGTTTCATTATTCATAAAAATAAATGAATCACCTTCGCTGTACAAGTATTGAAATTGTTTTTTATCAATAAAAGCTTGTTCTACATTTTCATCAGCACGAAATGTTTTTTCTATAATTCCACCATCTTTCATATTTTTTAATTTTGTTTTAACGAATGCTTTACCTTTACCTGGCTTAACATGTGCATATTCCATAATCTGATAGATTACGTTGTCAACAATTATGGACTGTCCTGGTCTAATATCATTTGTAGATACCATTATGGAATAACACCTTCTTCTTTAGCTTTGTTCTTCATATTAATAAAATCGGAGTAGTCATTTGTAAAGGACATTTTGCCATTTTTATCAGTTAATAAATAGTAAATAAAATCAGTCTCAGGCGTTTCAAGAACTGCCTTGATCGACCTTTCGCCAAAACCTGAAATTGGTGTTGGCGGTAGTCCTGTGTATTTATAGGAGTTGTAAATTGAATCAACCTGTAAATCAACGAGTAAAACTTGTGATTTTCTTTCTTGGAGTGCATAAAGAACCATTGCATCAATTTGTAGAAGCATATCATCATACAATCGATTTTTAATAACGGATGATACTAGGGGTCTGTCTTCTTGAAGCTTTGATTCTGCCTCGACAAGGCTCGCTACAGTAAATAATTCATTTGTGTTTTTTAACCAGGCAGGTAATTGATATTCATTCAATAAATTATCAACAACTGTCTCTAATTCATTTACTAGTATTTGGAGTATATCATCACCTGAAGCATCTAATGCAATCTGGTATGTATTCGGATACAGCAATCCTTCCCAATGTTGCAAGTTTGAATAATCACCAAGATATACATACTTGCTGTTTACATTTCCAGATATTAGTGAGTTAGCAAGTAAGTCACTGTCATAACCAGTTTGTGATGAAATTGATTCTAAAGTTTCAGATATCCACAAACCTTCTGGGATTGTTATTGTATAAGTTTTTAAAGGGGGCCCTTTAAGTAAAATCGATGATATTTCTTCAAATTCTAATTTATTTGATATTTCATATTCTCCAGCTCTTAATTTATCCGATAAATTTTCATTTCTTAAATACAGTTCAAAAGCTAGTGACGATGTGATTATTCCCTCCGATGATAATATTGATGCTATTTCAGCTGCTGATGACCCCTGAGGAATATTTACAACCGCAATGAATTCTTCGACTTGATTATCACTTGTTACAATATTTGCAGTTCTATCAATTGATGTTGCAATATCAGACGCAAAAGAAACAGCAACTACAACTGCAATTATCGTAACAATTACAGATATCAATAATCTGTTTCGAAAGTAATAACTAATCATTAATCAAATAAGAATTGAGTATTTCAACAGCTGCTAGATCGTCAGTTCTTTCAGTATTATCGTTTATTAATTTAGATGTCATTCTTTCATCAACTGTTATAACTGGAAGTTCACATATCTTGCTTAGATCTTTAGAGATAAACATATCTACAACTTTTGTCATCCTAGTTTCATGATTATTTAAACCTATTGGGTATCCAATTACGATTTCTTCAATTTCGTTATCATCTAATACCTTCTTAATTTCATCCAAAATATCAGCTTTTTTACTGTCTAATATTTTTAATGGATATGGAGTGTTTAATGATTTTTTTTTAATTGCTAAACCTATAAAGCGCTCACCATAATCAATACCAATTATATTTTTCACTTGAGTATTTTATTTAAGTTCTCGTTGATGAAAATTAAAGTTTTATCAATTGAATAATCTTTTGGTCCACCACCAATAGATAAAGTTTCATCTTTTGATGCACCACCTCCATAATTTTGAGATGTTTCAATTACTAAATCAGAAACGTTAAAATCTTTAATTATCTTTTCATTCTTCATCGAAACAATTACATATTTATTATCTATTTTCGAGATTAAGTAAACATAATCAGCTACCTCACTATTAATAGCTGTAACAGCTATGTTTCTCAAACTATCGACACTATCAGTTTCAATAGAGCCAACATATGTTTTAAATTTGTTTATTACGTTTAAATTATTAGATATGTTTTCTACAATCTGATTATTTTCAATTTGTTTATATTTGTCAATTTTTGCTTTTAACTCTTCATATGTATTTAAAAAAGTTTCTAATTTCGTTGGCACATCATCAATATTAGTTTTAAGAATGTTACTTACATTTTTATAGGAATTATAAGCATTAGTCATAAAATCATAAGCTTCATAACCGGATAACATCTCTACTCTTCTTAAATTAGAACCTATTGAAGATTCATTTAATAATACAATTAATCCAATTTCATTGGAATTTCCGACATGAGTTCCGCCACATAATTCTTTAGAAAATTCACCTATGTTGACTACTCTTACGTCGTCTTCATATTTATCCCCAAAAAAAGCTAAAGCACCTTCTTTTTTTGCTTCATCAATATTCATTACTCTTGTAGAAACATCTAAATCTTGAAATACATTTTTGTTACTCAATGCAAATATTTCAGATAATTGTTCAGTCGACACTTTCTCAGAGTGACTAAAGTCGAATCTAAATCTTCCTGGTGCAACATATGAACCCGCTTGTGCGACATGATCTCCAAGAATTGCTCTTAGAGACGAATGTACAATATGTGCAGATGTATGACTTTTAGAGACAGACCTTCTAAATGAATCATCTACTACTGATTCAATCTTTTCTCCTGTGGAAATGTTTAAACTTTTATTTATTTTTAAGCCTATTGCTCCAGAATTCGTTTGTATTACTTCATCTACTTGGTATTCATTATTTTCATATATAATTTTACCTTTATCAGATATTTGACCTCCAGCTTCGTAATAGAATGGATTTTTTTCTGTAAAAATAGTTGTAGATAATTCATCCACACTAACCATCAATACATTACTAAGAGTCTTTGTTTCCTCATATCCTGTAAAAATATTGCAATCAACATCGAAATTAGAACTTTCAGTAGATTGTTTTTTAAATGAACTAGATTTAGTTTGATGTTCTTCAAATTTTTTCATATATATACTATCTTCTAGTGTAATACCATTCTCAAGTGCTATTTCCTTTGTTAACTCATATGGAAATCCAAATGTTTCGAATAAGAAAAAAGCTTTTTCTTCATTAAATGATTTTTTATCTTTAATTAACTTTTGAATTTCGATTGTTCCTTTTTCTAATGTTTTATGGAATAATTTTTCCTCAGTTAAATAAAGTTTTAATATCTTGTCTTTATTCTTTAATAAATCAGGATATTGATCAGTGTATATATCAATTATCGGACCAATTAAAAATTCTAAGCTTTCAATATTGGTTGTTAAGCCATAAAAAGCCCTAATGGCCCTTCTGATTAATCGACGTAAAATATAACCTCTTCCTTCATTTGTAGGTACAACTCCATCAGATAACATAAAAGTAGAAGCCTTCATATGATCTAATACAATTCTTTCAAATTTAGAATTTTCATTTTTAATTTTTGGTTCCAAAAGGTCATATATTGGTAAAAATGTATCAATTTCGAAAGGAGAACTTTTATCCTGTAGGACCATAGCAATTCTTTCAAGACCCATCCCCGTATCAATATTTTTTGCTGGGAGTTCGCCTATTACGTTATATGGTTCGTCTTGTATAGACTCCATAAAGACTAGATTCCAAATTTCTATAAATCTATCTTCTCCACCTCCAATAGGTCCACCGTCATCACCATATTGATCACCTCTATCAATAAATATTTCAGAACAGGGACCACAGGGTCCAGGTATATTCATTTGCCAGAAATTATCTTTATCTCCTCTTTGGATTTTTTCCTCAGGAACACCTATAACGTTTTTCCAAATATTAAATGATTCATCATCATCTTTATATACCGTAAACCACAAATCTTCTGGATTTATTTTCAAAACTTCTGTAATAAATTTATATGCATGTTTTATTGCATCTTCTTTAAAATATTCACCAATACTAAAGTTTCCTAACATTTCGAAAAAAGTTAAATGTCTATCTGTATCTCCAATTATGTCAATATCAACAGTTCTTATGCATTTTTGAGAAGATACTAAGTTATTTTTTGGCGGTTTTGCATTACCAAGAAAATAATCTTTAAACGGTACCATACCAGCAGCTGTGAAAAGCAATGTATCATCAATTGGTATTAGTGAAGCAGACGGCATGATTTTATGATCTGAATTTTTAAAATAGTCTAAAAAGGCGTTTCTTATCTCATTACTCTTCATTAATTTCCTCAATATATTTTAAATTATATTCAGTAAGTTCATTTTCAGAGATAACACTTGGTGCACCAGTTAAAGGATCTAAACCTGATTGAGTTTTCGGGAAAGGAATTACATCTCTTATTGACTCGGTATTTAACATAACAGCGACAAATCTGTCTATGCCTAGTGCTATTCCTGCATGTTGTGGAGTGCCATAAGATAGAGCTTCTATAAACCATCCAAACCTATTTTTAATATCGCTATCTGACAAACCCCACATTTCGAGTACTTTAGTTTGAATAGATGGATCATTAATTCTTTGTGAACCCGAACCTAGTTCAGATCCATTAAGGACTAAGTCATAATGTAATGCCTTTGAAGAAGTAGGATCATTTACAAAGCTATCAACATCTTTTGGTGATGTAAAGGGGTGATGTGATGGTTGTATTTCCCCATCTTCTGTTTCAAAATAAGGAAAGTCGTAAATCCATAAAAAATTTAAAGTATCATCAGGTTTGAATATTGACCTTCTTAAAATATCAAGTATTGGATATATTTCTTTTGTTCCTGATTGAAAAATGAGCATTCCTTCACCAAGTTCTAATATATTATTTTTTTCATCATCGCTAATAATTTTAGATAAAGGACCACTAACTTCATTATTTTCGATCTTGAACCAACCAAGACCATTGCTACCACTGTCTTTTACTATTTCATCTAATTCATCTATTTGTGATCTAGATAAAATATCTTCTGTAACAAATCCTTTTACAAATCCACTATTTTCTATTGCTGACTTAATAAATTTAATTTCAGTTTTTTTAAATATATTTGTAAAGTCTTTAATTGTACTTTTTATTCTTAGATCAGGCTTATCTGTACCATATGTATTTATAGCTTCATCATATGTCATTTCAATAAAAGGTATTTCTACTTCTAATTCAAAAACGTCAGTTAAAAGATTTTTTACAATAGATTCAGTAATTTCCCTTACTATTTCAGGTGATCCATTTGATATTTCTAAATCAAGTTGAGTAAACTCTGGCTGTCTATCTTTTCTAGAATCTTCATCTCTATAACACTTAGCAATTTGATAGTATTTATCAAAACCTGACACCATGAATAATTGTTTATACATTTGAGGTGACTGGGGCAATGCGTAGAAGGCCCCATTTTGTTTTCGTGAAGGGACAAGAAAGTCTTTGGCACCTTCTGGGGTCGATTTAGTTAATGTTGGGGTGTCAAGTTCAAGGAATCCTAATTCGTACATTGATTCTCGTATAGATCTAAACGTTTTAGATCGAGTAATAATATTTTTTTTCATATCTTCTCGTCTTAAATCAAGATATCGATACTTAAGTCGTATATTTTCATCTGTATCAAGTGAGTCATCTAATTGAAATGGCAAAGTATTACTTTTTGAAAGAATACTAAAATTTTTAACATTTATTTCAAATTCACCTAATGGTTGTGAATCATTTATCATTTCAGGATCTCTTTTAATAAATAATCCGTCAATTGATATATAGTATTCTGATTTAAATGTGTCTAAATCAACCTTTTCAGCGTCTAAGACTAATTGAATTCTTGAATCTGTGTCTCTTAATTCTATAAATATAAGATTTCCATGATCACGAACGCTACTTACCCAACCCATTAAGTTGGTAACTTCACTGTTCGTGTCTTTATTTTTTAACTCTGATATGTTCATAATAATTTTCGTAAGTTACTTATATTAAACTTGATAGATTCGTTATTGTTAATATTCTTAATAGTATTTTCAGAACAATTTATAACATAGTCAACATTGTTTTTGATAGCTTCTTTGTATTGAGTATTTTCTTTACTGTCTCTAACTGGTAATAAATAATTTATTCCAGCTTTATCTAATCTAGAACTAACTAGAGTCAAATCAGACAAATTTTGAGCTATCAACATAACTTTTGTTTTAGAAGGAATAGATCTTATAGTATTTATTAATCTATCAACTCCAAATGCTACACCTATCCCTGATAATTTTCCTAATCCAAGAATTTCTGAAAGACTGTCATACCTACCACCACCGCCTACAACTGTTCCATTAGCTACAAACTCAAAAGTTAAATCATTGTAATAATCTAATCCCCTAACTAGTTTTGGATTTTCAACAAAATCTATACTGTTCGTTTTCAATTGTTTTTTAAAAGTTTCATATAAGGATAATGTTTCATTACTAAGAAAGTCATAAATAATTGGTGCTAAATCGATGATTTGATTATCAAACGGATCATTTGAATCAAGAATTCTTAAAGTATTTTTTCCAATTTTATCTACACTTTCTTTGGATAGTTCCCTTTTATTTTTACTGAAATACTTATCTAGTTCTCTTATATATTTTTCACGTTCTTCTTTAGTTCCAATTGTGTTGAGATTTAATTTCGACTTTATGTTTAATAATGACAAAAATCTTATTGAAGATTTCAGTATTTGTAAGTTCGAGTATTCATCAATCGTACCAACTATTTCTGCTCCAGCCTGTATGAATTCTCTGTATCGATTTTTTTGAGGATTTTCATACCTAAACATTTTTCCAAAATATGAATATTTTTTTGATTCATTCTTAAAAAATTCGTTATGAAATCTAACTACACTTGCCGTTGCTTCTGGTCTTAAAACAAGATCTCTATTACCTTTATCTTTAAATTCATACATTTGTTTTGTAACAATTTCAGAATTTTCACCGATAGACTTATTAAATAATTCTTTATATTCAATTGTTGGTAATTCTATTAAATCATATCCATAGGTGTTAAAGGACTTACGGAATATATCATAAATATATAGATATTTTTCAGCCTCTAGCCCGTAAAGGTTTCTTGTACCTTTTACTTGTTCAATCATTCAAATATTCTCTTACTAACAAATTGTTATTTTTAATTGATTTTACTGTGTCTTTATCTCCGTGTCCGGGATAGACGAGATAATCATTTGGAAACACTGTAAATACACTATTTAATGAATGGATCATTTCACTAGTATTTCCAGAATATAAATCAGTCCTTCCTATGCCATCTTTAAATACAAAATCCCCAGTAAACACAACACCCATATTTGGAAATTCAAAACTCGTACTACCCTTAGTGTGCCCAGGATTACTGTGAACTTTTATATCGTTATTTAAATTATCAACAGAAATTAAATCACCTTCATACTTTGATGGATTTAAATTAAGACCTGAAAATCCTTTAAGTTGTTCTTCAGGATTGCGTGCTAATTGCTCATCATCCAAATTTATATATATAGAACCGTCAAACGCACTCATTCCTAAAGAATGATCAAAGTGACCATGAGTTAAAAGGGCCCCGCCAATAGTGAAATTTTTTGAGTTAATGTAATTTAATACATCACCTAAATCTGGAGGTAAATCAATGACATAAGAAATACCATCATTTACATCTGGTGTTAATACATAACAATTTGATGTTGTAAAACTTGTGTAAGTGTAAATATCGTCCAATTTTAATTACCTGGATTAACTCTTTGAACATCAAATACATTTTCAATATTTTTGGCATCGGTAATTATTGATTCGAGTTGCTCATTACCACTTATTTCTACTTGGAATAATAAAGTAACAATACGTTTGCTGTTGGTTAATGATTTAGCTACAAGAATATTCCCTCCATTATCAGATATTGCTATAGTTGCATCTCTAAGGAGATAAGGCCTATCTATTGCTTCAATTTCTAACCATACGATAGAACCAGATTGTGCATTGAAGCCCCAGCTAACATCAATAATTCTTTCACCTCTAGAACTATCGATTTTTATATTTAAACAATCAGATCTATGAATAGATATACCATTTGAGATCGTTATAAATCCAAGAATATCATCACCAGGTACAGGTACACAACATCTTGCCATACGTACTTTAATATCATCGTATCCTTCAACAATTACTAATTGATCATCAGTTGTCTGGTATTTATCGGGAGAAAGAATATCTTCTTCTTCAGTAATCTCTTCAGGAAATACAAATTTACGAATTTTATTACCTACATTTGTGATTTTTATATTACCGTTACCAAGATTTTGATAAATCGTTTCATAGTTTGGATATTTTAAAATATTTAGTAGTTCGTTTAAAATGGTTTCTTTGTCTGAGTAGTTAAAAATTTCTTCATTTTCTTCTAGCCATGTATTGAGAATTTGTTTTCCTTTTTGTATATCCTCATCTTTTAGTTGCTTTTGATACCATTGTTTAATTTTAGATCTAGCACGAGAGGTTTTAACAAATGATAACCAATCTCTGCTTGGGCCTTTATTATTTTCATTGGTTGTTAATACTTCAATCGTATCTCCTGTTGATAATGTTGTACTTAAATTGACTAGTTTTCCATTAATTTTTGCACCAATAAGTTTCTCACCAACTTGAGTATGTACAGAAAATGCAAAATCTACAGGTGTTGATCCTTGCGGTAATGTAATCACATCTCCTTTTGGTGTTAAACAAAATACTTCGTCTTCATAAAGATCTAATTTCATGTGATTTAAAAATTCATTCGGGTCAGGATATTCAGCAGTTAAATCAGATAAATCAGAAGCCCATTTTTGAACGTCATTTGGTGGTTTTTCTTTATATTTCCAGTGAGCAGCTACACCATATTCTGCTCTGTAATGCATATCATGAGTTCTAATTTGTATTTCCATTTTTTGACCTGTTTCAGTCAAAACAGTCGTATGAAGACTTTGATATAAATTAAATTTAGGCATAGAAATAAAATCTTTAAATCTACCTAATACGGGTTGAAAATTAGCATGTATTAGTCCTAGTATTGTGTAACAATTTTTAACATCATCCGTAAGTATCCTTAAACCCACTAGGTCATTAATTTCATTAAATGATAATCCATTATTTATTATTTTCTTATATATTGAATAGTTGTGTTTTGGACGTCCAATAACTTCAGCCGATAAAGAATTGTCTGATAAAAGTTTATCGATTACTTTTACAGATTTTTTAATATTTTTATCTCTATTGGGAGCAGATTTCTCAATTAAACTTTCAATTTCCAAGTTTTGATTTTTATGTAAAAGTCCAAAGGAGACGTCTTCTAATATATGTTTTATATTTTGTAGCCCGAGTCTATGAGCTAACGGTGCATACACATAAAGTGTTTCACTTGCTATTCGTTCTTGTTTATGATCTGCCAAATATTCTATTGTTTGAATATTATGGAGTCTATCAGCAAGTTTTAAGATAAGGACTCTTATGTCTTTAGACATCGCAATTACCATTTTTCTGATAGCTTCAGCTTTTGCTTCTTCGTTTGTGTTGTATTGAATCCTGTCTAGCTTCGTGACTCCATCTACAATATTTGCTACATCAGATCCAAATTCTTTTTTAATGTTTTTATACGTTATATCAGTATCTTCAATAAGGTCATGTAAAATAGCAGCAATTATTGTTTCTAAATCCATACTTAAATCTGACAAGTAAAGGGCTACTTGTAAGGGATGTGTAATATACGGTTCTCCAGAAGCCCTCTTCTGGTTCATATGTCCATCGGAAGCAAAATTATATGCTTTTTCTAACAGATCTTTATCATCAATAAATTTTGAACTTAAGTCGTTAAATAGCTTATCAGCACTTAAGATATCTGGATTTTTAACCATAATTTAATGGTAGTAAGTTTTTTATTTATTAATTATCTTTGATAAAAATGGAATTGTTACAAATATAGAACTGTAAGTACCAGAAATAATTCCGATAAATAATGGTAATGCAAAATCAGTTAACGTACCAGAAAGCCCAATTACATTACCTAAAAATAATATAGACGCAATTGGTACTGCTGATGTAATTGATGTGTTGATACTACGCATAAGAATTTCATTGAACGTTTTATTCAATGTCTTGATAGATAAATCAGATTCTTTATTCAATCTTTGACTATCTCTTAATTTATCGAACAAAATAACCGTGTCATAAAGTGAATAACCAAGAATAGTTAATAAGGCAATAACTGTAGATGGAGTTATCTCAAAATTTAATAATAGATATATCGAAGTACATATAAATAAGTCATGTAGTAATGCAATAAGTGCGACAATTGAAAATCTAAACTGGAATCTTATTGATATCAATAAAACTATAAAAGATAGAAAGATAATCAACGCACGAATACCACTGCTGGTTATTTCCTGACCAAATGTTGGCCCAACTCGTTGGAATTCTATTTCGTTAGCATTTATATCAAATTTATTAGCTAAATAATTAAGAAACTGGGTTTCTTGTGCTTGTGTACCCTCAACGGCTCTAAAAAGAATTGAGCTTGAATTTTCAAACGTTTGGTATCTTGAAACTTCTAATATCTCATTTGCTAAAATTTCATCAATATCAGATTTCGCATAATCAGAAGAAAATTGATATGTTGTTCCACCAGTAAAATCTACAGAAAAATTTAAATTTAATAATCCAAGTGAAGCACTGACAAAAACAATTAAAAAGAAGAGAACCTCAATAATTAATACATTCTGCAAAAATTTCCTTTTTTCATAAAAGTTAATTGATGTATTACCTAAAAATAGATTTTTAAACATTTGTAATATCCTTATTTTTTATTGGATACATTAATCTTGTATTATCTAACTTTGCGACAAGTACTGGAACAGAGTTCCTTGTATATAACCTTGTAAATAATAGATCAAAAATCGTGGCAATACCCAACGCTAAAGCAAAACCTCTAATTGGACCAACAGCAAGAATATATAGTAGAAATGCAGCAGACAGAGATACAAAATCGGCAGTTAATATAGTTTTCCATGAGTCGTCAACTGCTTTATTTGCTGCAAATTCAAAAGATCTACCAACTTTTATCTCATCTTTTAGCTTTTCAAATGTAACAATATACGAATCTGCTGCCAACCCAATAGAAACTATAATTCCAGCAATACCGGCCAAAGTTAGAGTAAATCCTTGAAATTTACCAAGTAATGAAATAACTGAATAAAATAATAAGCCAAACATTGACAAACCAAATACGGATACAAGTCCTAGTAACCGATAGTAAAGAATAATAATGATAGATATAATAATTAATCCGATTAAGCCTGCTTGTAGTCCTAGATTCAAAGTATCCTCACCCAAGCTAGCTGAAACTTTTTGAATTGATGATCTTTCAAATGATACTGGTAATGCACCATAACGCAGAATTACAGCTAAATTATTGGCTGATTCACCTGTGTCAGTATTGCCCATTGAGATAGCAGCTGTTCCTCCGGTAATACCTATATCAGGATTCACGTCCAAAGCAATTCCTGGTGCTGATACTATTTCTCCATCAAGGACAATAGCTAATCTTCTTCTTTCACCAATTTCACTTGCTAATTTTTTAGTAAGGTTTGTAAATTTATCCTCTGATTCAGCTTTAAAATCAAGTGATACTATCCATTCATTTTCTGGGTAAACAGCAATAGCATCTTCTATATCGTTACCTGTTAATTCAGCTGGACCTAAATGGTAAATCACTGGATATCCCTGATCTATTGAAAGTAAATATGAATCAAAATTGGGATTGTCTGATATCGTTATACCTATTTCTTCATCAACTCCAGGTACAGAAATTTTAGTTGGATTATCGGGATCATTTTCATTAGGAATGTACTGAAATGCTGGTGAATAACCTGTATCAATAGATGAATCAAGTACAGGTCTAAATGTTAATAATCCTGTTGCACCTAATGCCTGAATAGCTCTCTCTTGGTCCGTAACACCAGGAAGCTGAACTAATACGGCACTGTTACCACTAATTGAGATTTCAGGCTCTTGTACATCTCCAAATGCTTCAATTCTTGTTCTCATTATCTCAACTGCTTTCTGTAAAACCTCTGGATCCGTTTCTTCATCTGCAGTAAGGATTACAGATATACCACCTTGCAAGTCAAGACCAAGTTTTGGCGTAAGACTAGTTTGCTGAACATAAATAAATAAACCAATTGCAAGGATTGGGAGAAAAAGTAATTTAAAATATCGTTTCATGAAATATTTTTAATAAAAGCTTTTTGGATTTTAATTTCGCCTTTTTTAAGAACTAAGGTAACTGTCTTGTCTTCTATTGATGTTACCCGTCCAAAAATACCGCCATCAGTTAATACATCATCACCAATTTTTAAATCTTCAATGAATGCATCATGCTTTTTAGCTCTTCTTCTTTGTGGTAAATATAAAACAATATAAAAAACTACAAAAACAAGAATTATTGGTAGTAGGTTAATAAATTCATCCATTTAAATATTCCTTTTTAAAACTTTCAAAACTTGAGTTTAATATACTATCTCTGGCTTGTTGAATAATATTTTCAGTTTGAATTATATTATGAACAGTAAGATAAAGCCACGAAGATGTGTTTTCGTTGACAAATAAATGCCTTAAATATGCTTTAGAAAAACTGTTACAAACAAAACAATTACAATCTGCATCTATTGGGGTTGTGTCATTTTCATATTTATTATTTTTGATATTTATATACTGATTTTTAATAATAAGTTTTCCATGTCTTGCTAAGCGTGCAGGCCATACACAGTCAAACATGTCTACACCGGAATCAATTAGGTCTATCAATCCAATTGTGTCTCCTAAGCCCATAACATAACGAGGTTTATCAACAGGAAGCACATTAGATAGAAATTCAACAACAGATTTTCTTTCTTGTCTTGACTCACCAATAGCTAAACCACCTATTGCATATCCATCAAAATTTAGATCAATCATTGATAGTGCAGACTCTTCCCTCAGGTTAAGATTTAATCCCCCTTGAACAATACCAAATAAACTTTGTAGTGAATTATTGTGTACTTCTTTTGCTAGTGTTGCCCATTTTTTTGTGACCTCAATTGCCCTCTTCTGTTCTTCATCAGGTTTATCAACGTCTATTAAACAATCAAAAATCATAGCTATATCACTTCCGAGCAAATTCTGAGTTTTTATTGAATCTTGAGGAGTTAGTTTAAAGTACGATCCATCGTATACATTTTTAAATTCAACACCATCATCATATAGCTTTGTTGGTAATGACCATGCTTGAAAGCCTCCAGAATCGGTAAGAATTAATTTGTCCCAATTCATAAATTTATGTAAACCACCATGATCATTAATTATTTTTGGTCCAGGTCGTAAATGTAAATGATAAGCATTCGCCAAAAGAATAGAAGTTTGATTTAAATATTCGTGAGGTGTGGATTTTATTGTACCTCTTGTAGCAACAGGCATGAATGTAGGAGTTTCTACTTTATACCCATTTAGTGAAAGAAGACCTGCCCTAGCTTTCTTATCTGTTTTGATAATTTCAAATTTCATTTATTTGTTATTTTAAAGAGTACAGCATCACCAAAACTTAAGAATTTTAAATTTTTTTGAAGTGCATAGCTATATAGATCTTTCCAATTATCTCCATATATTGACTGAACAATAGAAATTAAAGTACTTTTCGGAGCATGAAAATTAGTAAGTAAATAGTCTGCAATATTAAATGTAAAATCTTTAGTTATAAATAAATCTGTTTTACCTTTTAATACAGAAGTAATATACGCATACTCCAATGCTCTTAACGTTGTTGTCCCAACGCAGTAAATTTTATAACCGTTTTCTTTCTTTTTAATAATATTTTTATAAGTATTTTTTTGAATTTCAAAACGTTCAGAATGAATATTAAAATCTTCAACATAATCTGTAGAAATTGGCTTAAAAGTACCTAGGCCTATATCTAGATTTATATAATCAATCTCAATGCCTTTATCTGTCAATTTTTGGAATATATCAGATGTAAAATGTAAACCAGCTGTAGATGATGCTGTAGAAAAACCTTCCTTGCTAAAAAAGTTTTTATAATATTTATATTTATGTTCCTTATCAATGATGTATGGAGGCAATGGAGTAATTCCAAAATTTTGAATAATTTCAATTACTGATGTTGAAAATATAACCTTAAACCTGTCTTCCTCTTTTGAAACTAATGTTATATTAAAATTCTCAAGTAATATTTCTTCATTAAGTTTCTTTTTGCCACTAGTTTTTATAAGACATATTGCTGT
>CACKZW010000013.1 GCA_902604835.1 uncultured Candidatus Actinomarina sp.
TAACCCAATATTTACATACATGTTTTTTGCATTAGGTTTCGCACTGATCGGTTTAGAACTTTTTGCAATTGGACCCGGATTGATGGCAGTGGTGGGATCACTTTTAGTAATTTCCTCAAGCTTACCTTTTAATGAGTTTGGAATAAATTATTTGGGCATTATTGTATTTTTAATTTCTTTTGTTATTTATTTAAAAATTTTGTCCAGAGGGTACTTTTCTTATTTAGGCGTAGTAGCATTTTTAGTTTTATCTGCATCTTCCCAAATTATGTTTAGCAATTATGAAGTTAGTGTCAATAGATTATTGTTATTAGCCGTATCTATTGCTCTAGCTTTATTTTATTTTGTTGCAATACCAACTGTTATAAGATCAAGGCTTACAACGGATACAAGTGGCGCAACTTCACTCGTTGATAAGGAATGTAAACTAATACAAATACTTGAATCTGATGTTGCAATTGTAAGTTATAAAAATCTGAAATTAAGAGTAAATCTTGACCTTAGTAAATCTTATAAAGAAGAAAGTACTTATATTTTTAATGAAAAAGACGGAAACTTATATATTTAAGAAATATCAGTAAAACTTCGCGAAAAAAACCTTTTGCCATTTAATTTTATTGAAATAATGTTCCAATATGTTAGAAATAAAAATTTCAACTTGGCAATACAACGCACTCTGTAGACAACACAGTACAAATTTATTTTTCCCACCTGCCACATTTGAGAAGAAAGAAGATAGAGAAAAAAGAGAATTAAAAGCAAAGGCAGTATGTAATGGTTGTCCTGTGAAACTCAATTGTTTAGAGGAGGCCAAAGAAATTGAAGAACCTTTTGGAATTTGGGGAGGCCTAAATGAAGTTGAAAGAAAGAGAAACTTTATTTTTTCTTAAGATAACTTTCTTATTCCTGATTTATCAATTTTTGTTGTAATTTTTAATTTATCTAAAAGTTCAAGGTACGGAATAGAATATTTTCTTGAGAGATTAGATTCTTCTTTAAAATCAGTAACAGAAAAATTTTTAGGTAGTTTTTTTACAATTGAAATCAATTTTTCTAAATGCTTGTCAGAAATTATGAGCTTAGAGTTAACTCTATAAATTTTATTAATCAAAAATAGCTCTTTAAGATACTTCCTATCAAAAGATTTTACGTCAATAGAATTTACATCTAACCCGTCACCAAGAAGTTTATATATTTTTTTATATTCCGAAATTAAAATATCTTGATCGTTATTTATTTTTAATAATTGATTATTTGAAATCTCAATATCTTCATAATTCTTTAAAATTTCTTTGATAAGTTCAACTTTTATTTGATATTTATCATTGAAGTATTTTTCAACACCAGTTTTATTAATCTCTGAAAAGTCATTTTCTAGAATCTCATAAATTTCATTGAGTATTGATTCATTTATATACTCATCATTTATGCGAGAAAATTTTGTGTTTTCTTTAAAATATTTGATATTAAGAGAATTAAAAATTTCTAACAAATTTTGAACCCCTTCTGAATTTTTGATCTTCTTATTGATTTTCTGATTTTGTATATCACTTAAAAAAAACAAAAATTTTCCACCAACAATTTGATTTTTATCAATGTTCTGAATGACAACATTTTCGAATTCTGGAAGTGGGACAGTTTTTGAAATAGTTAAATTAATGTAAGTATTTTGCCCTATCTTTATAAAGTTTATTTTTTTTATATTTGCGTTATCTGTGCCAAAAAATATTCTTGATGTACCTTTTGAAAAAAGATAATCGTTGTACTCAGAATTTAATTTTATAAATAGCATATCTGTAAAAACTATCTCTTTATTTGTTAATAAATCTCCTCTCTTAGGAAACGAATCATTTGTCTTTTTAAGAGAAATAGCAATCCTCTTTGTTTCATTATTTTCTTGATTAACTGCATCCCTGCTTTGAATTTCCTTGATCTGCAACTTCTCGTTATGTAAATTAAAAATAATATTTTTATAATCAAAATACTTCGATGCTGTACCTGTAACGACCCTTCCTGTTCCATCGATGGTAAATGCTCTATCCACCCACATTGAAGGATTTTTTTTATCAAATTTACAAGATTCGATGAATTGGTGAATTACTTTTAAAAAATCCTCATTATTTGATTCAACTTTATTGAACTCTAGGATTTTGTAATTTATATCTTGAAAAGTTTCAATTTTACTGAGTAAAATTTTTTTATCTACGTCATCTTTGAGTAAATCTGTCTTTGTAAAAATAAATAAAAAATTTCTTTTTTTTAAGGCAATCAAAGCTTGGAAATGCTCTTCAGATTGTTCAGACCAATTTTCTCTTGAATCAATAATAAAAAATATGACATCTGCGTTTGAAAATCCAGATACAGTATTTTTAAAATAATCTTTATGTCCAGGTACGTCGACTATAGAGTAAGTTTTATTTTCATGTGTGAAGTAGGTGTAGCCTAAATTTATTGTTAATCCACGTTTTTTTTCTTCTGGGAGTCGATCTGTTTCTTGTTTTGTCAAAAAATTTACAAATGTAGATTTTCCATGATCTACATGTCCAGCTGTAGCTATTACTGTCATTGTGACAAGAAAAAACCTTTAATTATGTCGTCATTTTTTGCATCTGTACTTCTTATATCAATAACTATTTTTTCTTTGTGAGTTCTTGGAATAATTGGTGTTGAGTTTGAAATTAAGTTTTTTAGTAAATGTTCATTGTTCAACATATCAATTTTTAGAACTGGAGAGAGTATTTTTTTATCAGGCATTGTTCCACCGCCCATTATTGAATAATCATCGTCAACAGAGTGTTCAAATTGAATAACTTTAGAAATTTCCTCAACCCTTTTATATAAGTCTTCATATTTAAGTGATATCATTTTCCATACAGGGATTTCAAGCTCTCTCTTCGAAATATATTTTTTGGTGGTTTCTTGTAGTTCGTAAAGAGTAAACGGAGAACAACGATAGGTTCTAAACAAAGGACTATCCTTAATTTCTTTTATAATTTTTTGATTTCCAGCAATAATACCTGACTGGATAGAACCAAAAAGTTTATCACCAGAAAACATAACCAAATCGGAGCCGTCTTCCAAAGACTCTTGGATCGTAGGCTCAGAATTAAATATTGATATATTTTCTTTTTCCAAAAATTTTCTCGAGATTACTAATCCGCTACCAATATCATGTAACAACAAAGCATCGTTTTTGTCCGCAAGAGATCTAAGTTCTTTTATATCGACATCTTCTGTAAAACCTTCTATTGAATAGTTTGATCTATGTACTTTAAGTATCAAACTATTCTCGTTTTTTTCTAATGCCTTTTGATAATCTTTTAACCGAGTTTTATTAGTAGTGCCTATTTCTATCATATTTAAACCAGTTTCTTGTATTATTTCTGGAAGCCTATAGGAACCACCTATTTCAATTATTTCTCCACGTGAAATAATTACTGTGTTTATTTCAAATTCGTTCTTCAGTGTTTTTAACGTTATATACAAAGAAGATGCATTGTTGTTAACAAAACAAACATCCTCAGAATTTAAAAGTAGGCTCATAAATTCATTCAAAAATTCATTTCGAACGCCTCTTTTTTGATTAAAAAGATCAAATTCTACATTTGTACTTTCTCCAGAATAATTTGTATCTATTTGGGATCTTCCAAGATTTGTATGCAATAATGTCCCAGTGCAATTTATAACTTTTTTTTGAACTTTTGCCGAATAATGGGACACTTCATTTTTAAAATATTCAATAATTTCATCTTTTTCTAAAGTGTCAACTTTAAGGTTTTGAGCAATATATATTAAAATCTCTCTGGGTAAATCAGAAATTACCTCATTTACAAGGTCGTTAATTGATATTTTTTTCATTATTAATAGCTTGTTTTATGTTTCTGGCTCATGTATATATATTAAAGAGAAAAATATTCATGTAATAATAAATTTTTTGAATAATTACAACTTTGGTATAATAAATATATGGATCTACAAATAAAATCATCTAGAGCAGTTATAGCCACAGACAGTGCTGTGAAAAAACTCATTGAGTTAAAAGCAGCTGAACCTGTAGAAAATAGCTTTTTAAGAATGGGCGTCAAACCAGGAGGTTGTTCAGGCTTATCTTATGAAATGTTTTTTGACACAGAAAGATCAGAAAGCGATATCTTTGAGTCCTATGAAGGTGTTGAAATCGGACTTGACTCACAAAGCCTTCAACACATAAAAGGGTCAACATTAGATTATAAAGAGGGCCTAATGGAAACGGGTTTTTCAATTGATAATCCAAACGCAACAAGAACTTGTGGATGTGGCGATAGTTTTAGCTAAAATATTTAGTTAAATTTGTATCCAACTGAATGAACTGTTTTTATCCAATCAGATCTTTTTTCACCAAGCTTTGATCTTAATCTTCTAACATGAACATCAACTGTTCTGGCTCCGCCAAAATAGTCATATCCCCAAACTTTTTCTAATAACTCTTCTCTTGACCAGACATTGTCTTGGTTTTCTACAAAAAACTTTAAAAGTTCATACTCCATAAATGTTAAATCTAATAATTGATTTTCAACTTTTGCTTCGTAAGTTTTTAAATTGATAATAAGATCACTAAATTCTATTTTCTCTGACGAACTATCTCCAAGTAAAGATTGAAACCTTGCTATAACTTCCTCTTTGTCGCTGTTACTAGAAATTACTTCTATTTTTGGATTTTTTATTAAATCAATGCTTTGTTTAAATTCATCTTCGTTAGCAACTATCAATTCTGGAATAGGTTTTGATGCAGACTCAATATCTGACAAATCTTTTTTTGTCTTTCCATATAAAGAAAATGATGTACAAACTAAATTAACTTCACTTTGAGATGCAATTTTATCTAGATTTACAGAATCTAAGTCATACGGATTTAGGCAGGAAATCAATTTTTCATGGCCTTTTTCAATGTTTATATATGCTTTTATCATTTTCTTGAAACAAATATTTAATAATTCTGATTATCCAATATTTTAAATAAATACTACATTATTAACGAAGATATTAAAAGGGGTAAAAATAATGAAAATTAAAGCTGAATACATATGGATTGACGGAAAAACTCCAACCGCAAAATTAAGGAGTAAAACAAAAATTATGGATATGGGTACTGAGCCACCTATATGGGGTTTTGACGGCTCAAGTACAGAACAAGCAACAGGAGATCAGTCTGACTGCGTTTTAAAGCCCGTAGCGCAATATCCAGACCCCATTAGAGGCGGAGATAACATTCTTGTAATGTGTGAAGTGCTTAATGTTGACATGTCCCCGCATGCTTCAAACACAAGAGCAGCTTGTGCCGCATCCGCAGAAAATTTTTCTGAATTTGAACCAATGTTTGGATTAGAACAGGAGTACACATTTTATGAACAATCATACGATTCATTAAAATATGGCCAACCTTTGGGTTTTCCACCTTCAGGTTATCCTGCTCCTCAAGGCGGATATTATTGCGGTGTTGGATCAGATGAAGTATATGGAAGATCAATATCTGAAGATCACGCTACAGCTTGTATGGAGGCTGGTCTGAATATTTCCGGAACAAACGCAGAAGTTATGCCTGGACAATGGGAATTCCAAATTGGACCTGTTGGTGCGCCAAACATCGGTGATGAAATCTGGATTGCGAGATGGTTACTTTATAGAATTGCTGAAGACTATAATATTTCTGCAACTCTTACACCCAAACCTGTAAAAGGTGACTGGAATGGAGCTGGTATGCATACTAACTTCTCAACAAAACAAATGAGAGAAGATGGTGGATACGCCGCTGTTATTGCAGGTTGTGAAGCATTAGAAAAAAATGCTGAATTTCATGTTCAAAATTACGGAGATGGAATTGAAGATCGCTTAACTGGAGCCCACGAAACACAGAAATTTGACACCTTTTCATATGGGGTTAGTGATAGAGGAGCATCTATTAGGATTCCATGGCAAGTTGAAAAAGATCAAAAAGGTTATTTAGAAGATAGAAGACCAAACGCTAATGCTGATCCTTATGTTATTGCTACTGTAATGATCGACACAATTTGTTCTTCAGCTTAGCCTGAAGTATTTATAGCAACAATTTCATCAATTTTTTCTTGAAAAAGATTGATGTTGTTGTTAAAAGAATCTAAAGCAGCAGATCTTCTCTCACCAGTATCGGAAGAAGTTAGGCCTTCCAACAATTCTTCTGTGTCAGCAAATATAAGTTCTACTAATGATTTCAACTCTTCATGACTTTTAACAAGACCAGCAAAAGTTGTAGGTGGCCCTGGTTCTGATACAGTTTCAACAAATTGTTGTGCTTCTTCAATAAAATTTGCAAACTCATCTTTGGCCTCCTGATAAGTAAGATCTTCATTGTCCCATTTATCATTAGCTTCCAAAACTTTTGTTGCAAGATCAATTGATTGAATTTTTTCTGATGAAATTTCTTCAAGATACGTAACAACCTCTCCAGGTAATGTAGTAGTAGTTGTTGTAGTTGTATCTTCAGATGCTGGTTCTTCATCTGGTTCAATAACTACCTCTTCAACAGAAGGCTCTATCTCTAAGTTATTATTTGTTGCAACTCTATTTATGAATGTATATGTTGTGGCAATCATGCCAATAAGTACTAATGGTAAAACTAATCTTCCTGGTTTAGGGTCTTCATTAAATGTATCCATGTTTACAGTTTATCAAAGATGCTAACAATATCTTCAGTTATTACTTCCCACTCAAAATTGTCCTCTTTAGTAACTGTTATAAAATCAGGCCCAATAAATACTGAGAGAATACTTTCTAGTTCCTCTAGAGATTTGGCAATATTCTCTTTATTTTGATCTATTAATATTTTTTTTGCATTTGGATTTGGTGTATCAATTAATTTCATAATTAATATTTATTTTAATATAAATATTATTAAAATATGACAGTATGAATTATCGAAATCTTAATAAAGAAATCTCTGGAATAAGTTTTCAAAAAAAATATTTATATAGTATTTTTGGTTTGTATTTATTCTCAATAGGCACAATTATTTTAGGTTACTCTATATATCTACTTCTTGAGTCACTGGGATTAATTACAAAATCGGTAATTACCTGGAATGCCCAGGGTCTTTTTTGGTTTCTTATTCTTTTTTGTATATCTTTATTTATTCTATTTGTGCCTATTGAATTTCTTAATATATTTAAAATTTATAATCTAACTTTTAAGGATCTAATAGTGAACATAACTTTGGTAATATTTACCTCTTTGATTTCACTTGTATTTTTTCAGTTTTTTTTGAATCCATCAAATTTGATATTAAATGATTTAGTAAATATAGGAAAAGCAATCTCTTTTTCTGGTTTTATTGCAATTCCACTAATTTTATTTTTACAGCATAACTTTAAGAGAACAATTGGTTTTTCCGATAGCTTGTCATACTCATTAACGTATTTTCTTTGGGTTCTATCTTCACAGCTATTTCTTTAAGATTACATTTTTTTAACAGGCACTAAACCCAAGCACTCCATTAATAAAGTTGAATAAGAAATAAAATATTCTGTAATCATTAATTTATTTAGTTTTATTGTTTCCTTTTTATTTTCCAATATATTCTGATTTTGGTACATTGAATTAAATAAATTAGATAATTCATATAGATAGTCAGCTAAATGATGTGGCTCATTATTTTCTAATGCTAAGTTAAAATAATATTCAAATTTTATCAGTCCTCTAATAAGATTTATATCACTTTCATCAAAGTCGGAAATGTTTAGATTTACATTATTTAAATTTATTGAAGAA
The DNA here is from genome assembly GCA_902604835.1 of uncultured Candidatus Actinomarina sp. Taxonomy (GTDB): domain Bacteria; phylum Actinomycetota; class Acidimicrobiia; order Actinomarinales; family Actinomarinaceae; genus Actinomarina. The sequence continues at coordinate 7,780 of CACKZW010000013.1, forward strand.
CTTTTCAATAATTTTTTTGCTCGTACTAATGCATATTGAACATAAATACCTGTTTTTCCACTAATGTTTGTAAACTTATCCAAATCAAATTTATAGTCAGTCATTCTATTCGTAATGAGATCACTAAAAGTCAATACTGTATTTGCAAGAATATTATTTGTTTCCTCATCAAGTTCTGGATTTATTTTTTTTATATAATGACATGTTTCTTCAAATAGCTCGGAGAGTTTTTTTGTATCACCTTCTCTAGTTTTAAAAGGATTGCCATTTGCATCATTAATTGTGCCAAAGGAAATGTGTTCATATTCCCTTTTTTCAAATTCAAAATAATCAAGACTATCAAAGAGCTGCTCAAAATGTAGTTTTTGTCTTTTGTCCACTACATAAAGCGTTTTATCAAAATCATTCTTCTCTAATCTGTTTATGACGGTTGCTAAGTCTGTTGTGAGATAAAGATAAGATCCATCAGATTTAGTAATTAAAATTTTTGGTTCAGATTTAAAATTTGAAACATATGCTCCATTATCAATTGAAATTTTTCCTTTTTTATCTAAATCTTGAATTAGTTCAGGAATTAAACCATTAACATCACTTTCGCCCATCCAAATATCAAAATTGTGATTCAGCAAATTTAATATTTTTTTTATTGATTCAGTCGATATAATTTTTATTTTTTTCCATTTTTTAATTAGACCTTTGTCGTTCTCATTTAATCTTTTATTTATTGATTGAGAGTAATCTTTGAATTCATCATCTTCTTTATAGAGCTTTGAAGCATTAGGATATACTTCTTCCAAATCATCTATGCTGAGTTTTTCAATGTCTAGATCATGCTTTTCTAAGTAACCTATTATTTGGGCAATTGGCATTCCCCAGTCACCCATATGGATATCACTCTGTACTTTATTACCAGCTAAGCTGTTAATGTTATAAAGACTTCTTCCAATATTTAAAGACCTTAAATGACCTACATGTAATGGCTTTCCAATATTTGGACCACCATAATCTAGAATTATTTTATTTGAGTTATGAATTTTTATGACTTCTCTTATATTTTCATATATTTTTAGAAAGCTTTCGATATTAATTTTTAGATTTATAAAATATTTTTCTGTGATTTCGAATTCTTCTATTGCTTTCTCATTTTTAATTATTTTTTCTATTGAGGTTATGATTTGTTTTATATTCGGATGGCTTTGATATTTTACTAAATTATTTATTTGAAAATCGTAATCTACAATACTCGAAATTCTAAAAGCGATATTTTCATCTATATCATGTTCTGATAAAAGTTTTTTTATAGCTTTTTTAAGATTTGACAATTGATACATTATTTACTCAAGTATTGTCTGGCAAAATAAATTATAAATAGAAAGTTGTCTATTAAATATCTTTTAAATAATCTTTTTGGCTCTTGTACCAACCTTAGCAACCATTCAAGTCCAATATTAGCCAGCCATTCAGGTGCTTTTATTTTTGTACCGGCTACCCATTCAAAAACAGCACCAACACCCACAAAATTTGATTGAATACTATAAATTGATTTAATTTTTTCTATAAACTTTTCTTGTTTTGGGAATCCAAGTGAAACCCATACTATGTCAGGATTTTTTTCTATTAGATCGTTTACAAATTTTTTATCAGTTAGTTTTTCTAGTGTAGTTAATGGTGGGCAGTAAAATCCTGAAATATTTATATTTGGATACAGAATTTCTAACTCCTTGATCATGCTTAGTACTACATTTTCATTATTTCCAAAAAAATAGTGGCTAATATTTTTATTTATTCCGTATTCAATTGTTTTATGAAACACATTAAAACCATCTACTCTCTTTTGACTTTTTCTCGTAAGAATTTTTATCGATTTTGCAACAGGGAATCCATCTGGAGCTTTGACGTCAAACGAATCAATTAATTTTTTAATTTCTGAATTTCTATACGCTCTAACCAATGTATTTGCGTTACATATTGCAACTGTTTTTGACTTATTGTCACATAAGAAATTAGCAACATCCTCAATCCTAGTCATCGAAATTTCTGTTTTAAGAACCTGTTTACTATCCACTATTGAAACTATTATAGAAATGAATAAACTAAAAACTGAAACTTTTTAATTAATGTTTGCGCCTGTAGCTTAACTGGATAGAGCATCTGACTTCGGATCAGAGGGTTGGGGGTTCGAATCCCTCCGGGCGTGCTAAATTTTACAAAAAGATATAATTTTTTTTACTCTGCTATCTAAAGAAATCTCTTCAATGTTTACTTTTTTTTGATATTCTTGTCTACCAGCTTTTTCCAGAGCATTTTTAAAACTTAGATTATCATCACTTTTGTAAAAATGTATATTTTCAGAGTAAGGCAATGCTTTGATTGAATCATAATCTTCTGATAATATTTTTAGTCCACTTGCCAAATATTCAAAATATTTGAGGGGTGAGGTGTATCGCGTAGAGTGTAAATTATTTTCTGAATTTAAAAGAAGCCCAAATTCAGCCTTTTTTATTTCTTGTATAGTTTCTTGGTAGTTAAGTCTTTCAATAATTTCAATATTTTTTTTCTCTTTATTTACTTGATCAAGTTTCTTTTTTTCATATTTACTTGCACCAATTATTTTTAAAGAAAAATCATCCTTTATGTTTTTAATAATGAATTCTACATTTCGAGGTTCATTAAATCTTTTTAAATTTCCTGTAAAAATAATTGAATTTTTAACTTTTTCACTTGATTCAGAAAATAATTCATCATCCACGCCATTTTGTAAAATAATATACCTATTTTTAATTTCGTTTTTGTTTTTATAATCTTTATAAAGATATTCATTTAAGAATAAAATTTTTGAATTAAGGTTTTTCATAGATTTTGATAATAAAAATCTTCTTAACTTTGAATATTGATGACATTCAAATATTACATCGCATTTAGCCCTTGATAAGAAATAAAATATCCAGTCTGATCTCGTAAAAAAAAGGTCCGGGACATTAAATTTATTTCTAACATATCTCACAGCATAAAAAGACCATATCAGGTGACTTATATGAAAAAATAGCTTTTCTAGAATTTTTAATTTTCCAAATGGTAATTTATGCTTCAAGCCTTTAATTATAAATTTTTCTCTGACTCCATATTTTTCAACAAATTTATTAAAGTCATCACTGCTTGTTTTTTCTCTCATCGGAAAAAATAGATTTACATTGATATTATTTTTGACAAAATATTTTATATTTAGGATAGTTTGTAAGCTGTTTGCAGTATTCGCTGGAAATGATTGGTAGGTAATGTAAAACAAGGTTTTATTCATTAGAAAACATTTTCTTCTCGTCGTTATCTTTATAAGTTGCAAAAATAGATACAAATAATAATAAAACAGAGTTTACGTAAAGCAATGAATCACTTTTTAATAAATTGATAAACAGGAAAACTAATAAATAAACATGTACACTTTTTTTGTTTTTATAAAGAGAATAAAACATAATTGTTAAAAATATAAGTAATCCAAATATTCCAAAAAATATCATAATATCCCATATAGATGAATGAGGTAAAAATAAACTTTCCAGCTTACTTTCTGGAAGATCTAATCTGACTTTTTGTTTTTCAAGATAATTATTCATTTGTAATGGTCCATTTCCAAACCATGCCTCTAAAGTGCTTGGACTGTACTTTGCGAAAAATATTCCCCACATTTCAGATCGATTTATTAATACTGAAACAAGACTAAGAATTGCAACAAAGTTTGGAAGAAAAGGAATATTAAACCTTCCATCAAAAGACTTGAATAAAAACCTTAACGATGTTGAGTAATCACTATTTTCTATTAAAAAAAGAGTGCCTAAATTTGATTTATTAAAAAAACTATCAACCAGCATTGTTTTTGAATAATTATCTACATTTTCGTATAGATTTGAATGTAAAGCACTCTCATATAAAAGTTCCGTACTTAAGTTTTCATATGTAAATCTTGAGATTAAAAATGCCATTCCGCTTATCAAAATAAATCCAATAAAAAAGAATATGTAATACCTAAATTTATTTAAAAATGCAAATTTATAAACTATGAAGACAAATAACAATAATATTGTTGATAGGATTGCAGCGAAATTGTTTGACCTAATTAAGCCAAATAATATAATTCCAACAAATAGTATCTCATGAATTTTTATTTTATTTTTTTCATTAAATTTTAAGATAAACAAAAATAAAATTATAAAGGCAAAAAACTCCCCAATTGATTCAGCACTAGATGAAAATCCTCTCCATGTATTTCCTGAAATACTTGATAAAGTATTGATGCCTCTCTTATTTTGGCCAAAAATTAAGAAGTTAAAGAAATTCATTAATGGAAAAATGGACCCAAATGTTCCAAAGATTACAATAAGCGATCCAGAAAAAAGTAAAGATTGTTTGAATAAAGTTTTCTGAAACTGACCAACTTTAAATAAATAATTTAAACCATTTAGAAATAGCCAAAAGGTCAAAATCCAAAACAATAAAGAAGAAGGATTATTAGATGAATTAATAAAACCTCTTATTTTATCAGTATCAAAATATGTTACACTTTCTCTATTTGTAAAAAACCATGCGACGCTAAAAATTCCATAAACTAAATTGAATAAATGATTAGATTGCTTTTCAATAACATTTTTTAAACCAAAATATGATACCATCAATATATAAAAATTTATATTAAAACCATTAAACGTCCCAACGACAAGAAAGCAATAAGGTACAAAATTAAGTAGCCTTTCTTGTCTTTGCGGAAGATTATTTTCAAAAAACAAAAAGATTAAAAAATAAATAAGAAACGTAGATATTAGATAATAATTAATAATTTCTATTTCTGTCTGATGATAAATATTTGAAGAATTATAAAATCTAGATTCTGCAATATGCTGAAATGTAAACAAAAAAGATAAAATAATGGGGATAAGGTAATTTGTTGGTTGAGCTTTTTGATTACTTTTAATTAACAAAATAATCAAACACCATAAAATTCCTTGGATAAGAAACGCCATACTTGAATTAGTACCTATAGATACAATAAATTTTTCATTTACAACATCCAAACCTGTTACTGTTCCGTAACATTCAAGACCTGCATAATTGTTGTTATTGTAGATTAAATCATTTTCATTATTTGTATTTTTACTTATTACATCTAAAAGTGTTATGTCACATGTATTTGATTGGTAATAGCCTACAGATGATTGATCTACTTTAAAGCTTTCTGCATTATGTCCATAATTATTAATTGAAAATGGAAGAAAAATGACTAATAATATTCCTAATCCAATTAATAGTGATTTATTTTTCATCAGTTATTTTTAATTTTCCTTTTATAAAAATCACTGAAGATAGTTAATGCAGTTACACAAACAAGAAAGATGGCTAAATATTTATCACCTTGAAAATTTGTTAAGAGGATATTTGACCAGCCCCCATTTACATAATGTGCACATTCAATCCAAGAATTGACATTTATAATGTTGCCTTCAACGTCGTAAAGTGTTTTAGCTGCGAAATTTAAATCACTCTCAAATATAAAGTTGGGATTACTTTCAATATTAGGAATTTCAACTCCGATTGGTTTTAATCCACAAATTAACTCTATATTTTCCAATTAAAATCCTTTTTTATTTATTAGGAAATTATATTAAGAAATTTTACATATTTTATTGGTATCTTTATTTATTAAATTATTTTTGGTTTGTTAATATTCAAATATGAAATCTGATGCAGGATACTTCGGTCCAAATTCAATGATGTGGAAAGTAAATAAAGAAATTACAGTTCTTTTTGGTGGAGCAAGAGCTTTACTAATGCACGCAGCTCATCCTCTAATAGCTGCAGGTGCAAGACAAACATCTTTTTACCAAAGAGATCCCTGGAAAAGACTAATAAGGACCTTATCCTTACAAAACTCAGTAACCTTTGGAACCATTGAAGAAGCAAATGATAGTGCCAATCGAATAAACAAACTTCACGAAGTTATTAACGGGGAAGATTCAATAACAGGTGGTTACTATGATGCACTTGATCACGACCAATTGCTTTGGGTTCATGCGTGCCTACAACTCTCTTCAATTTACTTTTATGAAAAAACTGTTAAAAAATTAACCCAACACGAGAAAGATAATTACCACAGAGAAAATATGGTGTCTGCTGGTCTTGTGTTGATCGATACAAACAAGATGCCCAAATCACACAATGATTTAAAAGAGTGGGTAATTAAAGAAAGTAGACAGCAAAATTGTCTTATTTTGACTGATGTTGCTGAGGACGTTAAAAATATTATTGCAGGAGGTCCTGTACCAAAACATATCAAGCCTATCTGGCCCTTTATTTCATTTACGGCATTCCATACATTACCTGAAGAATTTAAAATCATTTATGGAATTAAAACAACAAGAATAAAAAGTATGGTCTTATCTATGAATCTGTCTATTCTCAAATACACAAGACCTTTTCTACCACCATTTTTTAGGTTAATTCCACCGGCTAGATGGGCAAAACAAAGGATAACAAAAAAGCCTGATCTAAAATTTAGTGATAAAGCTAAAATTTAGCAACTTTTATAATTCTCTTATGTCTCAAGAACAAAGTGAAAATAACGAAAGCTCCTTGTTGAACGAGCTAAAAAATGCTCTAAGAAATTCCATTAAATCGTTAAATGAAATTAGAAATCAAGTCAATTTTGAAGCAACCGATGAAAATAATTTAAATTTGACAATTGACGAAATCAAAATTGTAGAAACAAAACTTAAGAAATTATCGAATCAAATTAATGAACACAATAATATAGATTTACAAGAAGAAGAATAAATTACATTATGTGTAAAGTATTCTATTATTAAGCTTTGTAATGGGGTCGGTAGCTCAATTGGTAGAGCAGGAGCCTTTTAAGCTCAAGGTCGTGGGTTCGATTCCCACCCGACCCACTCGTTAAATTCCTTTTACTTCAGACTTAAAAAGTGAAAATGGAGTTTTTAAGATAATTTTTAAGTCAAGGTATAAACTCCAATTCTCAATATATTCAAGATCGTATTTATACCAAACTGAAAATTCGTCGGTATTTCTCTCATTTATTTGTAACAAACCAGTTATTCCAGGGAGCACATTTAATCTTCGCATATATGATTCATTAAATAATTGGGTGTCTTCGTCAAATAACGGCCTTGGCCCAACGACAGACATTTCACCTTTCAGTACATTTATAAATTGAGGAATCTCATCAAGACTATATTTTCTAAGAAATTCAGCCCCACTTATCACTCTTGGATCATTTTCAATTTTAAAAATTATTTCATCGTTTTTATTCATTTGTTCAAGGTCTTCTCTTAATTCATGCGAATTATTTTTCATTGTTCTAAATTTATACATATTAAAGTGACTTCCATGTAAACCAACTCGATTTTGTTTTATTAGTGCAGGTTTCCCATCTAAAAAAAGTATCAATATGTAAATAATCAAGAAAATTGGAAAAAGTAAAATTAAAGCAAAAATTGAAATAAATATGTCTAATGCTCTTTTTAATATATATTTTGCTCCATATTGAATATCATTATTAAAGTACGTCAAATAATTATTATTGATGATTTCAGTTCGACTAATAAAGAAATTATTAAATTCTAAATTATTTTTTGAGATTATCAGTATTTTTTTATTTAAATTAATGAGATAATTTTCTATTTCTTTATTTAATCTTTTTAAACTATCCAAATTAATAATAATTAAATTAACGTTCTCTCTCTTATTGACACTATCAACACTTGCTATAAAGTTATCAGTGTTATCAAGGTTGATATTTTTTAAATCATCAATTTTATGTCTGAATGTTGCAATTCGTAAATTTCTAAATACTGAATCGTCTTCTAAATTAATTGTTATAAAGTTTTCATTAGTCACTGATCTCCCTAACAATGAAGATAAAAATTCACTATTTCTGAATAGTAATAATATAACAGGAACAATGAATGTAAATAAGATTAGATAGAATCTTGAAATCAATCCCGATATTCTAAAGATTGTTGTAAAAACCACAAGAGAGCTTGTCCAAAGTAAAAAAATGGAGAAAAATTCATCGAGGTAGCTTCTATCTAAGGAAAAAGATAGTTCATTTACATACGTATAAAATTTGGTTGAATACAAAATTAAAAGGAAAAAGAAAATAAAAAAACCTATAACAAAATTTAAATTTACCAATGAATCATTTACAAAACTAACAAATCTATTTTTGTCATCGATTAAATTATATTGAATTTGTTCTTTGAAACTATTTCCAATGCAGTAAGCACATTCAGAGTTAGAAATAAGAAAATTTTCAAAATAGTAAATAGTTAAAAATGTTAATAAAACTTGAAGAAATATGAATCTAAATCCATATTTAAAGTATTTATTTATTTTCATATTATTAATATTATTGTACTGAAATCTATTGGTTTGAGTTTTTTTTAAGATTATACTCATAGAATTACGGGGGCGTGGTAAAGTCTGGAGTTTACGCCTGCCTGTCACGCAGGAGGTCGCGGGTTCGAATCCCGTCGTCCCCGCCATTGGCCAGATAGCTCAGTCGGTAGAGCACTTGTCTGAAAAACAAGGGGTCGGCAGTTCGATTCTGCCTCTGGCCACCAAAAGCTATAAAAATTTTATTTTTTACAAAGATTGCCAACTAAAAAATCATAGAAAAAACATACGCATAAAGTAAATACATTTAAACCTTAAATTTATGGAATCCCCAAAGATTTTCTCATTTATAAGTTAAAATAGCAGATTTTATTTTGATAGATTAAACTAGCTAAGTGCTACAGATAGTTGCTAAATTTACTTTTTTACATAAGCTTTATAGTTATCTTGTTAAGTTTTTTCCAATATTTTTTATTCATAATAATTCGAAATATCTGACTATTAAAAAAGTTTTATACAATCTAAATTTAGACAAAATTAGCGGAGACATAATTGAATTTGGGGTATTTACTGGGTCAAGTTTTAGACATATTATTAATATTGAAAAAAATTATACAAAAGATACAAGATACTATGGTTTAGATTCATTTGAAGGCTTTCCAGAATCAGACCATCCTTTTTTCGTCAAAAACAAATTTGTTGCTAATTATAAAAAAGTAAAAAGGATTGAAAATATTGTTCCGAATAAAATCGAAATTTTTAAAGGATTTTTTTCTGATGTTTTGGAAAAAAATGAAACACTAAAAAAATCAAATTTTAAATTCGTGCACCTTGATTGTGACTTATACATTTCTGCAATAGATCCCATTAAGTTTATTTCTGATAAATTAGTAGTAGGTGCATACATTATGATTGATGACTTTACGAATCTGGATAGAAATAATTTATCAATTAGAAATGCTTTCTATAAAATCTTTAAAGAGTCAGATATTGAAAAAGTTGGTTTTTTTGGAATTGATGGCGTAGTTTTTAGATACATGCCAAAAAATTAAAAAATGAATTTAATTTCATTAACAAAATTGTTTACTCAAAAGAAAAAAATAATATTTATTTTCTTAATATTAAATATTTTATTTAAATTACCCAGTTTTTTTAATTCTGTTGACCCTTTTGTATTTATTGACGAATTTATTTTATGGGTTGAATTTGAAAGGTTGATTATACAAAAAACACTAATAATAGAATTTTTTAGAGTCGGTGGAAGTTTAAATTATTACCCTTCTTTATTCTTCCTGTTGCCATTAAGTATATTTGACATTTCATTTAAATTGACTCCAGTTTTAGTTTTTTCTAGGTTATTGATGAATATTTTGGCAAGTAGTATTTCTATAATATATTTAATTAAGATCAACAATGAAATAAATCCTGTCAAAACAAAATACTCTAATTTCTTATTATCAGCAATATTTGTGTTGAATCCCTATTTATTAGGTCAAACAAATCAATGGTATCCAGATAGCTATCTTTATTTATTTTCAATTCTTGTTGTGTATTATTTGATATTAATTTACAACGGCATAGATTATAAGAAAAATACTTATAAGCTATTTCTTTCTATAGCATTGGGTGTTTCTGTAAAGATAACTTTTTTTTATCTCGGAGCTTTTGTGTTTATATTTTTTTTAAACGAAATAATTAGAAAGAAAAATCTTGTCATTTTTTTATTAATTAAAGGATTTACATTATTTTTTTCAATATTCTTTCTTTTAAATATATCGAGTTTATTTAGACAAAAAGAATTTTTAAATGATTTTAAATTTCTAATTTCTCATTATGGTGAAAGAAGTCTTGTTAATCTTGATTTAGTTTTTCCTTTTTATGCAAATTATCTATTTATTGTTCCAATAGGAATTTTTGGTTTTATTTTCTTAATTTATAATTTATATTCAGCACTTAAAGAAAAAAATTATTTAATGATTATACTTTTTTATCTTTTACCTTTTTCCTATGTTTTACTTTTATCTTTCTACCCTGTGTTTCTAAATAGAAATATTAACTTGTTTGTACCATTAATTTTAATTTCTACTTCCATTGGAGTAGAAAGGTTTATTGTTAAGTCAAAAGATATAAAAAAGAATCCAACTTTTATTTTTTTTACTTTATTTTTATTAACTTACTTAATTTCTTTTAGCGTTACTTTAACAGACGATTTTAAAACGGATTCCAGGTTACAAGCTTATGAGTGGATATTAGGTAATGAATTATTAACTTATAGTTTTAATACAAATGATCATCATATAGCTCAAGGTTTAAAAGAGATTGATGACAGAATAAAAATTTATCATGGCACAGATAATTTGGAACAGTACGATTTTTATATAGTTAATGGTTGGAACAAAAACGAATTAATAGATATAAATTTTCCAAATATTCTATTTGTCCAAAATCACACAAATGATCATTACAGATACATGGGTAATAAAAATTATTTTAATAATTTTTTTGTGATGCAAGAGGCAATAACAACAAAGGATTTTATTATAGTGTCTGAGTTCAAAGGAAATGGTCCCCCCATATATTTATTTAAAAAGTTGGAGTCTTCATAGTAATTTAGAATTTTTAAATAAATACATTAAGACATATAAAAAACTTATATTTTATTACATACCAATTTAAGACCAAGTATGATTCAGATTAAATAATGTAAATAAAAAAGGTAAAATAAACTAGGCTGCAGTTCGATTCTGTCTCTGGCCACCAAATTATGATTAAATTAACTGGAAAACAAATAAAGTATTGGTATAAAAAATATATACCAGAGACAATAAGAATATTTACAAGAAGATTGATTCCTTTTTGGGTGGAGATAAGATATTTTTATTTTAAGACTAAAAAGTTCAACTATGAGATTCAAGGCCACGGGGAGGCAAATAAACTTCTAGAAATATGTAGAGAGTTAAATATATCTAATGGATACTATGTTGATATTGGTGCTTCTGATGGCTGGAGCTCCTCAGCCACTTTTCCATTTGCCAAAAATAAAAATTTTTCTGGTCTTTCTATTGAATTAGATGATAAAAAATTTAAAAAAATGCAATACATATACAAAGACTTTGAAAAAATATATTTATCTAATTCAAAAGTAACTCCTTTAAATGTATTAAATATATTTAAAGATTTTGATGTACCACAAAATTTTGATGTTTTAAATTTAGATATAGATTCATATGATCTTTTTGTGATTAAAAAACTTTTACAAGATTATCAGCCAAATATAATCTCAATGGAAATCAACGAAAAAATACCTGTTCCAATCTACTTCACTGTTACTTATGATGAAGAACATTTTTGGAAAGGAGATCATTTTTTTGGATGTTCTTTGCAGGCTGCATACGAAGAATTAATTAAATTTGACTATAAACTTTATACAGTTTTATATAACAATGCTATTTTTATTTCAAATAAAATGAATATTAAATTTCCAAACTTTACTGTTAAAGAATTTTATGAAAATGGATATGTAAATAAATTGGATAGAAAAGAAAAATTTTCCTACAACAACGACGTTGATATTCTTTTAGAAATGAGCTCTGAAGAAGCAATAAATTTCATAAATGATAAATTTAATAATTATAAAGGAAAGTTTCAACTTGAATCAAGAAATTGATTCAAAAATAGTAAGTGCATTTATTTAAAATAATTTTTTTAAAGTGTAGTTGGAATATTTTATGAAGCCATTTATTTTCAAGCCGGAGACAGTGGTTTAGAAACTATTTATGCAGTCGGAATTCTTTTTATAGTTGTATATTATGTATTCCGTAGTTTAAAATGTTTAAAAGTTATTTAATGATTCAAAATTTTCTATATTATATTATTTGGCAAGTTAAAAAAATTCCAAGAAAGACATATGCAAAAAATCAATATACAGAGACTCGTAATCTTAGAAATCCATACAGATACTATTTATTTGAAGAACTAAAGCAAATATTTGGATCTGAAAATTTTAAAAACAAAAAAGTTTTAGAAATAGGTCCAAAAGATGGAGAAGACACTTTAAGAATACAAACTTTAGAACCAAAAAGTATTACATTGATAGATTTACCTGTTCTAAAGAATGAAAATCACCATTTAAATAAATATTACAATGAATTTTTAAAGCCAAATTTAGAGAAACTTGATATTGAAAATAAATTAATATTTGCAAATTTTCAATATATGTCACGAAATGAATACGATGCATTGGGTAAATTTGACTTAATTTGGTTCACTGGAGTTTTATATCATAATCCTGAACAATTAAAAATGCTAAGAAAATTGTATAATTTACTC
>CACKZW010000014.1 GCA_902604835.1 uncultured Candidatus Actinomarina sp.
GATAGAATCCAAAACGTAATATTTCAGAGTGTAAGAATTCACCTTTGACAAAAAGATTTTGAACAATTAGGTAAAAAATAAAAAACACAAAATACATGTATTTTTCAATTATTAACGAAAAATTCTTTCTTTTAACAAATAAATATATTGCTCCTAGAAAAAATAGCAACACAGGAACATCGTCTGTATGGATAAATCCAGGAATAAGATTAAAGTGAGGAATTATTGAAATGAAAAAAAGAAAGTGTAAAGGTGAAAGGCTTTTAAGCGTATTTATTTATAACCCCCATTAATAAAGATATTACCTAATAAATACATATAAATAGTATTTAATTCTTTTATCAGAATAATAATTAGTTTTGTTAGCATGTATTAAGTGGATAAAAAAGTAATAGTTACCGGCTGTTCTGGATTTATTGGGTATCACTTATCAAATACTCTCTTAGATGATGACAAAACTGTAATTGGAATTGACTCATTAAATAATGCATATGACGTCAAATTAAAACAAAAAAGATTAGAAGAGTTAGAAAAAAAGGAAAATTTTGTTTTTTTAAATAATAATTTATACGAACAAGATAGCTTAAATGAAATTAAAAATTATGAGATTTCAACAATTTATCATATGGCAGCAAGAGCAGGAGTCAGACAAAGCTTTCTAGACCCACAAAGTTATATTGAAGATAACACATTTGCAACTGCAAACATTTCTAATTTTTCTAAACAAATGGAAATTCCAGAGTTAATTCTTGCATCAACATCATCAATATATGGTGATAGCGGTCAGGATTTAATGGTTGAGGAAAAAGACGAGAAAATAAAACCACCCTCTGTTTATGCAATCACTAAATTATCGGGTGAATCATTGTCAAAAATAATTCTTGAAGATACAAATACAAAATTAATTATTTCAAGATTTTTCACTGTATACGGGCCTTATGGGAGACCTGATATGTCAATATTAAGGTTTATACACTGGATTATGAATGAAAAAGAAGTAAAAGTTTTTGGAAATGGAGAACAACAAAGATCATTTACATTTATTGAAGATGTTATCGGTGCCCTTAGAAAAATGTCTGGACTAGAAAAGTCAAATACCTTCAATGTAGGTTCAAATATCACAGTTTCTTTAAATGATGTAATCAAATTAATAGAAGAGTTTACAGGAAAAAGTGCAAAAATTGAGAACTTAGATAGAGCATATAAAGATCCAGATGTAGTTCGTCCAAATTTAGAAAATATTAAAAATACTATTGGGTGGGAGCCTACAACTAAAATAGAGGAAGGTATTGCAAAAACAGTTTCGTGGTACAAAGAAAATGAAAGCTATTTAAAAGAATTGGTATATATTAATGAATAAAGTTATCGTAACCGGTGGTGCAGGTTTTATTGGTTCAAATCTGGTAAGAAGATTAATTGCTGATGGAGTTGATGAAGTATTAATAATTGATGATTTTTCAACTGGTAAAGAAGAAAATCTTGATGATTCTCCAAAAATTAATCTAGTTAAATCAAAACTCGAAGATATCAATAATTTACATAGCATGTTTGAAGGTTATGATTTTTGCTTTCATTTAGCGGCAGGCGTAGGTGTTCAATACATAATGGAAAACTTGAGTGATTCTCTGTTAACAAATATTCAGGGAACTCACATTGTATTTGAAGCATGTAAAAAAAATAATATACCGGTTTTGATTACTTCTACATCGGAAATTTATGGAACGTCACAAGAAGAAAGCTGGGATGAAGAAACAAAAAGTTTAATTGGCCCGACTACAAAACTGAGGTGGTCATATGCTGTCTCAAAAATGATTGATGAATTTTTAGCTTTATCTGAATTTGAAGCAGGAAATTTAAATCCAATAATAGTCAGGCTTTTTAATACTATTGGTCCAAATCAAGTTTCTGAGTATGGAATGGTTGTACCAAAATTTGTAGAATCTGCTCTTAAGAATGAAAATATTATCATCCACGGTGATGGTAACCAAACAAGGTCGTTTACATGGGTCGGAGATGTGATTAATTATTTTATAAAACTTTCTGAATTAAAAAACTATGGTGAAATATATAATATTGGCCAAACTGAAGAAATATCTATTAAAGATTTAGCTCAATTAGTTATTGACACTGCAAACTCTAATTCAGAAGTTAAGTTTAAGAGCCACAAAGATGTTTTTGGTGATAAATTCGAAGACCCAAGTAGAAGAACTCCAAATATTGATAAAATTATTAAAGCAACTGGAATCAAGCCAAGTTACGATATCAAAACAATGATTAAAGAAATTGTGGAATTTAAAAGACAAGATTAAATAAATTATGAAGATACTAGTAACTGTAGGAATATTTCCTCCAGATATAGGTGGGCCTGCCACTTTCGTTCCTGAAATAGTAAATTATTTACAAAATGAACATAATTATGAGATTGATATTTTGACTCTTTCTGACAATCAAAATTTGAACATAAAAAATGAGTTCTCAGTCAGTAAAATTAATAGAAACTTACCGTTACCCTATCGTTGGTTTAGTACGATTCTAAAAATTTATAAATTAGCAAAAGATAAAGATTTAATATTTGTAAACGGTCTTGGCACAGAAACGACAATTGCAAATATTTTTTTGAAAAAAAGGATTATTAGAAAAATTGTTGGCGATCCTGTTTGGGAAAGAGCTTATAATAAATCCAAAACATCTTATAGCTTTGATGATTTTCAAGAAAACAAAAACGGAATATTCATTTTACTCCAAAAGAAAATACGAAACTTCAGTATTAAAAGATCTGATATAGTGGTGACACCCTCTCAACACCTTAAAAACTTTGTCATAGATTTAGGATATAAAAATAAAATTGAATCTATAAATAATGGTGTAAAGATGCCAAAGGAAAGTACAAAAATATTTCAAAATAATCAATTGAATATAACTATTTTATCAAGGCTTGTGCCACACAAAAATATAGACAAAGTAATGAAAGCAATATCAAATTTAAATAATCCATTAATTAAATTAAACATTGTCGGAGAAGGGCCAGAAATAGATCGACTTAAAAGCATTTCATCAAAATATGACTATAAAGATAACATTGTTTTTCATGGGAAACTTAACAGAGAAGATATTAATCGTGTTTTTTTGAATACTGATCTTTTCATCCAGGCATCCAACTATGAGGGGTTGCCACATTCTTTGCTTGAGGCAATGAGTTTTGGAATACCAGTTCTATGTACTCCTGTCGGAGATTGTAAAGAGATTTTAGAAAATGAAGATAGAGGATATATGCTAGATTTACCTGTGTCACAAGACAATATTAAATCTAAAATTGCCAAAATTATTAATGAAAAAAATATAGCAGTAACCAAAGGGCAAAAAGGTAAAGATTTCGTTTTTGAAAAATATAATATTGAAAATACTTTTAATCTTTACAAAAAGCTATTTACAAACCTGGTTGAGGTAAAGCACAAATGAAAAAAGTTCTTGTATTGAATATATCTACAGATTCCAAAAATACATCATTAGGATTTGCAATATCTTGGTTAAATGCATTTGCAAAAAAATATGATGAAGTACATGTAGTTAGTCTTAGTAAAGGTAATGACGATGATGTAGATAAAAATGTTATAGTATCTTCAATTGATAGTGAGCTTGGAAGAATTGCAAAAGTAATTAATCTATTCAAAATAATCAATAAATTAACAAAATCTAACAAGTATGAATTTTGCTTATCTCATATGTCTTCGTTAATGGTGATAATTTCCTCACCAATTCTTAAAATGAGAAAAATTAAATCTATTTTTTGGTACACACACAAAGGCCCTACAGATTATTTGAAAAAAATTTTTTTACTAAAAGCAGCAATTTATACCAACAAAATTATTACAGCATCAAAAAATTCATTTCCCTACAAAAAGTTATTCAATAACAACAATAAATTACATGTAATTGGCCATGCAATTAAATTTGATGAGTTTTATCGAAAAATTGATAATTTTAATGCAAAAGATTTTGCAATCGTCTCAAGAATTTCTGAATCAAAAAAAATTGATGAATCAATATTAGGCTTTCTTAATAGCGAACATGGATCGAGTCATGAATTATCAATTATAGGTGGTCCTCTATCATCTAAAGATGAAGCATATTTTGAAGGGCTGAAATTAAAATACGCATCCAATGAAAATATAAAATTTTTGGGTAGTATTCCTCATAAAAATTTGATAAATAAAATTTCCAATCTAAGTTTTCATATAAACAATACCGAACAGGGCTTTTTTGATAAATCTGTACTTGAAACGATGTCGCATGGACTTATTAACTTTTATTCTAATTCTGATTATGACGAGCTTATACCTGAAAAATATGTCGATAAATTTAAATTTGATGGAACATCTGAAAGTCTTTCTAATAAAATCTCAAATATTGGAAATTTAAAAAAACATGAAATCAATGAAATTATTAACTATTCACAATCAAAATTAGAAAAGCAATCTGTCAACAACCTTGTAGAAAGAGTTTTGGCAATTATTTAGATAATTGCCCTTCAATCCATTTAATAGTTTTTGTTAATCCATCTTCAAGATTTACTTTTGGTTCCCAATTTAGTTTTGTTTTAGCTTTGGTAATATCAGGTTTACGCTGTTTTGGATCATCATTCGGAAGTTCTAAATATTTTATTTCAGATGTTGAGTCTGTTAATTCAATAATTTTTTCTGCTAATTGGCCAACTGTCATTTCATTTGGATTACCAATATTAAAAACATCATACTCAGATGAATTCATTAATGAAATTATTCCTGCAACAGTATCTTCTACATAAGAAAAGCTTCGTGTTTGTGATCCATCTCCATATATTGTTATATTTTCATTTTTTAGTGCTTGTACAATAAAATTTGTTACTACTCTACCATCGTTTAATTGCATTCTTGGACCATAAGTATTGAAAATTCTTACAATTTTAGTTTTTAAATCATAGGATCTTGAGTAAGTTGCAACTGCTGCCTCCGCAAATCTTTTCGCTTCATCATACATACTTCTTTCACCATTTGGATTTACATTACCCCAATATTCTTCAGTCTGAGGGCTTATTAACGGATCTCCATACACTTCTGAGGTTGATGCAAGTAAATATTCCGCATCATGTTTTTTAGCTAAACCTAGTGTGTTTATAGTTCCTACACTTCCAGCTTTTAGAGTGTTAACTGGATGTTCAGTATATGCTTTTGGTGAAGCTGCACTTGCAAAATGTAAAACATAATCGACCTTATTTTCTATTTCAATATGATTTTGAACGTCATGCTCAATAAACGAAAAATTTTCGTTATTCATTAAATGATTTATATTTTCTGTAGAACCTGTTAATAAATTATCCACAACAATAATCTCGTGTCCATCGTTTATCAATATTTCACATAAATAAGATCCTACAAATCCTGAACCGCCAGTAATTACGATATTCATAGAGACCAAGGTATATAAGTTATAGAATTAGTTTCTTCAATGACTTTATTTAACCCGTCAAGTGTTGACTCTTTAACTGGATACATTAAAACAAATAGATGAGAAGAATTTAGACTTTCTAGATAATCAAATTTGACGATATCTTCATTATTAATTATTTCATCAAAAATAATGACATTTTCAATTGAACTTTTAAGATTTTTAAATACCTCTGTTGTAGGTGAGTTTCTCAAATCATCTGTGTCTTCTTTGAATGCTGCACCAATAAGAATTACTCCTTCCAAGTTTTTCGATTCATACAAATCTCTGATATTTTGAGAAGTCCAATCTACATGAATATCGTTTGAATTAATAATGTTAGAAATAAGTGGAAGATTTAGTTTTTCATGATCATAAAAATTGTTTACCTCGACAAGGTCTTTTGGAAAACATGAGCCGCCCCAAGCAGGTGATGGTCTAAAATAGTGCTGTCCAATTCTATTGTCTAAACCAACACCTTTTAAGACATCATCTAAATTTCCTCCAGAATAATCTATTAATCTCGTTGCTTCATTTACAAAAGATAATCGAAGAGGAAGATATGTGTTGGCTAGATATTTAATCAATTGAGAGCTAACCGAATCAGTTGTAATAATTTCACACTCAAATTCACTGTAAAGCTCTATTAATTTATTTAATTTTTCTTTGTCAGCTCCTCCAAGAATAATCCTGTCAGGCTTAAAGAAATCTTCAACAGCTGTACCCTCTCTTAAGAATTCAGGATTGAATGTTAATTTACTTGAATCCATTCCTACGTTCTCACATACTTTTTCTATCTCATATGGAGGAATTGTCGATTTCACTGTTATTACTAAGTCATCATTGTTTACATTATTTATTTCTTTTATGGCTGATTCTAAGAACTTTGTATCAACAGAATTTGTTTCAATATTATTTGGTGTTTGAACGCATACAAAGACAATATCAATATTTTCCCACTCAATACTTGTATAGTCTGATGAAAAAGACATCCTTTTAAAGGTATCATCATTATTAAAATATTCTTCAAGTCCAGGCTCATAGAAAGTAATTTTTTTACTAGACAGATTTTCAATTTTATTTTTGTCTAAATCAATAAAATCCACAGAATTACCCAAGTTGGCCAATCCAACACCAGTGACTAGTCCTACATACCCTGTGCCTATGATGACAATGTTCATATTATGCAATGTTAACAATTTTAACACTTAAAATGTTATTAATGATTGTTTATTTAGCTCACTGGGATTGGATATTAACTCAATCAAGAAAAGATATTGTTTCTAATATTAGCGACTCAAAATTTATGGCTATTTGTCCTGTTGATGTGAATAAAACTGAACTCGAAAATTATTATGAAAAAACAATAAATTGGGAAATTAACCGAAATAAAATTTTTGACTTTTCGGGAATAATGAAACTCCGAAAAATAATAAAATCTATAAATTCTGACGATATTTTTCACGTGTTTACTTTAAAATCTGGCTTGCTTTTGGCTTTTGCAAATCTTTTTAAAAATAAGAAAACTAAAAATATTTTGACTATTACTGGTTTAGGTTATTTATTTAGCAATAATTTTAAAGCTAAGTTCTTAAAAATAATCTTAGGTTTTTTGATTAAAAACTTAATAAATAAAAACTTTGATTTTCTGATGTTCCAAAACAGAGAAGATCAGAAAACTTTTATTAACTATTCAAAATATCAAGGTGAAACATACATAATCCCAACCTCTGGAATCGAAACAAAGGAAATTGAAATAAAAAAGGAATATCGAAATGAAAATTTAAAAGTAATTATGGCCACAAGGTTAATAAATGACAAAGGTGTATTTGATTATCTGGAGCTAGCTAAATTAATGAAAGATTCCAGTTTTGAATTCTATCTGGCTGGAGATGTAGATGAAGGAAACCCAGATTCATTGAGCAACGATGATTTAGTTAAAATAAGCAATAATAATTTTATAAATTATCTAGGACATATTGATGTAAATAAGGAACTTTGTAATTATGATATAAACATTATTATGTCAAAGTATGAAGGTTCTTCAAGAATACTTTTGGAGTCTTTGTATACAGGTTTAGTATGTTTATCAAATAATGTTCCAGGGACAACTGGGTTGAACTCAAAATTTAGTAATTCATTTTTCATAGAAGACAATAGCATTCAAGAATTCAAAAGATATCTAGATGAAATAGCTAATTCAAATATTTTTTTTGAAGAGAGTGCTATTTTTAATAGGGAATTAATTAATCAAAATTATACATCTGAGAAAATTGCAGCTGCATACAATAAAATCTATAAATATTTAAGAGAAGAGATCGAGAGCTATAGAAGTGAATTTATCTAATTTTCAAGTCTCTCTAACAAATGCGGCAATAGCAACAATTTTATTGTCAATACTTTTAAATTGGATAACACTTAAAAGAACAAAAGATTTTATCCCAAAAAAAAGAAAAAAAGAAGAAAGACTTTCTTCAAGATATGTTCCACCATTTGGTGGCATTGCATGTTCTGTTGCATTTTTAATATCTACAAGACTTTTAGGACAAGCAGAAAGCAATTTCATATATATTGGCTTTTTTGCGGTAGTAATTTCAATTATCGGGTTGCTAGATGATTTATATAATTTTAAATGGTATAGCAAATTGATCTTCCAAACAATCGTTGTCTACATACCTCTTTATAACTTAAATATATTTATAAATTTTGAATCCTTAATTGGGATAGAATTTAATAATTCTTTAAATTTTATAGTCTCAACTATTTGGATAATGTTAATAATGAATGCAATAAATTTTATAGATAATATGGATGGACTTGCCGTAGTTGTGTCCTCAGCAATATGTATACAGATTGCTGTCTTGACAAATTACCTAAGCCAATATAAGTTAACTGACATTTCTATTCTTCTGCTTTGTGCAATTGGAGGTTTTTTATATTTTAACTTCCCACCAGCAAAATTATATTTTGGAGATTCTGGTAGTTTATTTATCGGGTTTTGTTTAGGATTTATGAGTATTTTATATAATTGGGCCCCTGAAGATATAACTGTTTATACATCTACACTAAACCCTATTTTGCTAATTTTTTCTGTGCCCCTAATTGATTTCCTCGTGGTAGTAACTTATAGAATAAGTATTGGAAAATCCCCTACAATCGGTGGAACAGATCATATATCTCACAGGTTACTTGCAAAAGGATTCTCTGAAAAAAAGGTTCTTTCAATATTTTTAAGTTATAGCTTTGGGACTTTTATGTTAATTTATGTCTCAATTTTTACATCAACACAAATATCATATTTGCTTATTGGATCTTTATTTCTTATATATTTTCTGAGTTATTTAATTTCATTAAGATTAAAAATATTAACTTAATTTTTCTTCAAGTTCGATTATTCTATCGGGTGTTCCTGCATCAATCCACCATCCGTTGAGATCCAAATTCAAACATTTATTTTCATTTACATAGATATTGCATAAATCTGTAACTTCGTATTCTCCCCTTGCCGATGGCTCTAAAGTCTCGATTTTTTTAAATACTGAATTATCAAACAAATATATACCAACAACTGCAGCATTGGATTTAGGATGATTTGGCTTTTCCTCAATTGAGAGCACGTTCCCATCACTGTCAATCTCAGCTACTCCAAATTCCTCAGGATTACTAACTTCTGTAGTAAATATGCAAGCACCCTCTTCAAACTTATCTAAATGAAATTTGTTAAATGGATTATTTTCGAAAAAATTATCGCCCAAAACAAAAAAAATTTTTTCATTAGGATTAACAAAGTCTTTTGCCTGATACAAGGCATGTGATATTCCGTTTGGCTCTTCTTGTACTGTAAAATCTATACTTAAATTTTCAAAACTATTTAAAGTTACTTCTTTAATCATGTCTAAATATTCTGGGTTAGTAATGATGACAAATTTCCGCATTCCCCATTCGAAAAGTTGAGAAATTTGACGATTAATCATAGAAATTCCATTTACATCCAAAAGAATTTTTGTAGACTTATTTCCCCTAAAATCTTGCAACCTTGTTCCAAGACCGCCTGCTGCAATAATACATTTAATATTTTCCACAATTAAAGAATACATAGTTATATTATGTAATTTGGTATTGAATGAAAATATTAAACAAATATACTTATTTATTTTTAGGAATACTAATAGTATCTGCAATAGTAATACTAAATTTTATTCCAAATCTAGAAACTGAAGAATTTGACCAAGAAGTCATTGATAACATAATTGAGGGTGTGACTACTACGACAGTCGTATCATCAAGCGACAATAACCAAAATGAAAACCTTGAATCTATAGATCTAGACGATCAAGTTGTATTAACCGAAGCACAAATATCAGATATTGATGAAATTTTAATATACAACGAGTTTAAGGAAGAAATAGATAATTTTGATGTTTATTTGTTAATAGGTTCAGATGAAAGGTCTGAAGAAATTGCTCTTACTAGGGGTCAAATTGTTGGTAAACGAGCAGACGTTATAATACTTGGACTTGTAAATAAAAATTCTCAAGAAATAAGCTTACTTTCTTTTCCAAGGGATTTATTGATTAAAAATAACTGTACTGGGAACATAGAAAGAATAAATGCATCATATACAAAAAATAATTGTGGTGGAAGAGCAGAAAACTTGGCTGCTGCCATTTATAGTATTTCGGGCATCAGAGTGACAAATTTTGCAAGTTTTGATTTTGAAGGATTTGAGGAGATTATTGATTCAGTTGATGGTGTAGAAATTTGTGTTGATAAGACACAAAAAGAAGGATTTAGTTTTGAATTACAAAAAGGTTGTCAGACTGTAAATGGACTAACGACTTTAAATTGGGTAGTTTCAAGATCTACTGAAGTATTAGTTGGTGAAAAAATAATAGATAGTGATGGAAATGATATTTCAGAGTGGGAACCTATGCCAGGAGTTAGTGATTTAACAAGAATCGACAGACAACAATATGTCGTTATGCAATTAATTAATGAATTAAAAAATTTTAGTTCGATAAATGAGCTCAATTCCTTCATCAAAGCACTCGAGAACTCATTCATAATTGATGAAAATTTATCAATTAACAAAGCTGTAGAAATACTTTGGACATTTAGAAATATTGACTTAGGCAATGTAAGTAAATTTACGACACCTGTTGATTATTTAACCCTTGATGATGGAAGGCAGGTTTTAGTGCTTAACGATACAATTTACAACTTTTTAAAGTCTAATTCAATTATTGACTCTTAATATTTTTGAAGAAAAATAAATAGGGACTAACCAAAAATAAATAGCAACATCTGGTGCGTATGTAAGATCATTTGTTAAATTCTGTGTTAGAAACATTAAAAATATAGCAAGTTCTAACTCATTAGATTTATTAAAGCTTTTGAAGATGATAAAAAACAATAAGAGAATTATTAATGAAATCAGAAATAGTCCATATTCAACAGACATAGTTAAGAAACCATTATGAGATGTTGTTATTTCATCATATTGGGATAAAGAAAAGTCTGATATTTTAGAGTCGAAATCACCATTATTTGAAATTAATTTTCCTGATCTTAAACTTTGACCACCTACAAAATTAGAATATCCAGAGATTACCTCTTCTATCCAAAAAAAATACATCCTTCCATCAATAATTGACCATTTCCATGATTGATCATTGAATTCATCATTCAATCTTAAAATTGAACTTTGACTAAAAAGTGTTTCATGGCCTTTGGGTATCGAATTAAGATTAAGTTCAATAATTATTTCAAAGTCTTTTTCGGATAAATTTATTTCATTAGGCAAAGCAACCCAATAATTTCTTGGTCTATCTAATCTGATTGAATTATTTTGATATTCAACATAATCCTCAAATTCATTTTTGTTTAAAGGTGTAAGTATTAAGTAGTCAATATCTCTTTTTTGTTTGGAAAATGTATATTCACGACTATATTCATTTGTTTCAATTTTTACACTCTTAATAAAACCGCTCAAATACTGATCACCGGGAGACTGACCATCTCCCCATCCACCTACCTCAAAAAAAGAGTCATTTTCAATTAAATCAATTACTACGCCACTTGTGTGATCAGAACCAATTTGATTCCATGTTGAACCATTGTTCGAATAATAAAATGAAACAATTGATCTGGGTAATAAATTATCCATATAGTCAAATTCAAGTTTTAAAAATCCATTCACAGGTCCTGAAATATCTTCATTTTCAGATACTAATGATTTTTCTTTTTCTTCTGCGGAGTAAGTAATGTTAAATTCTTCAAACAATACATCATCATCTAAAGTAATGAGGTATTCTTTGTAAACATTCTTGACATAATTACCTCCACCAGTTCCAATAAATACTTCTGTGTTTTTTGTTCCTAAAGAGTTTAAAAAACTTCTGTTAGATTCTTTCAAAAATATTCCAGGAAAAATATAGACTGTTACAGCCATTAATAATGCTGAAGCTACGACAAAAGATAACTTATAATTAAAATTCAATTTATCAGAAAATAAAATCAAAATTAGTATCCCTACGAAAAGCGCAATGTATGAACCTCTTGAAAAAGTAAAAAATAAATTTACTAATGAAATGACCAGTAGAAATGAATTAAGTTTATCAACAATAATTATTTTAAAAAGACTTTCAGCAGACAAAAGTTTATAAATACAAACCAAAGAGAAAACTGCACAAATTATTCCAATGACGTTTGGCCCTCCCCCTTGAAAGCCACCAAGCCTTCCTGAGGTAAATGGATTGATGCTATCTGTATTGCTTGACACCCATCCATCAATTGTTCCGGGAAGCTGTATTTGAAACAAAATTACAATAAAATTAGCAAACATTACAAAACCAAGAGGATTAAAGAAATCAATTATATGGTCATCATTTTCTGAAAGTAAATTTATGCATAAATATGCCAAAATAAAATAAAAATAGAATCTGAGATTCGTTTGATTGTAAATTTTTACCTCTTGAACAAAAAAAGTTGTATAAATGATAAAAAATAAAATAAAAGTTATAAATAATTTATCGTATGCTTGAAAATTTAAATTTTTAAGTTTCTTTATTAAAAGAATTGTAAAAATAAATATTAATGGAATATCCTCTAAATTTATTCCAAAAAGATTTATACCAATATTTTGAGGTATCAACAGTGTTAGTGCAAAAAAAGAACCAACAGTGCCAGAATTAACTTTGCTCAATTTTATACTTCCATACACAGTGGGCCCGGCAGGACTCGAACCTGCGACCGACGGATTATGAGTCCGTTGCTCTAACCAACTGAGCTACAGGCCCTTAAATTAGCCTATGACGGATTGAAGTTTCATAGCAATCCCCATATCACCAGCAATTTTTACTTTTCCAGTCATAAATGCAGCTTGAGGGCTAACTGATTTATCGTACATACCTTTAAATGTTTCCATATCTGTAGTGATTGTACAATCTGCCTCAACATCGTCTTCAGTTACTTCACCAGTCTCAGGATTCATAAAAACTACTTGAGAATCTACTACCCATTTTATTGATCCAGGTAAAACACTGAGGTCTCTGCCTTCCATATTTTGATTTACAAAATCTAATGCTTCTGACATATTCCTCCTTTACAAATGTAATTATAGACAAGATATAAATAGAAACTGCGACTATTTTTGCTCCGAGGGTGGGACTTGAACCCACAACCAACGGATTAACAGTCCGCTGCTCTGCCAATTGAGCTACCTCGGATAGCAAATTAATAATAGTATGTATTAAAGAGTATTCTGATAAAATTCGATTTTCTTTTTCAAATGTTCTAAGTCTTCGAGAATTGATAAGTCATTTGATTCGTCCATTACCTTAATCAATATATCAATTTTATTGTCTGCGAAATAAATATACAATCTCGATATAGCTTCTCTAAGTTGCTCATCTGTATAAGAAATATTTTGATACTTTTCGCTTTCTTCAGGATTTTTATTCGACTTTATGTCTAATATTAATTTTTTGAAATTTTCATCAATATTCAATAGATACTCAATCTCATCATCAAATTCGAATTTACTTTTAATTAAATCAGCAATTAATATTTCTTGGAATGTATTGATGTGATTAATGTCACTTTTTTTAAACTGTGGTGCATCATCCGATTCATTACTAGATTGGTAATCTAATTCATTTAAAATAACTTCTTTTGTTATTCCTATTTTCTTACTCAAATAGGTTATCGCTAAATCTTTTTCTAATGGACTCAAAAACTTTGTAATGTTTTTAAATTCTTGAAAAGTTTTCTTTGTATCATTTATGTCAATTATCAAGTTGATACAAAACTCTACCAGCTCTTCTTTTTGATCAAATATATTTTTAATATTTTTCTCTCCGTCTTCAAAAAATTCAGATATGTCTTTGTAATTATTGGGTAAATTCAATTTAAAAAAGTTGAGGTCTGAAGGTTGGTTATTTTTGATTTCAAGAATTCTTTTTGTAGCCATATCGCCAGCTGTATCATTATCAAAACATAAATAAATATCTTTCGTATATCTTGAAAGTAGATTTATTTGTTGAACTGTTAAAGCTGTACCTGAGGGCGAAGCAACATTTGCATATCCCAATTTATTAAATGCAATTACATCAAAATACCCTTCAACAAGAATCACAAATTTTTTCTTTTTTACAACTGATAGAAAATTGTCTGTAAAATACAAAGCCCTGTTCTTTTTATAAACTCCTGATTCAGCAGAGTTAATATACTTTGGACCAAAGTCTTCAATTGCTCTTCCACCAAAGCCTATAGTGTCATTTCTTAAGTTTGTAATGGGAAATATAATTCTATTTTTAAAAAGAAGATTTCCTTTATCGCTTAGCAATCCAAGATTTCTCAATTCATTTTTTGATATGCCTAACGTATTTATGAATTTCAAAGTATCACTTTCATTTTTTTCGGCAAAACCTATTTTGAATTCTTTAATATCCACCCCTTCAAGGTTTCTTGATTTAAGATAATTTATTGAATCTTGACTTTTACCCTCATTCATATTTTTTACAAAATAATCATTTAACTTATTCATATAACTAATTAAATTTTTTTGATCGCTTTCAAATTTTGAATCTGTATATGTAAGGTTGAAACTATATTTGTCTGCAGCAATTTCAACTGATTCTTGAAATTCAACATTATTAATTAATTGGATATATTTAAATATATCCCCGCCTTCTCTACAACCAAAGCAGTGAAAAAGATTTTCTTCATCTGTAAAGCTCATACTTGCTGTCTTTTCACCATGAAAAGGACAGAGTGCCATCCCTTTATTGCCTCTAAGTTTTCCAGTTGTAGAACTTAAAATAAAATCGCTTATCTTTGATTTATTTTTTAAATCTTCAATTGACTGTTTAGAAATTCCCATTAAAAATTATTGAAATAGTCTCTTAATTCTTCGATTTTGATTCTTTCTTGTTCCATTGTGTCTCTGCTTCTTACTGTCACAGAATTATCCTCTAAAGTATCAAAATCTACCGTTATACAATAAGGAGTACCTATTTCATCCTGTCTTCTGTATCTTTTTCCAATAGATTGGGTAATATCAATTTCTGTTCTAAAGTTTGATCGAAGGGAAGAGTTTATCTGATTACAAACTGTGATTAATTCTTCTTTTTTGCTTAACGGAAGTATTCCGATTTGAATAGGTGCAAGATCAAAATTAAATTTAAATAGCGTTCTTGTTTCATTTTCTAATTCTTCTTCTTCATACAAAGATAATAAAACAGCAAAAAGGGTTCTAGTTAGACCACCTGCTGGCTCTATGACAGATGGAGTAAATTTACTTTCTGTAACCGGATCAAAGTATTTTAAATCGTTACCACTACTTTCTTGATGTGCATTTAAATCAAAATTACCTCTATTAGCAATTCCTTCAAGTTCACCCCATCCCCATGGGTATTCAAATTCAATATCTGATGTTTTTTTTGCGTAATGAGCAAGCTCAGATTTTTCATGATTTCTAATTCTTAATTTTTTCTCCGGAATACCAAGATTTTTATACCAATTAAGTCTATTTTCAACCCAGTAATCAAACCATTTATCCTCTTCACTTTCATCACAAAAGAATTCAATCTCCATTTGTTCAAATTCCCTAGTCCTAAAAATAAATTGTCCGGGTGTGATTTCGTTTCGAAAAGACTTCCCAATATTTCCAATTCCAAATGGAATTTTTGCTCTCATAGTACGTAAAACATTCTCAAAGTTTACAAATATACCTTGTGCAGTTTCAGGTCTTAAATAAACAGCTGAGTTTTCATTTTCTACTGGACCAATACTAGTTTCAAACATAAGGTTAAATTGACGTGGCTCCGTTAAATCTTCTTTTTTTAAATCCTTAGGTACTTGATCTGCCCTGAATCTTTCACCAGTAGGTTTGTGATCAACCATTGGATCGGTGAATTCAGCTAAATGGCCAGATGCCTTCCATACTTCACTTGACTGTATAATTGCAGTATCTATTGGATAGATTTCAATATCAAGGCTGTTTATACTACTCCACCACATGCTTGAAATATTATTTTTTAAAAGTACTCCAAGTGGCCCATAATCATAAGAACTTCTTAATCCACCGTATATAGATGAGGCATTGAACACAAAGCCTCTTGCTTGAGCAATTTTTACAACCTTATCAAATATTTCTTCAGGCATTTCCATACTTTCTAACTCGATTTTCAAACTCTTTAACAGCCAAATCTAATTGATTTTCATCAAAGTCTGGCCAAAGTGTATCGACAAACATAAGTTCAGTGTAGCTCAATTGATAGAGAAGAAAATTACTAACTCTCTTCTCACCAGCGGTACGAATGAGTAAATCAGGATCAGGCATTTCTGGAAGCAGTAAGTTAGACCTAAAAGATTCTTCATTGATTGCATCAATATTATTTTTACTTACTTTTGTTATAGCATCGTAGATTTCTTTTCTTGATCCATAATTAAATGCAAAAACAAGGTTTAAATTCGAATTATTTTTTGTTATTTCTTCCGTCTCACTCATTAACCTTTTATTTTCATCAGGAATTCTTTCATCTGCTAAATCACCAATAAAATGGAATTTTACTCCTTTATCATTAAATTCTTCTCTCCTTCTGATTAATATATCTCTGTTGAAAAACATTAAAAAATCAACCTCTTCTTTAGACCTTGACCAGTTTTCTGTTGAAAAAGCAAACACCGTTAGCCACTCTAGATTATTGTCCAGGGACCAATCTATTGAGCGAGAAAGAGAGAATTCACCAGCTGCATGTCCAGCTGTTCTATCCAACCCTTGGTTTGTAGCCCATCTGCCATTTCCATCCATTATTATGGCTATGTGATTGAGATCTATATCCTTAAGATTCATTCCAAATTCTTTTCATAAGTTCCTTTTCATAGATCTTCAATTTGTCATTTTTTTTATGTGAATAACCTATTAAATGCAAAAGACCATGAATTACAATATATTGTAGTTCTTCAGAAAAATCTTTATTATAAATTTTGGCATTCTTTTTAATAACATTACGACAAACGAACATATCACCCATATCTTCTGACATATTTTTATCTAAATTTTTGATGGAGTCTATGTTGTTGTACAAGGGAAAAGACAAAACATCTGTTGGAAAGTTCTTATTGAATGTTTTTTTATTGATTTTTTTAGACTCATCTTCATTTATTGAATGAACTGTAAAATAAAAATTTTTTGAAATATTGAATTTTTTTGAAAATTCATTAACAGCTATTGAGACCTTAATTTTTTCGTGATTATAAAAATATCCGTTAAGAAGAATTATCAATATCTATTCTTCTTCGTCATCTGTAAATTCTGGATATAGAACTCTTTGATGATACAAGCCCTCAAGGCTTGCCTGAAATGACTGTTTTATTTTTTCAAGATCCTGAAAGGTAATCGGAGCATCCAATAATTGCCCGTCATTAATCTTTTCATTAAAAATTTCATTTACTAAGTTCGCAATTTTTTTGTCGTCAGCGTCCTCATACTGAAATCTTGCCCTGCATGCGGCTTCAAGTGAGTCTGCAAACATTAAAATAACAGTTTCTTTTGAACTTGGCTTTTGTCCAAGATGTCTGAAGTCATCTTTTAAAACATCTGGATTCATTTGTTTTTCTTTCTCATAAAAATATCTCATTACTGAATCTCCGTGGTGTTCAATTATTCCTCTATAAACAGCTTCAGGGATTTTAAATTTTTTAGCTAATCTAACACCATCTGGAACATGTGATCTTATAATTTGTACTGAATTGTCGGTAGTTAAATTATCGTGTGGATTGCTTGAGCCAAATTGATTTTCAACAAACATTGTAGGATTTTCAGTTTTTCCTAAATCATGAAAATATGCCATAGCTCTTACTAATTGTGAATTTGCTCCAATGAGATTTGCTGCCCTGTCCGCAAGTGTTCCAACTACTAGTGAATGATTAAATGTTCCCAAAGCTTTTTCCTCTAAATACCTA
>CACKZW010000015.1 GCA_902604835.1 uncultured Candidatus Actinomarina sp.
ATTTATACTAAACAAGACCAATATGCATTAGATACATTGAGACATTCAACTGCCCATGTTCTTGCTCAAGCGGTACTAAATCTATTTCCTGGAACTGAATTCGCAGTAGGACCGCCTATAGAAGATGGCTTTTATTATGATTTTCTTTTTAAAGAAAATATTAAAGAAAGTGACCTTTCATCAATTGAAAATGAGATGAGAAGAATTAATAAAGCAAATCAACTTTTTATTCGTGAAGAGATATCAATTAATGATGCAAAAAATAAGTTCTTAAAACAGCAATTTAAACAGGAATTAATTACTACTGCTGATCCTTCTGAGGGTGTCGAAGGGGATAATATATCAATTTACAAGAATGATAACTTTGAAGATCTTTGTAAAGGACCTCATGTTTCAAGTACAAGCCAAATAATCCATTTTAAGTTAACTAAATTAGCTGGGGCCTATTGGCGTGGGATAGAAACAAATCCTCAACTTCAAAGAATTTATGGTACTGCATGGTTCTCTAAAGAAGATTTAGATAATTATTTAACTCGTCAAAAAGAAGCTGAAAAAAGAGATCATAGAAAACTAGGTAATGAATTAGATTTGTTTGTTAATACTGACGAAATAGGGCCAGGTCAGTTTTTATGGAAACCTAAAGGGTCAATCCTAAGACAAAATATTGAAGATTATTCAAAAAAAGCTCATGCAGATAATGGTTATGAGTATGCATATACTCCACACATTGGACGTTCAGTCCTTTGGGAAACTTCGGGTCATCTTGATTATTACAAAGAAGGAATGTACCCACCATTGAAAAATGAAGATAATGAAGATGATGAATACTACTTAAAGCCAATGAATTGTCCTTTTCATATTTTAATTTATAAAAGTGATATACGATCATACAAAGAGTTACCATTAAGGTTTTTTGAACTTGGTTCTGTTTATAGATATGAAAAGACAGGAGTTCTTCATGGACTGTTAAGAGCAAGAGGTTTTACGCAAGACGATGCACACATTTTTTGTACTAATGATCAAATTGAAGAAGAGATCTTAAATCTCTTAACATTTTCAATAAAACTACTAAATGCTTTTGGATTTGATTCAATTGAAGCTGATTTATCAACTAGACCGGAAAAATCTATTGGAAATGACGATGACTGGGTGATGGCAACTAATAGTTTGGCTTCAGCATTAGACAATCAGAATATATCTTATGTAACTGCTCATGGAGAGGGAGCTTTTTACGGACCAAAAATAGACCTTCATGTAAAGGACGCAATAGGTAGAAGATGGCAATTATCAACTATACAAGTAGATTTTTCACAGCCAGACAACTTTGATTTACAATACGTAGATTCAAATAACAAACGAATTAGACCAGTAATGATTCATAGGGCATTATTGGGCTCCATAGAAAGATTTACTGGGATATTAATTGAAAATTATGCTGGACATTTCCCAGGTTGGCTTGCCCCAGTTCAAGTAAAAATATTGACTATCGGTGAAGTAACGAATTATGTAGAGGACATAGTAAAATCATTGAAAAATGTAAGACTTGAAATTGATGATAGATCAATACGCTTAGGCGAAAAAATTCACGACTCAACTAAACAAAAAGTACCGATATCAATAATCATTGGAGAAAAAGATGTTAGTTCGCAAACAATGGCGTTAAATATTCATAATCAAGATAATCAAAAAGATATCAAGCTAGAAGATGGAATTAAACAAATTAAAAATGTTATAAAAGTTCCGAAGTTTAAGCTCTAATGGCTGAGGGAATCAATATTAATGAGGAGGATGTTCAAAAACAGAATGTACCAGATGATTTAAATTCTCTAGCTGTTGGTAGTTATGTTATTCCCGATCCAATTCGTCGTAGAAGATTTGGTCACTTAGTGTCTGTAATCGCATTCTTAAATTTATTACTTAATTATTTTATAGACTGGATTAATTTTGCTACTACGTCCTTAATATTGTTTTTGGTTGCCATATTCATATATTTAATTGATAATCGAATTTCATTAAATCAAAATTCTATTATTGAACATCTTGAAAATATCATTACACATTCAATTGGTTATTACTCTATTGCTTTAACTTTTGAATTTAAATTAAAGCCTTTATTTTTAAATCCTGTTTGGACAGTGATAGTTTATAGCCACGAAAATCCTCCCAAGTTAAAATCAATTGTTGAAATAAATGCTTATAGTCTTGATTTAATAAATGATGTTTACACAGAAGATGTATTAGATGCTTGAGAAGTATTTAAAGGAGCATTCTGAAAAGTTTGCTTCACCTTTTATTAAATTATGTATATTCATTGGTATAAAACCTAATGTACTTTCAATAATTGGTTTGTTAGTCGTAACCCTAGGATGTTATTTATTATTTATAGACCTTAAAACTTTAGGTGCCATTGTTATTTTTCTTGGCAGTGCTATTGATGGTCTTGATGGACCATTAGCTAGAAAAACAAATACTATGTCGGATAAAGGAGCATTAATTGACTCATTTATCGATAGAATTGGTGAACTTTTTATTTGGAGTGTTGTTGCTATTAAATTTACAGAATCAGATACTCATTTATTTTTTATATTCTTAATACTTTCAGGATCAACGCTAGTACCTTATTTGAGAGCAAGAGGTGAAACATTAGGAATAGATAATAAAGTAGGTTTAGCTGGTGGAATTTTAACAAATAAGGCTTTAAAAGTACTTAACCATTTGTAATTTTAATATTTAAAATCACGACATCTTCATTTGGTTTATCGTTTTCACCAGTTTGAACGTTACCTATAGCATCAACAACATCAAGGCCACTTAATACCTTGCCAAAGATTGTGTATTGATATGGTAAAGGATAATCCTCATGCATTATAAAAAACTGACTTCCATTTGTATTGGGACCTCTATTGGCCATTGCTACAATACCTTTTTCGTAGTTCATAGGATTATCAAGCTCATCTTCAAAATCGTAACCAGGATACTTACCCATATCACCATGACCAGTTCCGCTTGGATCACCTCCTTGAATCATAAAACCTTTTATTACTCGATGGAAAATTACATCGTTGTAGTAACCATCGTTTGATAAATTAATAAAATTATTAACAGTAATTGGAGATGTTTCAGTAAAAAGTTCAATAACTATATTTCCTAAAGAAGTTTCTAGTTCAGCTGTATATTTAGAATTTACATCAATAGACATCGCTGGTGTTGATGTATAAGTTTTATCATAAGTCATTTCTGTTACCTCCGTTGTTTGTACGATTTCATCTTCAACGGCTTCTCCACCGCAGAAACTTAATAATAACATAGAAAATATTATTAGCTTTTTCATGATCTATCAATATTAGTTAATCTTACAGTGGATCGAGCACATTCAATTTCGTTATTGTAAAGCTTAGCTTCCCAAATTTGTGAACGTTTACCTAATTTTATAGGTGTAGCCTCGCAAATAATTACTCCTTCAGTTATTCCTTTAATAAAATCAGTGTTGTTATTTACACCAACCCATGTACCTTCCTGAGAAAAATATGCTGCATATGAAATAGCAGCTTCTGCCATGGTATCAATAACTCCCCCATGAACCATTCCCAGTGGTTGTTTATGAAAATCTTTTACTTCAAGTGAACTTTTAACATAATTTTCCTTTATCTCGATTATTTCATGACCAATGAATGGATCAAAAGTCCCATCTAAGAAATTATTATCCATATTTTGCAAAAACCTTTTCTAATCTTTTTTCACCAGTTCCAGATAAAAACCACCAGAAACCTACAGACAGTGTAACTAGAGTTATAAAAAGAATAAAATAAATAAAATTACTATTCATATTATTATTAAACATCTTCATTACTGACCATGCGTAAGTTGATACACCATAAAAGGTTATGAACAAAGTGACAAAACTGAACCATGTAAATCCTTTATTAAGTACAGCCACTACAATTTTCTTCTGATTTATAGGGAAAAAATATTCATTTTCTAATTCATGTGCAATTAGAATTTCTTCGTCATATTCGTTGTTAATTCTTTTTTCAATAAATTCGGTGTACTGGCGTGAAAATATTAGAAAGTAAGCATGAAAACTCAAGATAACTGACCCAAATAAAGAAATTAAAGGAATCAAGTAAAGTGCATTTGAATTACCTAATGATAAAAAGATAAATACGGTATTAAGTATAAAAAGCACTCTTACATCAATTAAAAATTGGTCATGATAGTATCTATTCATAGAACGCATACGAGACAGTTGGTCTTTATAGATTATTATTTTTTCCATTTGTTAAAGTCTATATAGGTTATGTTTAATATAAAATTTCCAATTCGCTTAATTATTCTGTTAATAATTACGGTTTTAGTAAACATATTTTCTACAGTAACGATTAAATATAACGCTATATCTTTACAAGAATTTAGAAAATATGAAATTGTGTGTGGTGATATTTATACGGTTTTAAACACAAATATAACTGAAGTTACTGATGATTTAAAAGCTAATTGGAGAACATGCAAAAGTAAAGCGTTAACAATTCTTGCAACTTCTGGTATAACATTATTTTTCTTAATTTCTTTACTAATATATTTATTTTATATATATAAAAAAAGACCTAAAAGAGAAAACATAAATGACTTACTTGAAATATTAAAAAGGATGAACAAAAAATGAAAATAGGAGCAATGATACCTCAAGGCTGGAGGATGGATTTAAACGGTATTCCACCAGAAAACCAATGGGATACTATTTTAAAAGCATCTAAGGATATTGAAGACCTAAATTATGAGTCAGTATGGGTATATGATCATTTTCATACTGTGCCGTCCCCTACTCAAGACCCAACTTTTGAATGTTGGTCTTTAATGGCTGCATTATCTCAAGTAACAGATTCAGTAAGAATTGGACAAATGTGTACATGTAACTCATATCGAAATCCAGCTTATTTAACGAAAGTAGCATCAACTATTGATTCCATGTCAGGTGGAAGATTGGAATTTGCTATAGGTGCCGGTTGGTATGATCAAGAGTACAAGGCGTACGGATATGAATATCCTAGTGCTGGTGTACGGTTAAAAATGCTTGAAGAAGCATTACAAATTTATATTGCCATGAACACAAAAGATAAAGCTAGTTTTGAAGGTGAATACTATTCAATTACTAATGCAATAAATCAACCAAAACCACTTCAAAAACCTTATCCACCTTTATGGGTGTGCGGTGGCGGGGAAAAAGTAACTCTAAAATTACTTGCTAAATATGGTGACTATGGAAACTGGGATGTAGATATTAATGGTTTTATTCATAAGTCAGAAATTCTTAAAGAACATTGCGAACAACAAAACAGAGAATATTCGGAAATTAAAAAAACACTACACACAAATGTAGTTATTGGAGAAAATCAAAAAGATCTAAACAATAAACTAAATAAAATCACAAAGGTAACCGGAATCCCAAAAGAAATGTACATCAATAAGCCACTAGTAGGTACAGTTGATAAAGTCTTTGATACAATCGATGAATTTAAATCTATAGAGTGTGCTTATATTATTGCGTATGTCCCTGATATAGTTTGGGGTAATTCCTTAGAAATTCTTTCTCAAAAGATATAAAAAAAACGGAAGCCCCCAAAAAGGAGGCTTCCCAACAGGGCTGCGTATCACACTTAATTGAAACGCACTCTTAGAATACCATGAACGTTTCTTAAAAGTAAAGTTATTTACCCAAAAGAAGGATTTTTGGTGTTTGGAACGAGAGAAATCCAAACTTTTCCTTTAGGAACATACAATATGTTGTTGTTGCTATCAACTATATGAAAAGGATCTAAATTAGATCCTCGTTTCCATTTAGCATCTAATAATTTGCCACCATGTAATATAATCGCTCGTCCTTCCCCAACTGTTTTTACTGATGGCAATTGAAGAGGATGTATATATGGTTCACAAAATAATGCAATGACAGTATCTGTTGAAATTTGAGCAGTATTTCCATTTTGATCAGCCCAATAGTGAACGTTATCTGTTTTTTGATTTTTGTATGCGTCATAATAGCTACGAATGTATTTAAAACCATTCCAAGTCCAAGTAGTCGATGTATATCCTGAAAATGTAAGAGTTAAGTAATTGTTAATACTCCAGTTAGATAGTGAAGGATCTCCCCAAGGAAATAATGGTTGAGGATTGCTTGTCTTTTTATAACCACGACTAATAGCTGTTGATTTTAATTTAGTAGTATCAGCATATAAATTGTGTGGAGCATTTCTTGAAGAAATTCTAAAATAATCAGGTCTTCTATCTGTTATAACAGGAACTCCCATATCAACTATTTCAGGTATTAAACCTCCGGTAGCACCACTAGCAACTAACACACCTCCCAATGGTCTAAGAACCGTAGGATCTGTTGGTCTTGCTGAACGAATTGGCCCATGATATACAGTATCACTTTGATAAAAAATATTAATAAATCTTGTCATACCACCCTCTACTAATACTTCGACAACAGCATCTGCATTTTGAGGACCTGATTGAGGCCTTGCATTCACGTTATTATCATTTTTAATTCCTATAACTATTGAATTATTCGCACCTGGTGGCATGGGTAATCCGTTTACAGGAGAATTAACACCTGTTGTATAATTTTGTGTCGGTACTGAACCAAGTGATGTATAAGTCTTTTCCTTAGTTAAAGACCAATTCTGATTTATATATGCATCTAACTCAGCTTGTGAATTAACTTGTGCTATTTGACCATATCTAAATACAAAAACAGGGTAAAAACAAGGGTCAGGAACCCAGATCTGAGATTCATTAACATACCCATTTATGCATGGTGCATTTGGGTTATAATTTCTTAAATCAACAGTTAACACACCATTGCTACTTGTTGACGATAAAGGTTCATTAGTAGCAATTTCTACATAAGATTCCTCACCTTTTTCAAGTGCAGCTTTAGTATTTGGGCCTAAAATACCATCAACTACTAAGCCTGTTAACTTTTGAAATTCTTTAATTGCACTTTTTGTTTGATTGCCGTTAATGCCATCAATTGCTCCGTTGTATAAATCTAAATCAGATAAAAGTTGTTGTGCAATCTCTATATCTTTTGAATAATTGTTTTCATTTATAACATCAATTTCAGCACCGCCTATGTTTAAGTACGATTCCTCACCTTTTTCAAGTGCAGCTTTAGTATTTGGGCCTAAAATACCATCAACTACTAAGCCTGTTAACTTTTGAAATTCTTTTATTGCACTTATGGTTAATGAATTATTTTTACCATCAATTTCAGCATCATATAAACCAAGGTTAAACAGTTGAGATTGTGCATCTGCAATATTATTGACGACTATAGGAATTGTAGTTGTAGTGCTTGTAGTCGTTACAGGAATAGTAGTTGTTGTTAATATTGTAGAAGTTGTTGTATTAGAAATAATTTCAATATCAGAAATATGTATATTTTGATCATTAGTCACTTCTAAATTATCGTCATTTGAAAATTGAGTTATGCCAAATAATGACAAAGAAATAATAAAAATAGAACCAATATATTTAAATAAATTTGACTTATTCTTATCCGTAGCCTCTATAACTTCTTGACTATCTTCAACAATTGTGATTTTGTCTTTATTATTTAATGGCTGAAGAGATGATCTTTGTAAATTTCTTTTACTATATAAATCTTTATGTAATTTTTTATGCATAAATAACCCTGTAGATTTATATTAATAAATTAAATTGTAAATTAATTGTTAATAATTAATTTTCAGACCAAATAATCTCACCATTTAGGGGCAAGATATGAATCCATTGTTTGCTCGGTGGTACTTGTATTTTTTCTTGATTGTTATCTAAAAACTCAAAGGGTTCTGTTATATCATTCCTTCTCCACGTTCCTTCAATATATTCACCATCGTGAAAAATTGTAACAGGTCCAATTCCTACAGTAAGGACACTTGGTAATGTTGTAACTTCATCGTTGTATAAAGGACCTTGTATTACGACAACTGTTGGTATTTGCAATATATCTGAATAACCATCTCTTGTTATAAAATTATGAGCTACAGCTTCTTCTTCAGGAGAATAACCATCAACTATAAATCTACTGTACTGATCATTATCCATTTTCCAAATAACAGTAGTGAAATCGCTATATTTTACAGTTACTCTATTAGCACCTGTTACCCAATTCGATTGATCATTACCAAAATCATATAAAGGATTTACATCTTGATTAAACAGAAATCCTCTTGCGTCAATATATTCTCTTACCAATTCTGTATCGGCGTACAAATTATGTGGCGCTTTTCTATTTGCTATACGGAACATAGTTGGAGCAGATACTTCTTCTAATACTGGAACCCCAAGATCTCTAATAGCAGGAATTAAACCCGCAGTAGCACCTGATACAACAAGAATGCCTCCATAAGGTCTGACCAAATTTGGATCAGTAGGACGTGCAGAACGTATTGGTCCAACGTAAGTACTTGCCTTATCCATGTAGAATGCTAAAAATCTTGTCATACCACCTTCAACAAGAATTTCCATAACAGTATCTGCTTCTTGTAAACCAGATTGTGGTCTAGCGTTTAAATTGTTATCAACTTTGAATGCGATAACTCTTCTTGGTCTTTTTAACCAAATTTCAGGTGATAATTCAAGACCAGTAAATGGTGACATTTTTTCTTTATCATATGTGTAACTATCAACAATTTCTTCTGATTCGGAATTAGATGTAGTTGTGGTTGCTTCATTACCATTATCAGGTATTTTAGCTTCTGTAGTTGTAGTGGTCTCTACAACTTCAGATGATTCGTT
Organism: uncultured Candidatus Actinomarina sp.; assembly: GCA_902604835.1. Lineage (GTDB taxonomy): Bacteria > Actinomycetota > Acidimicrobiia > Actinomarinales > Actinomarinaceae > Actinomarina. The sequence continues at coordinate 8,803 of CACKZW010000015.1, forward strand.
TGAAGATGAACACGTAACTAATGTTAATATTAAGAAAAGTAGACCAATCTTTTTCATACAATCATACTAGTGCTGAAAATCCTACTTTAAGTAAATTTATTTTTGAATTGTTTATTTGAAAATAAGTTAAATTTTTAAATAATCGTCTTGATTTTTTATTAGTTATAAACCAAGGTGGATCAATTAATCTAGATATTCGAAATTTTGTTTCAACTACACCTTTAAGAGGAGATTCAAAAAGCAAAGCATTATGCACGATTGATTGCCCGCTTTGTATGTCGTTGTCTTTATTACCGGGATATCCACCCCATGGAAGTTGAGGAATAATATATCCAATAGCGGCCCATTCGTTAATAGCAACGGTTCCGTATTCTAATTTTTCAATATAATTTTTTAAGATATGAGAGTTGAGTTTTCTATTATGATCTTTCATAATTACTGATACACCAAGATTTCCCCATAATTCCTTATTGCAGTAATCAATTGCTTTATTTGAGTAATCTTCTCCTGAGGAATAATCAATGCGTTTAAAGTATAGTGCTGAGGACCAGACCTCATCTAGTTCATATTTATTATACGCTTTAATTTCTCGTGTTAAATGTGGTGTTACACAACTTAAATTATTAACTCTTTCATAAGATTTATCTTTCTCTAACTTATTAAGTCTTTCGATACTTTCTGGATAATAGGCTTTCCTATCCCTTGCTTTATTCATATAAAATTTAATGTATTTGATTAATGTATCAGTTTGTCCCCAACCATCAGGAAGCACTACCACTTGAGCTGCAATACAATTAAAACCATTATTATTAAGTTTTCCAGTAACTATTTTTCGAGCCTGATATTTGATATCTGATGTAGTCCAATTCCCAGGATGAACAATAAATGGTGTAACATTGCCAAGTTCAGATGTAATATTTTTAGTATTTGATTTTGGTAAACTTTTTAACTTCTTTTCTTTGTCATTTAGTTGCCTACCATAAACAATATCCTCAAAAGTTTTATCAGAGCCAGTTAAATGAATATGATTAACTCCTGGGTGATTAGCCATATATTTTGATTCATTTATGTTCCCTGTAGATACGATTACATATCCTCTTTCAATAAAATTTTGAAAGACTTTTTCAAAAACTGGTTTTAAGTATTCATTAACTGGATTTAATTTAAGTAATATTACAGATCTACGTGTTATGAGATGATATAGAACATCGAGGTAAGGAATTGAAGAAAAATTTCCAGCACCTAGAACTAATGTTATAGAGGGATCTATATCATAACGCTTTGAAAAGCCTCTAAACTTATTAATATCATCAAATGACATGGATCTATTGAAATAAACCTTTGCGTCTATAAATGGAAAAGTTAATTTTTCTATAAATTTATTAGGAAATACTTTATAACTGTTTTCCTCTTTGTTGTAAGATTTTAAGGAAAGATCCTCATTCGATTGAAGGGTGTCAATATAATATTGTGTTGCCAAAACAGCTGCAAAGGGCCCACCTAACCATTCCTCACCTTCAGCAGGAGTTTTTGATGTTCCTTTATTATCAGAACACACAGTAGACCAAAAATATGCAACTTCTTTTATATTTGAAATAACCTCTTCAAGCATAGAAGAAAGTTGTAAATCTGAAATATTATTAAATTCTCTAGAATTTGTCCTTAAGGTAGTTATGTATCTATCTATATCTAATTTTGTAAGGGACATACTTACATATTATTCAGTTATTTCAAGAAGTTCAAAATCTCCCCAGTTAACAGTTAAAAATTTAGCAGGAATAAGTTCATTTGGTCTTCCTACAGGTAAGTTTTTTGGATAATCCTCAAGAACTATATCCTCCTGTTGTAAGTCGGCAATAATTATCTTTAAACTATCAGCTAGATCATCTAGCGTCTCTTTAGATTGTGTTTCTGTAGGCTCAAACATTAGGGCCTCAGGGACAATTAATGGAAAATAAATTGTTGGTGAATGAAAACCTTTATCTAAGAGTGCTTTGCCCACATCATATGCTTTTATCTTATGAGATTTCTTTAAGTCTTTAACAGAAGTTACAAATTCATGCATACATGGTTCATCGTAAGCTAAAGGAATAATTTTAGAAACTTTGGAGCTAAGATACCTTGCATTTAGTACAGCATAAGCACCTAAGGTATCTAATCCTTCTTTTCCAAGAAGTTTCATGTATACAAGTGCTCTCAAAGTAACTAAAAAGTTACCATGATATCCATGCATTCTGCCAATACTATTTTCAGGTTGGTACCAATTATATTTTCTGTCTTTATTCTCAGCGATTGGTCCTGGTAGGTATTCTTTTAAAAATTCTTTTACAGCAACCGGTCCAGATCCTGGACCTCCACCACCATGAGGAGTCGCAAATGTTTTATGAAGATTTGAATGAACTATATCAAAACCCATATCTCCTGGTCTTGATGTACCTACAATTGCGTTTAAATTAGCTCCATCATAATAAAGTAGCCCACCAGCATTGTGTATGATTTGTGAAATAGTTAAAATTTCCTCTTCAAATAGGCCTCCAGTATTAGGGTTAGTTAACATCAAGCCAGCAGTATTTTCATTTACTATTTCTTTTAATTTCTCAATATTTACCATTCCTCTTTCATCTGTTTCAACCTCAACAACAGTAAATCCTGCCATACGTGCAGATGCAGGATTAGTACCATGTGCAGAGTCAGGAACTATAATTTCTGTTTTGTTCGTAAGATTATTAATTTCTAAATATTTTTTGATGATAAGTAATCCAGTTAATTCACCAGAGGCACCTGCTGGTGGCTGAAAACTTGCATAATCCATTCCGGTAATCTCGCATAAGTAATTACCAATTTCATACATAACTTTTAAACATCCCTGAGTAAATTCTTCTGGCATAGAAGGATGCATATTTGCAAATCTAGAATCAGAAGCAATAGAGTCAGCAAATCTTGGATTATATTTCATCGTACAAGATCCAAGTGGATAGAATCCTAAGTCAACCGCAAAATTTCTATGGGCTAACCTAGAGTAATGCATAACTAAATCGTGCTCTGAAACTTCTGGTAATCTTGCTTTTTCTTTTTTTAACGATTCATGATTAATTTTGACTTCAGGTACGTCTAATTTTGGAAAGTTAGATGCCCTTCTTCCTGGACTCGATAATTCTTTTATAGTTGGTTCAGGTTTACCCCCAACTAATGGAAGTGAACTAGCGTTACCACCACTAACCATTGTCTACCTCCTGAAGAGCTAATATATAATCGTCAATCTCTGTTTTTTTTCTTTTCTCAGTAACTGCTACTAATACATGATTGTCATCGTAATAGATACCTGCTAAAAATCCTTTTTCTCCCATTTTATTAATAACTTCAGATGCATTAGTTCTAACTTCTAATAAAAACTCTCTTAAGCTTGAGTCATCATTAGGAATAACATAACCACTCTTAATTAAAGATTTTTTCATGTAGTTGGCTTTTTGTATTGAGTGATATCCCATATCATATAAACCCTCTGGCCCAAGCCATGAAAGATGAATCGCAGATCCGATTGCATTTAGTGTTTGATTTGTACAAATATTTGATGATGCTTTTTCCCTGCGAATATCTTGTTCCCTTGCTCTTAAAGTCATTACATATGATTTATTACCATCTTTATCTCTTGACTCACCAATTAAACGTCCTGGAACTAAACGGGCAAATTCTTTTTTAGTTGCAAACCATCCAACTGTAGGACCACCAAATGATAATGGGGAGCCAAGGGATTGACCTTCGGCAACTATAATATCAAAGCCCATTTGTCCAGGTGTTGTAAGAACTCCCAGCATAGAAGGATCTACATAACAAATTGTTACAATTCCTTTATCTTTTGCTTTTGACACTAATTCAGTAAGATCTTGGCAAGAACCTTCATAATGAGGATAAGAAACAACAAATGCTGCTTGTGAATCATCAAAATCATAATCAGAAGGAAATAAATAATTATCCAACTCAACATAATTTAAATTAAATTTATTTTTATCAATCAAAGTATTTATAACCTCTTTGCTGTTCGGGTTTAAACCTGAAGAAATTGTTACACCATCACGTTTAGTTTTATTAATTGCTACAGAAATTGCTTCTGCGATTGAGGTTGCACCATCATATAACGATGCATTCGCTAATTCCATATCTGTCAGATCACAGACTAATGATTGAAATTCAAATAATACTTGAAGAATCCCTTGTGAAATTTCAGCTTGATAAGGGGTATAAGAAGTCATAAACTCAGGTCTCATTGTTAATGATTTAACAGTTTGAGGTAAATAAACATCATAATGACCTCCCCCAGCAAAACACACTAAATCAGACTTGTTACGTGCAGCGATATCATTAAAGTAATCAATTGATTCAAGTTCTGATAAAGACTCTGGTAAATCAAGACCATTTTCAAGAAGCAAAGCATCCGGTATGTGGGTGAATAGATCATCCAGTGAGTTAATACTTAACTCATCAAACATTTTTTTTAAATCAAGTTCTGAATGTGGTACGAACATCAGCTCAAAAACCTCTTATTTACTATATTTCCTTCTATTAAATTACCACGAATATCAAACTCTATTAAATTCTGAGGAGGCTTATTTTCAAAAAGAATAAATCCAATACTTTTATTTAATATGGGCGAAAAATTGCCAGAGGTAACAACTCCTTTAATATCACCTGACATACCAATTGTCTCAGTTCTTGCAATTTTTCTAGATTCAATAGTAAATTTCTTTAAAATTTTATGATTTCCATCCTGTAGTTGTGATTTTATTCTGTCTGAACCTAAAAAATTATGTTCGTTTGTAATTGTCCAAGACAATGAGGCTTCAACGGGTGTAATATCTTCAGTCAATTCAAAACCATACAATGGAAGTGATGCTTCAAGTCTAAGTGTATCTCTTGAACCTAATCCACATGGTTTTATACCTTTTTCGATAAGAAAACTAATAAGAGATTCTGCCTCAGCATTACTTGCCATAATTTCAATACCATCTTCTCCTGTATAACCAGTTCGAGCATACATAAAGTTATCTGATTTTGCTGTACTGAACTTTTCAGGAATTTCAAATCTATCATTAATAAGTTCGATTGTTTTGGGTCCCTGAACAGCTATCAAAACAGTCTCTAATGATTTATCAATAAAATCAACCTTGTGGTCAACTAAATGTGATTTAATTTTAAATGCATTTGAAGCATTAGGAATCAAAATGATTTTATCTTCAAATTTCCAAAAAATTACATCATCTAAAGCATTACCATTTTCATTCGTAAAAATAGAATATAATGCTTTGTTCATCGGTATATTTATTAAGTCAGAACAAATTAACGAAGATATCTTATCTAGTTCTGAATAATCAATTTCTAAACGTCCCATATGAGATACGTCAAAGAAACCAGAGGAATTTCTAACAACATCATGTTCTTTTAATGTACCTTCATATGAGAAAGGCATAGACCAATCACCGAAATCAATAAATTTGGCATTTTTAGATTCGTGATATGAATGAAGCTGAGTTGTTCTTTTATCCATTAAGATACAAAAGTTTCATACTCCTGATAAGACATTCCTGAATCATCAACAGCATTGACTTTTGCTTTAAACATCCAACCATCTCCACAAGGATCATTATTGATTGTTTCTGGTTCAGTTTCTAATTGTGAATTAACCTCTGTAATTGTACAATCCATCGGTGCATATGCTTCAGCAACAGTTTTAGTAGCTTCGACCTCAACAACTGGAGCACCTTTTTCAAAAGTTTGTCCTACTTCAGGAAGTGTAACGTAAACAATATCTCCAAGTTCATTTTGAGCAAAATCTGAAATACCTACAGTTATTACTTCTTCGTTAATTAAGTACCACTCATGTGTCTCTAAATATTTTATATCTGACATATATACCTACCTCGGTTTTACCGTTGATAGCCCCCCATCAACATGTATAGTTTGACCAGTAACCCATTTTGAGTCATCTGATAATAACCATTTTACAACAGGAAGTATATCATTAAAATCTCCTATTTTTGGAATAGGGTACATTGATTTTGACAGCTCTCTTGCTTGATCGGTAGCAAGCAACCTTTGACTCATATTTGAATCTAATAAGCCTGGGGCTATAACATTTACACGTAAATTGTCTTTTGCATATGAAGCAGCTGCGGATCTTGCCATTCCCTCTAAACCTGCTTTAGCAGCAGCTATTGCTTCATGATTTGATAAACCTTTAGTGCCAGCAACGGAAGAGAAGAATATTGCTGAACCATTTTTCATTCTGCGTGCAAAAGAGCTAAGTAAGTAATAACTAGAAAATAGATTAACTTTAATTACTTCATCAAATTCCTCTATTTTAGTTCCATGTAAAGGTTTGATTAGTATCGATCCAATGCAATTAACTAATCCCTTAATTTCTTTGTCTTCCGGAACTATCTTGCTGAATTCTCTTTGTTCAATAGTGTTATGAAGATCAATTACAGAATATTCCGAATCAATTTCTTTGGATAGGGCTGATAATTTTTCCTCATCTCTTCCAATAATTAATACTTCATTTTCAGAAGCTAATTCCTTAGATATAGCCGTACCAACAACACCTGTTGCACCAGCGACAATATAAACCATAATTAATATTCTATAAGAAATTTAAGTAATAGATAAAATATTTGAGGATGAAATCTTGCCAAACCATTCTGCTGATCTATGAGGAATGCGTTCGTAAGTTTCTCTATCTACTTCTACTAAGCCAAAATTCATTTGATATCCGAGATCCCATTCAAAATTATCAAGTAATGACCAGTACAAATAGCCGATAATATTTGAATTTTCAGACTCAAACTTGTGTACATCCTTAAGAACAGATGTAACAAATTCAATTCTCTCTACGTCATTATCAGTAGCAATACCATTTTCTGTAATAAAGATTTCTTTATCTGGAAATTTTTTATTAAGCCTTTTTAAGTTGTACAAAACTGCATCTGGTCTGTATTCGTATCCCATTTTTGTAGTTCTTGTTTCTTTTGTAATAGCACCATTTCTTCCTGCAAATATTTGAATGATTCTTGGTAATAGAAATTTTCTTATTATTCCAATGTTAAGTAATAGTGGACTGAATAATTTTAAAAGAATACTTTTTGGATATCTGACAATAGTATAAGTTTGCAATCCAATAAAATCATCATCTAATGAGGCTTCAAGAAACTTGTCTTCAAGATGATATTTTAAATACTCCTTAAGTTTATTATCATCATCGTCTTCCCATTCTTGTAAAGCATGTGTCATTCCAACTTTTGCATTTGAGTTATATTGTTTTATCGTTTTAAGTGCTTTTTTATGTGCAGACATAATATTTTCTGATGCATTTATAAATTTTGATTCATTAGCTATGCCAGGTGGAAATTTATTTGTTGAGAAATATCCAAAAAACGCAAATATTCCTGGTTCGTTAATTGTATTAAAATAAACAATTTCCTCTGGTAATGCTTGCATTAATTTTTCAACATAATTATTAAAATAATCGTCAGAATTTGGGTTTAACCATGAACCTTGGTTATACAACCATTCAGGAGTTGTAAAATGGTGGAATGTAATTATCGGTGTAATATCATTTGATATCAATTTGTTAGCTTTATCAACATAATGTTTTATTTCATCGTCATTGTAAATACCCTGAGTGGGTTCGATCCTACTCCATTCAATAGAAAATCTGAATGCCTTAATACCTAACGTCTTTAGAAGGTTAATGTCTTCGTCAATTAATTCATAATGTTTACAAGCTTCATTACAAGGCTCTACGCACACAGAGTTATTTTTATTTTCCCAAATAGTCCAATCATTATTATAAA
>CACKZW010000016.1 GCA_902604835.1 uncultured Candidatus Actinomarina sp.
AGATTCTGTAGTTGTCTCTTGAGGTTCTGTAGTTGCAGTGTCTGCAATTGTTGTAGTTGTAGTGTCTGCAATTGTTGTAGTTGTAGTGTCTGCAATTGTTGTAGTTGTAGATGGTGCAACAGTAGTTGTTGTTGAAGTTTCTTGAGACTCTATTGTGGTGATTGTATCTTGAACTGACGAGTCATCTGGCACTGTACAAGAAATTAGAATTATAAAGATCAGGTAAAAATATTTTTTACTCACTCTTAAACCAATCTACTAATTCTTCAATACCTTTATTTAAATCATACTCTGGTTCCCAATCCAAACTTTGCTTCGCTTTGTTGTTATTTAAAACACTTCTCAGCAATTCTCCATCTCTCTGAGGTTTGTAATCAGCTTCTCCTTCCCATGAAGTTTTTGTTGCGATTAGTGACACCAACTCATTAACAGATGTTTCAACACCTGTTCCTATATTTAAAAATAAATCATTGTCATTTTCAGATGATTTAATTAATGCACTCACAACATCCGCAACATATACATAATCTCTTGTTTGGTTTCCATCACCATAAATAATTGGTTTTTCATTATTTAGCATTTTTCCAGTAAATATTGACATTACTCCTGCTTCTCCGTGAGGGTCTTGACGTGGACCATAAACATTTGATAAATTCAAAATTGAGTATGACATTTTTTCATTTTCTAACATCAATTTTATAAAGTCATTAAGATTTTTTTTTGCTACACCATAAGGAGAAACTGGCTCACCTGCAAAGTCTTCTTCAGAAGTTGGAATTATATTAGGTTCACCAAATATTGTTCCTCCAGAAGAGCTAAAAACAAACTTCTTACAATCTGTACTTATCAGTGTTTGTATTAATTTAATAGGCTGTAAAAGATTATGTTCAAAATCTAGTAATGGATCTTCTACAGAAATTACAACTGAAGATTGTGCTGCTAAATGAAAACAAATTTCAGGATTAAATTTTTCAATTTCTTTTATTGATTCATTCGACCCAAGGTCATCATAGATTACGTCTACGTTTTCTAATCTGTCTAAATTTGTTTTTTTTCCTGTCAATAAATTATCAATAACTAAAACTCTTACCTTGTTTTTCAATAATTCCTCTACTAAATGTGAGCCAATAAATCCAGCTCCACCTGTTACTAATGCTTTTTTATATTTCATGATTTAAAAATTTCGTCATTTATGACTGCCTCATCTTCAATTATCGCTTCACTGCAGATTATTGAATTATTAACTTGAACATTGTTTCCAATCGAACTTGAACCTAATATAACGCTATTCTCTATCACAGTGTCTTTTCCGATGGTCGCTGATTCAGAAATCCAATTAGTTTGATTTTCTGTATGAGCATATATATACGACTCTCTTGTTCCTACATCTAACATATTTCCATTTACATTAAAACAATCCAATAAATTGTTTTTCGCTAATTCAGGAAATACATTTTTCTCAAAAGAACAGGGTACCTCCAAATTGTTTTTGATTTCTCTGATATCTTTTTTGTGAAAACAATAGACTCCTAGGCTTATATTGTTTCCATATTTCATATCTTTTGGCTTCTCAATAAAGTTTATTATTTTTGTACCTTCCAACTCAAGTACGCCATATCTTGATGGATCTTCAACGGGTATTGAACAGATAGTTGAATTTTTCGAGTCATTTGCCACTTTCAGGAACGATTCAAAATTCATATCAATGAGTAAATCTCCGTTCATACACAAAAATTTATCATCAAAATGTTCTATATTCTGAATTACATATCCACCCGTATCTAATTTTTCATTTTCAAAATGTAAATTCACTTTATATCTAGAATTTTTTTTGTAATCTAACCAATAACTTTCATGCTTTATTGAACAAATTAAATTTATGATATCTAAATTTGATTCTTCCAAATTCTCAAGAATTAAATCTATGAGTAGTCTTCCCTTTATCGTAAGTAATGCTTTAGGGATACCTTCTGATAGAGGCCTAAGTCTTGTAGCTTCTCCACCTACTAAAAGATATATGTCTTTAATCATTGTCCATTAAATTTAAAAGTTCTTTAAAGCCAGATTCTATATCGATTTGTAATATGTTTTCCCATAAATTTTCAGCTTTTTTATCTGTAAAGTAATTTTTAACATTATTTACAAATTTATTTTTCAATAAGGGTATAGCCTCAACCCTTCTATCTGGATGACCAATAGGAGTTTCAATTTTTACTTTATCAGAAAATGAGCCATCGTTATATTTAAAATAAATCTCATTTGAAATATGTCGTTTAGCAATGTCATAATAATTTTTTGTAAAGTCTTTATTTTCATGAACTTTTATCATCTTTCTCAAAGAGTTTACTTGGTTTAAACCATGAAAATTATCACTATAAGTTTCCGAGGTTAAATCTTTAAAAATTAGAGCGGCAGATACCATATATTCAAGAGAGTGATCTCTATCTGAAGAATTATTAAGTTCCTTTTTATTACTAATAATTCTCAATGCTGGCTCATGCGTTTCAATAATTATTTCCTTGATATCTTTCTCTTTTTCATGAAATAAATCAGATAATTGAAAAGATGCCTCAACTGCAGATTGTCCATGAAACTCTGCTGGATACAAGACCTTAAATAGAATGTTTTGAATTACCCAATCATCAAGTTCTTTACCAAAGGATAAAATATCGTCATCTAAAAAAACTTTATTGAATCCCCAAATCTGATCATCTTGTATATTTGCGTAAATATTATCAGGAAACTCACTTATTTCAGCAATCTCAATACCTCTGGATGCAGCATCACCTGCAGCCCAGCTTTTTCTTTTTCCAACATTTGGCGCTTGTCTATAGGATCTTAAATTGACGCCATCTTGTAAAATATTATTTACTGTTCTTGATATTGATTCTTTATTTTGATTTGATATTAAAGACGAAAATACTACTCCCGATGCAAGTTTGACATAAAAGACATGGTCATAACCTTTTTCGTTTAAGGAGGTACCCAATGCTAAGCACCCTTGTATCTCATACATTTGGATTATCGATTGAAGAAATTGTGATAGATTTTTGTCTTTGTGGTTAAAAAAGTAACCAAATGCTGTTCCAATATTATCAGATGGATGTGCCCACTCTTTTGCCAAAAAGGTATCGTTATAATCAAACCATCTGGTCAATATTGAAAGATACCTTGTAATTTCTTTGGAAGATTGTATATCATTTATAATCAAAAAAGGATTTGTATTAGAACCATGCTTACCTCTTGTAGCGAATCTCATTGGATCTTCATAGGTTGAAGCATTATAAATACAACCCAGAGTGTCTAAAAGTGACAATTTCGTGGCAAGTAAATTTTCTTCAGAAAATACTATATTCTTTGTAAGATAATTCGAGATTATTTTATCAATATTTTGTTGAACCAAAAAATTAGTCTCTTTCTTCAACCCCGATATATTTTGCAGCAGGTCTAATTAATGTGTCGTCTGCTCTTTGTTCAAAATAATGAGCAGCCCAGCCAACTGATCTACCTGCAACAAAAATAGGAGTAAATAAATTTACATCGAAATCTAACTCGGAAAGTAAAAGGCCACCATAAAAATCAACATTTGGAAACAATTTTTTTTCTTTATCCATAATATCATCAATTTTCTTTGCGATTTCATATCTCAGTTTTGCGTCATCATCAGAAATTAGTTTTTCAACCCAGTTTTTTACCACAGGGCTTCTTGGATCCTGGATTTTATAAACTCCGTGCCCAAATCCCATAATTTTTTTCTTTTCATCAAGCATTTTCATTACGCCAGTAGCTGCATCTTCAACATCCTGAAATGAATTGATTAGCTCTACTGCTCTTTCGTTTGCTCCCCCATGTAATTCTCCTTTGAGAGTTCCTATTCCAGATACAATTGAACTGGTTAAGTCGGACCTGGTTGAACCTGTAACCCTTGTAGCAAATGTAGAGGCATTAAATCCATGTTCCGCATAAAGAATTAAGATGTCATCTAATGCTTGTAGTTGATCAGTTGATGCATCATCTCTTAACATTGAACTAGCAACTGTATACTTATTATCTAATTTGCTACTTTTACTCTCGTTGTAACTAGCAATGACATAAGCAACAGCAGCAGAAATTTGAGTAGTTGCTTCTAAATCAGATTTTTTTTCTGACTCACCTATATAAGAAACAATAGTTCTAATAACATCCATTGGATGTAATCGTGCTTTAATTTGCTCTAAAAGATTATTTATATCTTTGTCACCATCAAATTCGGTATAGTATTTTTGGAAAAATGTTGTGAAATCAGAACCATTTAGATCATCATTGATAATTAGTGATGCTACATCTTCATAGGTGTGTGTGTCTGTAAGCTTAATTGCATCATATCCACGATATCTTAGTGAAGTACCTTCCATGCCGACGGTGGATATTTTAGTTTCTCCTGCAATTACTCCTCTTAAACCTGGTGAATATTCCATAGCTAGTTAATTCTACATGCAAATTAATAAATTAGACTATTACAATTTTGAATTTTATGAATACTAAAATCTTTTCATGGCGCAAATTCACGACTTAGAATCAAAATCAAGATTTGGGACAAGATATATTGTTGGAACTATTTTGGCTATCTCAACGTTATTGATAGCTGGTTGGATTGGGTTTTTTGTTTTTCTTCCAATTAAATCAGGTATGAGTACAGTATATGAATTAGAAGAAAGATTTTTACCACGAGCTGAGGGTATGGTCCTTGATTTCGTCTCTTTGTCAGAACCTTCAATCATCATAACTAGTGATAACATAATTTTAGACGAGTTGCATGACGGACTAAATAGAGATCCGATAAAACTGTCCGAGGTACCTCCATTTGTTATAAATACTTTATTAGCTGCCGAGGACAGCAATTACTACCAGCATGAAGGTGTCGATTTTATTGCAATATTAAGTGCTGTACTTGACAATTTAAGAGGAGTAACCAGAGGAGGCTCAACTATTACCTCACAAGTGGCAAAACAATCATTTGTTGGCGATGAAATTTCAATTAGGAGAAAAGTTGCTGAAGCAGTTGTAGCAGCAGAACTTGAAAGAAGATATACAAAAGATCAAATCTTGGAATACTATATAAATTCAATTTACTGGGGATCAGGAGCATATGGACTTCAGTCAGCAGCATATGAGTATTTCAATAAAGAAGTTTCCGAACTTACGTTGGACCAAGCGGCGACCTTAGTAGTTATCATTAGAAGTCCCGCATACTACAACCCAAGAAAATATCCAGACAGAGTACTTGAGAGAAGGAACAATGTTTTAGATATTATGCTAAAAGAAGGATTTATAGTTGATATCCAACATAGATCAGCAAAGCTTGCTCCTTTAGTTATTTCGGAACAAAATAACATTGAAAACAATGCTGAGCATGTATCTGCTGAAGTAAAAAGACAACTACTTAATGATCCCCAATTTGCGTTTTTAGGAAATACAAAAGAGGATAGAAAGAAAAAATTATTTGGTTGCCCATCAGATGATACAAGCTGTACTGGTGGTGGAGGACTAAAAATTTACATAACTATAAATCTTGCATTACAAGAGCATGCAAATTCAATACTCAATAAATGGGTACCTTCTTCGGATGAGGAGGAAACTGAAGATTTGGATGAGCCAAAGCCTACAGGTGTCATAACTTTATTAAATAATTTTACAGGAGCGATAGAAGTTATGGCCTCAGGAATTCCTTTTGATGAAGAGCAGTATAACCTAGCAACTCAAGGTAAGAGAAATCCAGGGTCTGCATTCAAACCAATTACTCTTCTTGCGGCTTTAGAAACTGGCTCTCAATTGTATAGCTATAGAGACTCGAGATCACCTACTGAAATAAACTGTGGGTATCCTTGTGCCCCAGATGGGATTGGAACAAATTGGGTTGTTAGAAATTATGGAACATCAATAAAAGCTGATAGATACATTAATCAAATTTCTGCTCAAGATCGAGCTATTGAACTTGAGTGTGTTGGGTATCACATAGAAGATATAAAGAATAAGGACTTCATTGAACAATTTCCAATTGTTGATGGACTTGATGATTTGGAAGATGAAAATGAAAAATTGTTAGCAATTGGAAGAGCTCTGAATCAATATGATGAAGAAGGCAATCCTATAATTTACACAACTAATGAAAATATTGATACTGATGAAAACCAATTAGTTATCAATGATGAACAGTTAATAGAGGAACAAAATAATTTAATACAAATAGATTTAGAAAAAGAAAATCAATATATTTACAAGCCGTGTCAGGATAAATCTGAATATAACAGGTCAATAAAATTGTTAGATACATCAGGTATGGTTTCACTAGAAGAAGCAACTAGACGATCTATAAATACAGTTTTTGCACAATTAGCTTCCGAGATTGGTGGGGAAAAGCTTGCAAGTACTGCTAAAAGAATAGGAATTGAATCAGAACTAGAACCAGTTATTTCTTTAACTCTTGGGGCAGGTGCAGTTACTCCAATTGAGTTGGCATCAGCCTACTCATCTTTTGCCACAAATGGAAAATTAGCACCACCGTATTTAATTGAAAAAATTGAAGATTCAAATGGACAACTTTTGTACAAACATATAATTTCAACGAGAACAAGTATTCCAGATCCTGCTGCAGCCGCTGCAGTAAGAAAAACACTTGAAGTAGCTGCTCAATTTGGAACGGGGACTCGAGCTGTCTTAAATGATAGGCCAATAGCTGGAAAAACTGGTACACATCAAGGCTTTAGAGAAGCATGGTTTATTGGATTTATTCCTCAATATACTTCCTCTGTTTGGATAGGTTTTGCTGAAGAACAATTACCACTTACTGATGTTCAAATAAATGGTGAGTTAATTAAGAATGTTTCAGGTGGAAGAGTTCCTGCTCCAATTTGGAAAGAATTTATGGAAGAAGTTGTTAAAGATTTGCCAATAGAAAATTGGCCGGAAGATCCTCTTGATATAGAAAGATATTATGAAATTCCTAGAATAGAGATTCCAGAATTAGTTGGATTAAATGTACTAGATGCTGAAGAAATTGCATTTTCAGGCTATATTTTACCAACCATCAACTTGGTTGATTCAGAAGAAGCTCCTGGATTGGTATTAAAACAAAACGTGCCTACCTGTGATAGAGATGGAAATGGAAACCAAGATGAAACTGAGGCTTCGAAAAATTCTTCAAATGAAGAAGATGACTGTATTGGTGTTGAAATGCCAGAAGGAACTGAAGTCATTTTAGAAGTATCAGGTAAAAAATTCACAGGTAATTTACCAAATATTCCCCCTTGTTCTTTGACAGGTGAAGAGGCCGAGAATTTAGTAAAAGAGTTTATGAGAGAATCAAATGTAATTTTGTTCTTAAAAAACTCATTTGAATTAACAGAACTAGAAAATTGTGAAGGAAAAGTAATTGGGACTAACATTCCCCAAGGAGGAAGTGTTTCAACTGGAGATAGCTTAATTTTTATAATTGGAAGTACAAATAAAGATTAGCTTAAGCTTTTAAAGTATTCATAAAGTGACAAAACACCAAAACCTGTCGCTCCTTTTCTATTATCTGATCTTGCAGGACCAGCTATATCAAGATGCATCCATTTATTATCTCCAATAAACTCTTGTAACAATAAAGCCGCAGTTATGGCTCCACCAAATCTTCCACCAGTATTTTTCATATCAGCTAGATCAGAATCGATAAGTTTTCTATATTTTGAATATAAAGGGAGCGAGTGGAAATCTTCGTATGTGTTTTTTGCAGCCTCAATGAATTTTGATTCCACATCATTGTTATTTGAAAAAACAGCTCCAACATCTAATCCTAATGCAACATATGATGCCCCAGTTAAAGTAGCGATATCACAAATTAGATCTGGATTTGATTCTGCCGCAAAAGCTAATGCATCTGCCATTATCAACCTTCCCTCAGCGTCGGTGTTTAAAACTTCTATAGTTTTTCCATTTCTAGCTTTTAAAACATCACCAGGTCTGATAGCTGAACCACTTACCATATTTTCAACAATTGGTGTGTATACAGTTAATCCAATATCTTGGTTGGTCCTTGCGACTAAATTAATTACTCCCCATGCACTTGCTGCACCTGACATATCGGTTTTCATAGTTTCCATACCAGCTGGGCTTTTTAGAGAGTAGCCTCCTGAATCAAAAAGTACACCTTTTCCAATTAGGGCAATCTGATATTTAGCTTTTTCATTATATTTTCCAACGACTAAATAAGGGGCTCTGTCTGATCCTTTTGCGACTCCCAAAACGCCTCCAAAGTTGTTTTCTTCAAGCCACTTTTGATCAAATACTTCGACATTGACATCAGAAGATTCAACTAAATTATTCACATTTTGTATAAATTCTTCTGGAGATTTATCTAAAGCAGGTGTATTAATTTGGTTTCTTACCCAAAAGATGGAACTTTGTTTTATATTGTTTTCAGTTATATCTTCATTACTAAATGTGATCTTGTTAATAGCTAAATCATCTCCAGACTTGTAGTCATTGAATTTATACTGTGCATAAAGAATTCCATCAATTACTGGAACAATGTTGATATCAATATTTAGGAAATCAACCTCGACATCTTCTTTAATTTTTGAACCTATATTTATTCCTAGCTCATACAATTCCTGATTATCTTCTATTTCACCGATGCCAACCAAATAAGTTCTGTTTTCTTTTTTAGAATAAGATGATGGCATAACAATTATTTGATTAGCTTTGCCTTCAAAAGAATGTGTAACACAGTATTCTTCGAATAGACTTGAATCATTTATAAAATCTTCAGATCCTTTCAAATCAGTATCCAAAAATAAGATATCAATTTTCATTTACTTGGTGTCCAATCATTTTCAAACTCTCTAGCTAACATCCATAATAGGTCTGAAAGTCTGTTCAAATAAACAATTACCTCAGAATCATTAATTTCTAGATGCTTATGCCATCTTACACATTTTCTTTCTGCTCTTCTCGAAACTACTCTTGCCCAATCAAATTTTGCTGATAGTTCATTTTCACCGGGTACAACAAAAAACTCTGGGATACCATTTTTCTCTTCAAGAAAATCAATATCCTCCTCAAGCCTTAATACCATCTTTTCTTCAACTAACGTTTCGTTTGGTTTTAATTTTTTTCTATTTTCTTTTGTTGTAGCTAATTCAGCTCCAACAATAAATAATTCACGCTGAATACGAAGAACATTTTCTTTAACTTCAATTGGTAAATTTTTGTCAGCTCTAATCAATCCTAATGCAGCAACAAGTTCATCTACTGACCCATAGGCATCTGGAGCAAGATCATCTTTTGATACTTTATCACCAAAAAGCATCCTTGTTTGACCTTTATCTCCTTTTTTTGTATAAATTTTCATAATTATAAATATAGTCTTAGGCCAAAAGTAACAGACCTCCAGAAGCTCCTAGAGATACAATTAAAGATAGATAACTGAGACCTGTTGATGCCATGACTCCTGTATAAGATTTTTCTCCAAGTGATTTGAAGGATGCAAAGGATAAGATTGAAGTTGATAAATATAAGAATAAAATCACATTTTTGAACAAATCGTCAATATCTTCTCCAATAAATTCCAAAAAAACTATTGGAATCATAGTTAAAGATTGAAGAGTACAAAATAATGCGATTCTCTTCATTCCTTGTTTTGATATTGTAGGATCTACTAAGAACCAATGACCTATCATCATTGATGAAAAGACTCCGCTTATCAAAGATACGGGAAATATATTACTCAATACTAAATTGAAGAAACTTAAATCTAACTCGATCATGAGCTGATAATTTAGAATTATAAAACTCATCCCATATAAATATTTGTAATATTGTTTGTTATCAATAAATAAGCTAAGGATTAAAGGAAGAATGCCAATCAAACTCAATATGCTAAATTTTAAAATTGCTACAGACGAAATTATAGAAATAAATAGGATGCTGAATCCTTTTCGAGGTTGGATACGAAAATTTGAATACAACAAGTAAGGTATACAATAGATCAACAAAACATAAACAAATAGGTTCAATTCCATATATCTTTTACAATAACAATATATGTTAAAGAATATAAATCTTGAAAAAGTTTTAAAAGCAATGGCTATTGCTTTTTCTTTTATCTTTCTAACAAATATTATGGCCGACGGAAAAACTCTTTTTACTCAAAACTTCTTGATTTCACTTTTAATTTATTCAGTTTTAAGTTTTGTGGCCTTATATGGCTTTGAGTTAAACAAAATTTTAGGTCTTATTCTATTTTTATCAATTTCATTATTATCTCCTGATTTATATCCAAATTATGATGGGGAATTGTTTCCTATTACTTATGTTGTTTTTGCCCTATTTTTAACATATATATTTGGTATAAAGATGTACGAAACATGGAAAACAAGCTTATAAATAAAATAAAGCATGAATGGTTGGTTAGAATAGAATAATGTTACGGGGCATTCTAAAAAGCATAAGTTTTTTATTCTTATTTACTATATTTATATCTTTTATAGGTCAATCGGAAGTTCAATCAAAGACAATAGTAAGATACGATATAAATCTTAGCTGTGCAGATAATGCTGTTGCCCAACTTAATTCAATCAAAGACATCCAAACATTTTTAAATTGTAATGGTTTTAGTCCAGGACCCATTGACGGCGTTTCTGGAGGAAGGACCGATGCTGCAATAAAAAGTTTTCAAGCATCCGTTGGTCTTTCTGCAGATGGTGTTGTTGGCCCAGCTACTAAACAAGCTATGAGAAGTTATAGCTCGGTTTCATTTACCTTTACAGGTAGTGGATGGGGCCATGGTGTAGGTTTAAGTCAATACGGAACAAAAGGTCTTACAGAACTAGGTGCACAATTCTGTAGCAACACAAGTTCATGTAGCTCAAATGAGGTTGTAAATTATTATTTTCAAGGAACAAATGTAAAAAATTTAGGAGATATTTCTTTGTCCTCACCAGATATTGCCACTAGCAATAATGCCCTTTGGGTAGGTTTGGCAAGGAATGCAAAAAATATATCTTTGACAACTCTTCCTTCTTCTAGCCCTCCAACCCTCCAAATTTGTCAGGATGGATTATCAAATACTGCTGGTGTACAGTTATTTTTAACTTCGAGAGGTTTTGAGCCAGGACCAATTGATGGTGCTTATGGAGATAAAACTGCTGATGCCATCAGGAGTTACCAGGCCTCTGTAGGCTTGGGCCAAACTGGATCGATAGATGATGAACTAATCAACAAGGTTAAATCTGATGCGTCATCGGATGGTCCGTGTGAGTCTGTTTGGGGACCTTTGAAAATTGGTGGTGGGGCAACTATAAGTATTATAAGTGGAGGAAATGGATGTTACATGACAGGTCATCCTCTTGTTCCAAAGATTAGTGCTAGCTGCAATATGAGTATTAAATGGTCTGATGGTGGACGAATTAGAGTTGGTCCTAGAGAGCATAAACATGGGATTCTAAAATTAAGGTCCAAAAATGTCTCATCAGGTTTTCATGTAGTATTAGCGGTTAATTTAGAAAAATATCTTTATGGTTTAGCAGAAATGCCCTCTCACTGGAATGTAAAAGCTCTAGAGGCCCAAGCTTTAGTCGGCAGAAGTTATGCAGTTTTTCACTATCTCGATGAAAATATACCATCCTCTGCAAACAACTTAGATGCAGGCCTAAGTGAAAAGCAAAAAGCATATTGCTGGTGTCATATTGGGTCCACTGCATCAAGTCAATACTATTACGGATATCTTAAAGAAATTTCAGGTCCTAATTGGGTTCAGGCAGTAAATAATACTTCTGGAAAAGTTATCACATATGATGGTTCATATACAAGGAGCGGAGTAATACAAGCATTTTATTCCTCGTCAACTGGTGGTAAAACCAACACTAATGTTGTCGGTTTTGGATCTGCAACACCATGGCCTTATTTGAAGACTGTTGATGATCCATGGTCGATAGACAATCGAGTAGGCAACTCTAAAGCTGCATGGTCTTTTGACTTTAATACTTATCAACTATCAAAAAATATCCTATGTGGTGATACTCCTTGTTTTGATGCTCTTACTGATATTTATGTTTCGTCAGTTGCTGAATCTGGTGCTGCTCTAGAAGTTACAATGAAAGGATTTAAAAATGGAGCGGCAAAATCAGTTACAAAATCTGGAAGAAATATAAAGTCTCAGCTAGGCTTCAGATCACACTATTTTAAAACTTCAAGCACATCTGACGTATCAAATCTTGCTGTAGGTCCAGTACAAGCTAATACATCATCAAGTGCAAATGGGTCCTCTGAAAATCTTTCTGCCGGTGAAACTGCACAATATGCAACTTCAAGCTCAGGTCTCTCAAATTTAGCAAAAGCTGGATTAATAAATAAATGTGATGGCAACTCTTCTGGTTGCCAAGCTAAAACTTTAACTAGAGAAGAGGCAGCAGCAATTGTTACAGTAATTGGAGGTATACCTCAGGATTCTCCGAATGCTTATAGCGATGACGACCAGAGTATTTATCAAACAGCAATTAATGGGTTGCCTTATTATGGAATGCAAGTTTGCTTTGGTAGCCCCTTTGAAATTTTACCTAAGGAGACAGTTGCAAGGGATGAGTTTGCTTGTTTGGTGGTTAGGTCTATAAAAGCAGGAAGTACATCAAATTTATCAGGCTCTGTTGATAAATATTCTGACGAGGGGGCAAGTAAATGGACAAATGAAATAAATACTCTAGCTGCAAATGATGTCATTCCTACATGTAGTTCAATAAGTGACAAATTTTGTCCAAGTAGAAAAATTTCAATTGGCGAAGTGTCATATATTGTTGATAAGCTTGTGAGTAAATCTTTAATATCTAGTGACCTTTTTAATACTTCACCATTTAATAATTCATGGGAGCCTTCTGGTGGAGAAGTCGCAAATGTTGCTGAGACAGCTGTTTCAAATCCAAATGCAGGAAATGATGCGTGTGTAGGAAAAGATAATTCAACTGTTACAATCAATTCAGTTCTCGATGTTCAGCAATACCTTGCAAATAATGGATTTAATCCTGGACCAGTTGATGGACAATCAGGACCTAAAACAAAGGCTGCTATTAAAGCATTCCAACAAAAAAATGGCCTGTATGCAGATGGGGTTGTCGGGCCTAAAACAAAAGCAGCAATGAAGTCGTATACAGGTTGTGAATCTGGAAATGTATGTCAAGCAAGAGATAACTCAAATGCAAGTTTAAATAGCGTATCTGGTATTCAAACATTTTTAGCAAATAACGGTTTTAATCCTGGAATTATTGATGGTGAAATGGGTTCTTATACAAGGGAAGCGATAAAAGCATTTCAAAGAAAAGTTGGTTTAATACCGGATGGAGAAGCTGGAACGAGAACAAAATCAGCAATGAAGTCGTATACAGGTTGTTAATTAATTAAATTTTTTATTTCATTAGCAATTTTTTCTGCTGAGAAATTAAATTCATTTATCAAATCTTTAATTGGAGCGGATTTTCCAAATGAATTAATTGAAAAAGATTTTTTAATATTCTTTATGTAAGAATCCCATCCAACTGATCTTCCAAGTTCGATTGTAAATATTTCAGAATTTGGACTTAATAAATTTAAAGTTTCATTGTCTAATTTATCAAGTATCGGCACACTTATAATCTGAATTGATAAATCATCCAGGAGATTATTGATTTCTTTAGCAATTTCTAATTCAGATCCTGTTGCAAATATAGTGATATCTTTACCTGGAGAAAATTCATAGGCTCCCCTAATAAACTCTTCGTATTCTATGTTGTTTTCTAAATATTTCATATCTTGTCTTGAAAGAACAATTACAGTTGGATTATTTTTATTTTCAAAAGCATACCTATACGCATAAAGAATCTCATCATTATTTGCTGGTCTAATTACCTCTACGCCTGGTATAAGCCTTAAGGACATAAGTTGTTCTATTGGCTGGTGTGTTGGGCCATCTTCACCTAAAAATATTGAATCATGTGTAAATATGAATACGGAATTTGTCTTCATCAACGAAGCAAGTCTTATGCTCGGTCTCATATAATCTGAAAATATTAAAAATGTAGATCCATAGGGAATTAGGTTGCTGTGTAAAGCAATACCATTAACAATCCCACCCATGGCATGTTCTCTAATACCAAACTCAATAGTTTTTCCACTATAATTTTGAGATCCAAAAACTTCATCACTCACAATCTGCTTTGTTGAAGCAGCGAGATCAGCTGACCCACCAATGATAAATCTATTTGATTTGCCTATTTCATTTAAAATTTTACCGCCAACAACTCTTGAAGCTTGATCATCAGACCATTCAAGTGATAGTGATTGGAAATCAATATTATTAAATTCCTCCCACATAATTTTAAAATTTTCATCATTGCTTATTTTTTTATCTAAGTTTGCTTTCCATTCCTGATATGCCTCATTATCTCTTTCTCTTTCTTTGTTAAAGTAATCGTATATTTCTGAGCTGTAAGCAAATGGGTCACCAGAATGACCTATATTTTCTAAAAATAGCTCAAATTCTTCCCCTCCTAAAGGTGAGCCATGAACGCCGCTTGAATTTTCTTTATTAGGTGAATATTTTCCAATCGTTGATTTTGCAATTATTAAAGATGGTTTATCAGTAATTTTTTGAGCGTGATTTATTGCATCTATTATTTCTGATTCTTGATGGCCATCTATCTCAAGAACATCCCAACCCATAGACAAAAACTTATCTTTTTGATTTGTAATTGAAACTTGTGTTACGTTTCCATCAATAGAAATATTGTTATCATCAAAAAAATAAATTATTTTTCCAAGATTCCAGAGACCAGCAAGCTCTGCAGCTTCCGTTGATATTCCCTCCATCAAATCACCATCAGAGACAATTCCATAAATATAGTGATCGATAACGTCTTCTCCAAAAACACTAGAGAGGTACCTTTCAGCAACAGCTAAACCAACACCATTCGCAAAACCCTGACCAAGTGGGCCTGTTGTGGTATCTATACCTAATTGAAAATCTCTTTCAGGATGTCCTGCTGTGACAGATCCGAGTTGGCGAAAATTTTTTATGTCATCCATTGAAATATTAAAACCATTGAAATGTTGAAGACTATATAAAAGCATAGAACCATGCCCTGCGCTTAATACAAATCTATCTCTGTTGATCCAATCTGGATTTTTGTTTGAAACTTTTAATGCATTTTTATAAATAGCAACACCAACATCAGCCATTCCTAACGGCATGCCTGGATGACCTGATTTAGCCTTTTCTACTGCAGCAGCAGATAGTACTCTCACAGACTTTGTTACATTGTCAAACATTGCTTTAAGTATATTTATTAATTAAATAGAGGCAAAGGAATCTTTTGCGTGATATGAAGATCTTACAAGTGGACCAGATTCAATATGTGGAATCCCTAACTCTTGACCAATTATTTTATATTTTTCAAATTCTTCTTTAGGTGCATATCTGTGGATTGGTCTATGCCTTTGTGTAGGTCTTAAGTACTGTCCAATTGTTACAATATCAATGTCAATTTGAGATAAATCTTTTAAAACAGCAACTACTTCCTCAAACTCTTCACCCATTCCTACAATTAAGCCTGTTTTTGTCTTTCCAAGAAAGTGAGAATCTTTTGCATATTGAAGCAAAGAAAGTGATCGTCCGTATGAAGCTGCAGTTCTTATTTCTCTTTGAAGTCTTGGGACTGTTTCAAGATTATGATTTATTACTTCTGGGTTAGCATTTATTATGTTCTCTATCGCTCCTCTATCTCCTTTAAAGTCAGGTATTAATACTTCAACTGAAGTTTGAGGATTCATTAACTTTACTTCATCAATTGTTTTTGCGAAAAAATTTGATCCACCATCTTCTAAATCATCTCTATTGACTGAGGTAATCACCGCATGTGTAAGGCCCATAATTTTTACACTTTCAGCCACCCTATTTGGCTCATCCATATCAAGATCTGTCGGTTTACCAGTATTTACATCACAAAATCCACAGGCTCTTGTGCATGTTTCACCCATTATCATAAATGTTGCAGTACCCATGGACCAACATTCGTAAATATTTGGACAGGATGCTTCTTCACAAACTGTATTCAGTCTTTTTTCTTTAATCAAACTTTTGAGTGTTAGATAATCTTTTCCTAAGTTTGCTTTAACCTTCATCCATTCAGGTCTCTCGGGTTCATTTTTTATACTTGGCTTGATGGAAGCCGAACATTCCGGTTT
>CACKZW010000017.1 GCA_902604835.1 uncultured Candidatus Actinomarina sp.
CTGTTAAGCCATAGATTGCACCTACCAAGGCAGTAGATATCTGGATTTTTCTATCATGATTAGTCCTGTAATACCATGATGATATTTGATAGATAAGTAAAGAAACAAATGCGCCAGCAATAAGAGTTCCAAATAAAAGTTGAGAGTCTCCTAATAGAAAAATTAGAGATTGGTACATAAAAGAAATAAGATAAATTAATGCCATATTTCTTGGTAAGACGTTAAATCTTATAGCGTATACAAAAACAACTGAACTCAACATTGCTTGAAAAAAAACAGAAGATGCAGAAAACGCCTGATAAATAAATTCATTATTTTGAAAAAACATATATGGCTCAAAAAATGGGTTTATAAACTGTGTTATGTAAACGATCAGTGCGTAGCTCGATGCTAGCGCAAACAATGATGCAATATCTAGAATCTCTTTATTTGGTCTTGATGCAAAAACATGATCAAGCATTAAGAAAGCTCCTAAGAATAGCATTAAATGAGAGGGTGTAATTAGTGGTTCAATCCCAACTTCTATTCCTAAAAGTGAATGCCATATTGCGTCGGATCCACCTCCAACTGCAAAAATACAAGCGCCAAGTATTCCAACGTCAAAATTAAAATCTCTCATTTTGTTTTTGACATAGAGTGCCGATAAAACAACGACACCAAACCCAGAGTATAAAATTCCATGCCATGGCGTAAAGAAAGACTCAAGTTCATCAATAATATATCTATGAGCACTTGCATCAACCCATGCTCCAATAAACATCCAAAGCATAGCAAAGATCATTAGCCTGCGATATTTTGGTTCAGTGATAGGAAGAGGAGCCAGTTTATTGAACATAAAAATATCTTATCATGAAAGAATTTAAATTTTAGTTTGTATTTTTTGTCTTTAATAAAATAAGAAGATGGATAGATTTAAAAGAACCTTAACCCTGAAAAATTCAATTTTGTTAGGTTTAAGCTCCATGATTGGTGCTGGTCTGTTTTTCAACATATCACCAACATCAAAAATTGCTTCTTACTCATCAATATTAGGGTTGCTATTTGCTGGTACGGTGGCTTATGCCAATGCTAGTTCATCCGCGCAACTTGCAAGAATTTACCCTCAAACTGGCGGAACTTATCTTTACGCAAAGAATGTTCTTGGGAACTTTCCATCTTTAATTGCAGGATATGCATTTATAATTGGAAAATTAATTAGTTGTGTTGCCGTTTCTCTGACTCTGGGCAATTATTTGTATCCGGAGAATCCAAAAATAATCTCGTTGTTGTTTATTTTTTCAGTTACATTAATTAATTATTTTGGAATTTCAAAAACTGTAGATATTGCTAAATGGTTCACATACACAATCATTCTCATAATTATCTTTTATTTAATATCGGTGACAAGTTCTGAAAACTTTTCAATGAACATGCCAATAACAGAAGGTCTATCTCTAAAGAATTTAATTTTGAGTGCAAGCATATGGTTTTTTGCATTTACAGGATACTCAAGACTTGCAACATTTGGTGAGGAGGTCAGCAATCCAGAAAAGATCATTCCAAAAGCAATACTTACCGGTTTAGGCATAACATTATTTATATATGTTGCTACATCTTATGCAACACTCGGGATCGTTAGTCCAAGTATCATTGAAAATTCTTCTACTCCTTTAAAAGTGGCCTTCGACTTGAGTCGTTTTTCTGAATTTTCATATCTAATAGTGATTGCTTCTACAATCGCAACAGGTTCTGTGTTGCTCGCTCTATTGCCTGGAATAAGTAGAGTGTTGGTTGCAATGTCTAGGGATAAAAAAATTCCAGATTATTTCAAGACAATTCATCCAAAGCAAAATTCTGCCTATATCTCGGATATTTTTAGTGGCTTATTGGTTGCAGCAGGTGTTTTGACTTTTGATCTTCTACCAGCAGTAAAGTTAAGTGCGATATTTATTTTGATATATTATTCGATCACAAATTTATGTGTTATCAAGCTTGAAAAGTCTGAAAGAATATTTTCAGTTATGATCTCAATTTATGGATTAGTTTTTTGCGGAACGCTTGGAATCTTCCTTATAATTTATTTTTAAATCGGATCGTAGTTAATCTTATATATATGGATGTAAAAAGAATCGTCGCACTTGCCTTCACATTACTAATACCAATGTTTGTTGGATTTCTTTACTTAATGCTTTAATTTCACATTTACAGTCTACTTGTGAAAAAATTATCACAATCTTGCAGGCTTGTGAATCAAAATCTATACTTACTTTATAGGCTAACTGCAAGTATGCGTTATTGAGTCACTCAAACACTCTTCCAAAAGTAGTTAGCCTGTGCTCTAATATAATCATATGAATGAAATTTTATCTGTAAAAAGAAGTAAGAAAATGAACTTCTCAAAGGATGAAGTTTGGGATGTAATTACAACTCCAAATTATTTAAATGAAACCCATCCCTTTTGTAAGATTAACAATGCTATCTCTTGGCCAGGTGTCGGTTCAAAAGATACATTGGAGTATTTAAGCGGATTGACCTTCGAAAGAGAATTTACACACTGGGATGAAAACGGATATGATTTAATAATTGGTACGGCAAATGGAAGAAAGTCTAAGGTTCGATGGAGATTGACTGGGAATGATCAAGAATCTGAATTATCAATTCAAATAAACACATACCCTCTAAAAAAATTTCCCGGTCCACTGTACGTGATACCGTTTGTGTTCCAAGTAAATCCTCAGTTAAGTAAATATTTAGATTCTGTACTTGGAGGCATTGAGTATTTCTTAATAAACAAGAATCCAGTTCCAAGAAATCATTTTGGAACCCATAAGTGGTTTTCTGAGATTAAGTAACTATCTCATCAATTTTAATAATTGATCTATTTTCGTTTGAGCCCCTTATAAACATCTTTGACATTGAACCATACTTTTTGATTATTTTATTTAATGCTTCTTGTTTAATGTCCTCATCTTCAATTAATGATGCTTTTACATTAACTGGCTCTGATAAAGTACTACTTCCTATTTGATCTGTAATATAAATTGTTGCTTTGCCATTATTTTTAATTCTTTTTACTTTCCCTGCGGATTTACTGGATGTGATCACTAGATAATTGTCATATTTAGCAACCCATACGGGAGTTTTTACTGATGTATTGTCTTTTTTATAGGTAACTAGATTTATATATTCATGATCAGCAAAATCTAATAGTTCCATAATTAAAAATAGTTTAATAAAAGTGAAGGTAGTTGAACTAATCTTTTTGCAATATAAGAATCAGAAAATACTAAAAAAAGTATAAATATCAAAATAAATATGAGTCTATAAGGTATTTTATTTAGATTCATTATTTTTTTTGTTTGTTAATCCAAACAGCGGTCGAAGAAATCTAAAATTTTTCACAGCGTGATAAATTGTAAGACTTACGAAGCAAACTAAAAATAATACCAAAGGAAATTTTATTAAAAAGGGAATGTTTAGATCTGAAAAAAGGTACATAATACCCATTTGGACTGGCATATGAACTATATAAACAGGAAATACCGCCTGTTTGTAATATTGCAATTGAGAAGAATCTTTGTTTAAATATTTTGCTCCAATCCCAAGTATTAAAAATATAAAATTAAATGATTCGAAAGCTATCAGCGTATTTGCAACCTCAAACTCATTTACAAACCTATTAATAAGAAGTGGTACACCAATAAGTGCATGAGTGTTTATATTTTTTATATTATATTCCCAAAACGTATCGCCTTGAGAGGTCAAAACTATTCCAATTAAAAACCAAATAAAACCAAGTAACAGGCCATGGTCTGTTCCATAGTATTCTGAATAACTATTGCCATAACCTATATCTTCTTTATAAGCTGTAAGATCTAAAAGGTATCCTTCTAAAATTATTGGAATTGAAAATAAGAGAACACCCCCTCGTATTTTCAAAATTGAATCAACAAATTTATATCCTCTTTTTTTGTTTGATATGAAACCAATTATTGGAATTAAAAGTAAACAATAAATTAATATATTTATCAAAAACCATAAATGTCCCCCAGTAAATATGGAAGTGATCAACACCCCTATGTTGTCATCTAAGCTCATGTCTCCATAAATGAATTGAGCAGAAATTATTATATATAAAGGAACAAATGTAACTGCTCCAAAGAGGTAAGGAATTCCTAATCTTTTAAATCTTTCTTTAAAAAGTTTGCCAACACCTCTGTTTTGGTAAGAAAATCTTAATGCAATACCGGCAATTATAAAAAGTAGCGGGATCCTCCATATGTTGAATATGCTTAGTAAGCTCCATATATTATCTATTGGCTTATTGTTTGGGACAAAAAGAATCCACTTAGCTACAGATGTGAAAGATACAGCCAAATGATAAAAAATTAAGAGAAAAAGAGCAATAGATCTAAGTGCATCTATATCGTGTCTTCTTTCGTCGAACATAGAATTGATTTTAAAAGACTATTTAATTTATTGATTCACCGGACTTAAAGTCAACAAATTGCTTTATTGCGTAAGGATTTCCATAATAATCATCAAACCCATTCATCAATGGCATAAATTGTTCGTACACATTTCCATCAGCATTAAGTTTTTCGTCGAAATCATGCTTTGCGTCATGAGAAGTCCAAAATTCAAATAACACTAAATTGTTTTCATCAGATTTGAAAGCTCCGTAAGAGATAATACCTTCATCCTCTTCAAGTTTTGGTATGTAGATTTCCTTTTGAAGATTCATGTACTCATCAGCATCTTTGACATCTAATTTTGCAAATGCTAAAAACATTGTCTCTTTTGAATCTTCAATTAATGAATCTTTCAAAGTCTTACCAGTAATCAATTCACCTTCATAGACTCTTGGAAAACTATCAAGAATATCTTGAATTTGCATTAAGTTTTCGTTTCTAATTTCTGCAAATTTATCTGCAGTCTCTTTGTCCTTCATGAATGCAATACCAAGATTTACATTATCTTTTGGGTTAAAGAATGCAATTGAATACATGTCATCTCTAAGAGCCTCTAAAGCCGGGAACCCTGAGGTTTCAAAAAAGTCTTTGAGCTCTTCAAGCTTCCCGTCTTTAAATAAAATGGTTACTGCAACTGCATACATTAGCTTGCGTAAGCTTTTGATATTGCAAAAAACCAAGCAGGCGTCAAAACTACTCCAAGAATTACATTTAATGGTATAAATGCTGCATCAGGAAATAATCCAGCAAGAAAAACTATAGTTACTAATCCAATTCCATAACCAACTGTATTTCCTACTGCTGGTCCCCAGGATGGCAAAATATCTTTTCCATATTTTGCAAATTGTATATTCCACGGTGCTATAAAAAGAAATACAGCAGGAGTTACGTAGAAAACAAAATCAGCAGCCATATCAGCTGTTAAAGTAGTTTCGTTAAATGCATTATGAACTGCAGAAGGAACAAGTGCAGTTACCACACCTACAGCAGAGACTGTGTAAGCTAACCCAATTGATCCTGTCAGTAATGGTTTATCTTTATCGTCAAGAAGCTTTCCCGATAATCTAACAACTCCCATTCCAGCCATAAGCTGAAGAGCGCTAGATATTCCAATTATCGGTCCCCAAGTTTCATTGTAACCTGATGCATCTGGTCCTAATACAAATACTTGAATAAGAAAATTTGCAAGCAATAAAGTTAATGCTCCTAATGCAAATCTTCTACCAAGATTTTTTTCTTCTGTTGTTATCATTATTGATTACTCCAATCTAAAAGTTTTCCTGCAAGCAAACTTTCATTTTTTATATTCTTTCTTCTAATTACTATTTGAGATTTCCATACCGCCTATTATCAGCTCCATCTCTTTCCCATATTTTTCATCTGCTTCTTCAGATGTCATTCCAATTCTCTCGGCAAATCTATCTTGAAACTCTTTGGTTCCAGCATCTGCATCATAAGACTCCATCCATTTATTTCTTGCATCTTTTGATGGAAACATATTTATGGATACATAATAAACACCATCCTCTTGTTCTTGGTATGCCCATAAGAATTTTACGTCTGTCGCATCTACAAACTCTTTAGAATATTCATTCCAAACTTCTTTCCAAGCTTTATAGACCTCTTCACTATGTTCTTTATATTTTGTTATATTGACTGTCATTTGTTCCATAATAATTTACTAATCTGTGCTCGCTGAAAGTTTGTCGCCCCAAGCAACATAACTACCAACGCCTAATCCAATAATCATGGCAATCCAGCCAATTCCAAATAATGGTTGAATTGACTCGGGTGGTGTGTAGTCAAAGAAGAGCTGTGCTCCTGAACCAATTAAAATAAATGTAAAAGCAAAAATGCTTAGATATTCATAAACTGGTCTAAACACTCCAGTACCTCTAGTCGTCAGAGCGAAAGTTAATGTGTTAAATGCCCATAAAAAATACATTCCAGCAAATCCATTTTCTCTAAATTCTGGAAATGATATTTCAATTAACGTCCCAAGAATTATCACAGCACCTAAAATACCTGTAGCCATTTTCCAATAATCAGGAACTTGATCTTCTATTAAATAATATCCTCCAAGAATTATTCCTAAAAGTGTAAATGCCCAAGCAAAGTTGAATATTCTATTGATCCCTTCTGGACCCTCATATAGACCGAATCCATTACCAATAAGATATAAATTACAACCAATAAATCCAATACAGTTTTGTCTTGCCAGTTGCCCTACAGGCTGAGTAAAAAATTTTTTCATAAAACTTCCTTCCCTAAGTTTTTTTAAAACTAAAAATATGAGCTTCCCCCATACTCAATCCGAGTATATAAAAAAAATGGAGAGCGTGTTGGTAATTTCTAAATTTTAAGTAGATTTAACAATTTGTTAATAATTTGAAATAGCGTCCGTAAGACTATCAATAAGTTTTTGGATATCACTAATATTTACGCTTTCATTGGGGGCATGAGCATTTCCTTCTTCATCGCCTGCACCAACTAAAACTATCTCAGAGTTAGGGAACTCATTAATAAAGACATTTGCAAAAGGAATTGAACCTCCTACACCCATATATGCAACTTCATTTTCCCAGTGTTTGTTAAATGACTCTATTAGTTTTGAACTAAATTCATTTTTGGGATCAACTAATATTCCTTTTCCTTTTGCTTCAGGTATGAATTCAACATTTGCATTAAAAGGAGTATTTTCTTTTATATGTTGTTCAAGCATATTCATTGCATGATCTGGATCTTCAGTTGGAGGAAGCCTCAAGCTAACTTTTGCTTTTGCTTTAGGAATAAGTAAATTTACAGATTCAGCTACAGGAGGAGCATCAATGGCCAATATACTTAATGCGGGTTCCAACCATAATCTTTTTGAGTAACTATCCATTTCAAACAAATTAACACCAGTCGAAGAAAGTGAGCTCTTTACAAATTCATCAGATAGTTCAAATACATCTTGTTCAGTTGGAGTAAGTCCTTCTATAAGCAATTCTCCTTTATCATTATGAAAAGAAGAAATGATTCGACTTAAAATCATAAATGCATCTGGAACAACTCCTCCACCTAATCCAGAATGAACGGGTTCCATTTTTTGATCAACAACTATGACGCCATCAACTAGTCCTCTTAGGGATGTCGTTATCGTTGGAACGCCTGACTTAATATTTCCTGAATCTGCAATAACAATTACATCTGCTTCAAGATCTTGTCTGTTTTCTGCAATAAATTCGGTCATGTAAGGCGAACCTATTTCTTCCTCGCCTTCAACAAAAATTTTTATATTCACAGGTAGGGTTTCAAGTAGGTTTTTCACCACTTCATAATGAGTTACAACTCCTGCTTTATTGTCTCCTGAACCTCTTGCAAAAAGTCTTCCTTCAATAATTTCTGGTTTAAACGGATCTGTTTCCCATTTATTTATATCTCCAACAGGTTGGACGTCGTGATGAGCATAAAGAAGTACAGTTTGTTTAGATGGATCGATCTCTGTATGGGCAAGTACAGCAGGTTTACTATTTTTACTTGAAGTGACCTTCGAATTTAAACCCAATTCTTTGAATAGATCGGCAATATAATTTGCAGAATCTAAAACATCTTTTTGGTTTTCATCAAGAGAGCTAATAGATGGGATTTCTACCAATTTTGACAATAATTCAGTAATAGTAGGGTTTTTCATATATTTTCATTGTAAAAGATATATGTTTTTTTACTAAAAATAGTGGTGAAGATTAACTCAATCAAAATAGAACCTAGAAAAAATTTTGTCTAGGATAAAGAATGTAGACATGAAACGTAAAAAAAGTTGTGTAATTTTAACTATTCTTTTATTGATTCTTTCTGCCTGTGGTGGTTCAGATGATACATCCAATGAAATTGTAGAAACTACAGATGAAACGACAACAACTACAGCTGCGGATGTAGAAACCTCTTCTGGAGAAGTGTATAACGAAGCAGACTTAGTTGTTCCACCAATTCTCTTAAAACCTCTAATAGGAGCAACGGGAATTCTGACAGATGCTACAAGTGATTGGGAAGTGATTAGTGAAATTGTTCCACTAGATATGGGTGTAAAGATTAGAACAGCCGATAACGGTACTGCTCAAATGACCTTTGAAGATGGCTCATCTCTTTTAATGGGCGGTAACTCCGTTATTAACATCAGAAGTTTTGATTATGATGAGGAAGCAAAAGCAAGAGTTTTAACTGTCGATGTTATCTCTGGAAGTATTGCATATGATA
Source organism: uncultured Candidatus Actinomarina sp. (assembly GCA_902604835.1). Classification (GTDB taxonomy): domain Bacteria; phylum Actinomycetota; class Acidimicrobiia; order Actinomarinales; family Actinomarinaceae; genus Actinomarina. The sequence continues at coordinate 8,688 of CACKZW010000017.1, forward strand.
TAAAAAGTGACGGGCTCTCAGCATCTCTTGCTAAAATTGTCACTCCTACTGCAGAACTTTCAGTACACGGAACAGAAGGAGTTTTTGAGTATGATGTCTCAACTCTTTCAGCAAAGAGTACCGTCTTAGAAGGTGGGGAAGAAGCTGATGATGCTGTTTTTAGCGAACTCCTTCCAGATGAGAATGGTCAACCTGTACTTGTAGCAATTTCACAAACCGCTGGAACAGAACTAGGTAGTGCAACAACTGGAGGTTCTGGTTGGACAGAGGAAGAACCAGAAACAGTAGCTCTTATAGTCGATGATTTTGTATCAAATATGGAAGGTGATTGTAGTTACACATGTAAAGCAGAGACCCAAGAAGGATTAGTTGATGGATCTGAGACTCTTACTCCAGATACTGCCCCAAATGCTGTTTTTACTGAAAGTGATACTGAACGATTAGATCTTACATCAACCCTTCTTACAGCTGCTGGTGCACCAGAGGAGATAACTCAATCTGTTGAAAATTTAGCCGAGATTGTTTCTGAGGTTGCTGTACCAGAAGCAGAGGTAAAAGAGTTTATAGATGAGGCGTGGAATACAGCTCCAGGAGATGATGGTCAATGGCAAGAGCTTCCACCACTAACTCTTGCAGATAATTTTGGAGCTGCTGCAACGATAAATGAAAATGAACAACTTAAAGAACTTGGATTTGATCATGAAGAGCATGGCGGATTTAGGGCTCAACATGGAATGATGCAATTCATATCAGCTGATACAAATGCTGTTAATGAGCTTGCAGAAACAGGTGATATGGCATCAGCAATGGCCTTGGCTGCAGCAAATATGTTTGTTAATGCTGAAACAGAGGGTTTTGCAGAGGGTACGTACTGTTTTGATAATCCTGACGATCAAGATTGTTTAAGTGGTGGTCCAGATCCAGAATTTCTAGCACAAGCTTTTGTAGGGAACCACTTTGTCGAAGACATGGTGAATGATATGGGTTTTGCATACACATTTACAGAAAATGAGTTAAAACCAAGTTATTGTGAAGAGTCTCCATGGCTACCTGAATGTGCGAGTGGTCCAGGATATGTTGGAGATGAATTTAAAGAGGGTGGATCTTTTTGTGAGGCAAATCCAGAATCATGTCAGAATAATGAAAATATTGGTAATGTATTTTTCAGTAATGATAACGATTCAACTTTTTGTGAAGAAAATGCAGATGACCCTATGTGTACTGGAGGAAACTCTGTAGCTGTATATACATTTTTTCATGTTTATGATGATGAAGTACTTGGAGACGAATGGAAACCGGTTGACTGTACATCTTACCCAGATGATCCGATGTGTACAGGTGAAGGTGATTTTTTTCATGAGCATGTTGGTGAGGCTACAGCTATTGCTTTAGATAGAAATGATATGTTTGATATATATGGGGGGCCTCAACAATTAGAAGGCCCACCTCCTGGGTTCTGTCAAGACAATGAAAGTGCTCCTGAGTGTAGTGAAAATTTTAGACCTTCAGACATTTTTGAAAATGGTGAATATGTTCAACCAAGTTATTGTGATGAAGGATCAGATGCCCCTGAATGTGATCAAAGTTTTGGACAGGGGGGTGGATTACAAGGGCCTCTAACTGGTAATTTATTAGCAGTTTATGCAGCACCAACTGTTGATGAGCTAGGTCAGATCCCTAATTTTTGCTCGACCGATCCTAATCATCCAGAGTGCTCAAGGGACTATTATGGTCCAAAACCATTAGAAACAGGTGAGTTTTTAGGAAATTTGTTTAGTGATGACTCATATATTGATTTAGAAAAACAAGGGGTTTTCTATGACTCAATAAATGGTGCTGATGATTTAGCATCACAAAGATATGGAAATCACGATGATTATTTAGTTATCGATTGTACTGTTCCAGAAAACCAGAATGATCCAGCATGTTCTATTGGTTTCAGCCCTGAAAATTCTAATTTGTTCGCGGGGGGACAAGATGGAATTACTGAATATGAATCTTTTAACCCAGAAGATACTGGTGAACTATGTGAAAATAATCCTCAAGACCCACTATGTTTTGTTCAGCCAGTTGGAGGTCAGGGAGCTCCTCAAACTGATATTTTTGGACCAGTAGATGGTGAACCTGTTCCACCTGGAGTTGCACCAGCAAATATTGGGTTCTGGGGTGACGAGCAAAAAGCTGGAGAATTTAAAGAACAAACAGATACATTTACAGATTTTGCAGGAAATTATTGTGATGAAAATCCTGATGACCCTACTTGCTCTAGTGTTCCTCCTCCTCCACCACAAGATGGAATAATACAGGATCAAGATTGT
>CACKZW010000018.1 GCA_902604835.1 uncultured Candidatus Actinomarina sp.
TCTGATAGAGGAGTGGATTTAAAAAGATCTTATCAACTTAATGTTGGTGGAAATATGGATTTCCTAAATATGCTTGAGGAAGATCGACTTGAAACAAAAAGAACAAGTAAAACATCATCAGTGACGTCAGTTGCAAATAAAGGAAAAGGGATGGAGCCAAAGAATGTAAGAATTGGACCATCAGACTATGTCGAATGGCTCGAGGATAGAAAAAAAGCGTTTATACGCTTAGAAGGAGAATCTTTTGGTGGTGTTCCCTTGAACATTGAGGTACAACTTGAAGTCTGGGATTCCCCAAACAGTGCTGGTGTTGTAATTGATGCAGTTAGATATATGAAATTTTTTAAAGATTCTGGTGACTTGGAATCTTTGGATTTGGTATCAGCATGGTTAATGAAAGCACCGGCTAAAGCTGCTAAAGATTCTGATACCTTAAATAAATTACACGAACTAACTCACCAAGAAAGCGATTAAACGTTCTCCAACGCCTGATTAAACATCTCCATAGCCTCTCTGATTTGTGTAAGAGGAGTAGTTAGTGGTCCCATAAATCTTATAACATTTCCTTCTTTGCCACAATTTACTAAAAGTAATCCATTCTTTTTTGAGTTATTGATTATTCTCATAGCTAAATCCTTAGAAGGTATTTTATTATCTTTACTTTCTACAATCTCAACACCTTTCATAATTCCATAACCTCTTACATCTCCAACAAAATCAAAATTGTCTTTTATGTTTCCTAAAGATTTATCCATAATTTTTGTTTGCTTATTCACTTTTTCTAGAAGACTATCTTTATCAAATACATCTAGAACACCCAGAGCAGCTGCACAAGAAATAGGGGACGCTCCAAATGTACTACCTATCCCAGCATCATGAACTGAATCCATTATTTCAGCTTTGCCAACGACTGCAGCAAGTGGAAACCCTCCTCCTATACCTTTTGCTAATGTGACCATATCTGGCTCGACATTGATTTTGTCTGCTCCAAACATTTCTCCCGTACGCCCAAACCCTGTTTGTACTTCATCAAAAATTAATAAAATATTATGTTGTTCTGCAACTTTTCTTAGCTGTTTTAGAAATTTTTCAGTTGCTGGAATATAGCCTCCTTCGCCAAGTTGGATTTCTATTACAATAGCTGCAACATTATTTGGATCAAGTTTCTTTAATAGTGTATTTTCAATTTGCTTAAGTACTTTTTCATCTGATATATCTCTGTAATGATACGGGTAATCAACATGTTTTATAAATTTAGGAAATGGACCAAAGCCTTCTTTGTAAGGTTTCTCCTTACCCGTAAGTCCCATAGCAAGATAAGTTCTTCCATGAAAACCCCCTTTAAATGCAATTATCTTTTCTTTGCCAGTTGCATATCTAGCAATCTTGATTGCATTTTCAACAGCTTCTGCACCACTATTTACAAGAAAAGTTTTAGTTTTCTTTTTAATTGGGTATCTTTTGTTAATTTCTTCACACAACTCAACAGCATTTTCATGAGGTGCAAAAGCAAAACAAGAATGAGAGTAATCATTCAATTGCTTTTTTACTCTTTGAACAACTCGTGGATTCAAATGTCCAGTATTTAAAACAGCATATCCTCCAACAAAATCTAAATAACGATTGTTATTTTTGTCCCATATTTCAGCATTTTTCCCTTTTGCTATGAAGGAATCCATTGTTGGATACCATGCAGCAGGTACATTTTTTTTGATTGTACTCATGTTCTGTCCAGGCATAGATTTTACTGTAACTGAAATACGATAAATACTCAATTTAATAGCTATTAAAATGATTTAATGGAAACAAGCACCTTAAATTTAATTGGTACGTTAAGTGCTACAATTTGTGGAATAAGTGGAACAGTTATGTTAACGATGAACTTCTTTAAAAACTACCAAAGCAAAAAAATAGGAAATATTTTAATTTTTATTTCAGTAAGCTCACTAATTATACAATCTCTGCTTGTTTCATATACGTATACATTGAATGAGAATATTGGATCATTCTATTTATTTTATGCTGTTGTCGTACTTTTCACTCTCACATTTTTGTATGTCTATAGATTGCAAATGAATGAGAAGTATTATCTTTATTGGGGTATTGCTTTACTTTACCTTATGGGCTTAGAGATAAGAACAATACATACAATTGGAGAATATTTAAACTAATGATTGCAAAAATTTTATCTGATAATTTAACATATTCCCAAGTAAATTCAGAGAATCCAAAAATTTGTTTTCTGCACGGATGGGGTGGAGAAAGTAGCAACTGGAAAAACATTTCAGGAGAATTTGAAAGTATTGCATTAGATATTCCTGGATTTGGAAAATCTGTACCATTTGAAAAAAGTTTTTCTCCAAAAACTTATGCTGAATATCTAATAGATATAATTCCAGATTCTGTCGAAATAATTGTGGGTCACTCTTACGGAGGTAGAATTGCAGTTCATTTATCCCGCTTAAAAAAATATAAAAAAATAGTCGTAATCGCATCTCCGCTTGTGAAAGTAGATAAAACTAAAGACTCAATTTCAATTTTTAAATTTTATAAGTTCATTCATAAATTAAATCTAATTAGTGATGAAAAACTTGAAAAGATTAAAAAAAAATATGGATCTGAAGATTATAAAAACGCAAACAAGTATTTAAGAGATACATTAGTAATGGCAGTTAATGATGATTTAGTTCAAATTCTTCCAAAAATAGATACTCATGTAGATCTTGTATATGGAGAATATGACACGACGGTTCTTCCTCAAAATGGAACAACAGCCAATAAAATAATTCCAGATTCTGATTTAACAATTCTTCCAAAAGAAAATCATTTTTGTTTAAATTCCTCAAAAGAAAAAATAATTGAGATAATAAAAAGATGAATTTAGTTTATATATTCACGCTAGCCCTTATAACCATTGCAACTTGCATTAATTCTGTCAGGTGGGAGAGGATTGCTCAAAGAGAACACTATATACCTAGTTATGTCTCCAAATTTTATTTTCGTTGGGTAAGGTCACGAGGATTAAATAGACTTATCTTTTTTATTACCCTAATACTTTGCATTGTGTCCCTCTTTTTAATTTATGTTCCAATATTAATTAGCGCTATAAACTTAATTACTCCTATTGGTTTATCATTTAAGCCACGTACAAGCAAAGTAGAGAAAACTGAAAGACTTAAAAGAGCAACTTTTCTTTATTTCTTTTTAGTCATCTTAATCTCGCTTGCCTCTTTTACTTTGGGTTACGGTTACCTACTAGCATTAGCCGCAAATATGTTTTCATATTTCATATATGATCAATCTTTAAGACTTTTATTTAATTACGAAAAGAATAGATCAAGACATTTTGTTAATGATGCTTCAAAAAAATTAAACTCTGCACAAATACCGATCATTGGAATAACAGGATCTTATTCAAAAACGACAACAAAAAATATACTTGCTCAGATACTAGGTTTATCAAACAATGTATTTGTTACCCCAGAAAGTTACAACAATCGACTTGGAATTGCTAAATCAATTAATGAAAATTTTCAAGATGACCAGGAGCTTGCAATTATTGAAATGGGAACATATTCAAATGGAGAAATTAGAGAAATCTGTTCTTGGGTAAGGCCTCATGTATCAGTGATTACTGGTATTGCACCTGTACACCTTGAAAGAATGAAATCATTAGAAAATATTTTAGATGCTAAATCAGAAATTGTTGAACTTGCAGGTTCTGTTGTTATAAATGGTGATGATGAAATGCTATTAACTGAAGCAAGACTATGGACAAATCAAAAAAATGTTTACGACTGTTCAATTACAAGCAGAGAAGCTACTGTGTGTGTTGAATATGAAGATGGTAAGCACGATATTTATGTTGCGAATAATCTTCTAGGATCAATTAATGGACCAAAATTACTACAGCTTTCAATCTCATTATCAATTGGCGTTATGTTAGCTTTGGACTTGGATATACGTGAGTACATAAATAATCTAGATACTTTAGATAAATCTAAGCATCGTCAAAATATTCTTGAAAGCGATCTTGGACATACAATCATAGACAACTCATTTAATTCAAATCCTATGGGAGTAGAATTTAGTCTTGAAACTTTGGGACAACTAGGGAATGAAGAATCCCTTAGATTTTTAGTTACTCCAGGGATGGTTGAGTTGGGTAGTGATCAATTCGCTATCAACTATGCATTTGCTAGTGAGGCAAGTCAAGTAGTTGATGAGGCATTAATAATCGGTAATACAAATAAAAATGCATTAAAAACTGGATTCCAAGAAAATAATACAAAGTATCAAATATTTACAAACAGAGAAGAAGCAGTCAGTTATTTGAATTCAATAGTGAAACCAGAAGATATAGTTTTGTATGAGAATGATCTTCCTGACCACTATCCTTAATATCTATGAGTAAAAAACTTGGAGTTATTTTTGGAGGACCATCTCCAGAGCATGATATATCTATACTTACCGGGCTTCAAAGCGTTAGGATACTTTCAAAAAAATATGAAGTTTCTTCAATTTATTGGTCAAAAGATAACAAATGGTATTTAGTAGATAATCTAAACGAATCTGTTGATTTTTTAGAAAATAAAGAGATATTTAAAAAAAATCTTGAATTGAAATTTAATGAAAATCCAGGATTCTATCAAAAAAGAAAAAAGATTGAACTTGATGTTGTTTTGAACGCTTGTCATGGAGGGCCTGGTGAAGATGGATCGCTCCAGTCATTATTAAATATATTTAACATAAAATATACTGGTCCAGACCAAATATCTGCCCAAATTTGTATGGATAAGTATGCATTTTATTCCTTAATGAAGGAAAATAATTTACCAGTAATTGAAAAAAAACTGCTAAACGTTGAAGAAAATGAATTTAATGAAGATCATATACTTAAGCCAAGATTTGGAGGGTCATCGATTGGTGTTGAAGTTATAAATGATATTGATACAGCTAAGAAATTAGTCAAAAATTCTGATTTATATTCACAAGGAGCAGTAATTGAAAAATATCTCGAAAATTCGATTGATCTTTTGATTGGGGTTAGAAATTTTCCAACTTTTGATGTATCTGAGATTGAAAAACCGATAAAAAATGAAACATTATTTTCATATTCTGACAAATATCTTGAAAACGGAGGTCTTGAAGGTTCTAAAAGAGAACTACCAGCAGAATTAAACAAAGATTTAGAAGCACAACTTATTAATTTAGTGAAAAAAATTAATAGTTTAATTCCTACTCGTGGAATTTATAGATATGACTTTTTACTCCATGAAAATGAATTATATGTGAACGAAATTAATACCATTCCAGGTAGCCATGCACTTTACCTATGGAAAAATTTAAATAATTCGAAATTTGAACTTTTAGATAATATGATCGACGAAGCATTATCTAATGTCTCAAATAGTTGGTCAATTACTGGATCAGATGGAATTGCATTAAAAAGCGCAAGAGACATTGATTCAAAACTAGGTTAATAAATGTTCGGCATCTTTTGGGACTGTGATGGAACAATTATGGATACCGAAAAATCATATGCATATGCCTGGAAAGATTTTTTACTTTCAAAAGGACTGGATTTACCTATTGAAGATTTTGATAAGTTTGTTGGCGTTGACGACAGGCTTGTCCACCAACAATTTTCGAATTTAGTAAACCTTGATACTTTTGAGTCTACGATGGATGAACTTCATAAAATTATGAGAGTTGATTTTTCAGAAAAAATATTATTCAATGATGCTTTAAATTGTATTCATATATTTAATGGTGAAATTCTACAAGCTTGTGTATCTGCTTCACCAAAGGAAGTTCTTAATTTTAAATTAAGTGATGCAAAAATTATAGACTATTTTGAATTTGTTATTGGTGGTAATGAGGTTGATGAAAATAAACCTAGTGGAGAAATATACAAAAAAGCTATTGAAACGTTAGGAACCGATAAAAATATAATTATTGAAGACAGTCCAACCGGTATACAGTCCGGAAAAGATTCAGGTAATTTTGTTATTGCAATTGATAGAGGTATGTTCACTCATGATCAACTGTCAGAAGCAGATTTAGTAGTAGACAAATTGAATCCTGAGGAAATTAAAACTCTTTTTAAAACCCTTTAATCCTTGAATATATCTTAAATAAATTACAAAACTGACTTAGGCGCAATTTGTGACTAAGTTATTTCTAATAACAATACTGGAATGGATCTACTTGTTCTATTTTGATACTGTTCGTAAATTCCATTATTCATATAATCCATTTTCTTCCACCATTCATTTCTTTCAACATCATAAATTTCCTTTGCAAAGACATTGAACCTATCTCTTCCAATTTGTATTTTTGCATTAGGATTATTTTTTAAGTTATGATACCAACCTGGATTTTTGGGATTACCTCCTTTTGAAGCCACAACACAGATGGAGTTATTTTCTTTCAGAAAAACTAATACGTTTTTTCTTAATTTCCCAGTTTTACCACCTATAGTTTCAAGTATTAAACATGGCCTATCTGATATTGTCTTTCCTAAACGTCCTTTCGAATAAATGTATGTGTAATTGTGTATGAAGAGCACAAAAAAAATAATTTTTCTTCTCATGATATAATTTTTGCTTTTTTTCTCCACGAAGAAAAACTTCTTGGATAAACATTAATTGGTTCAACGAGTCTTTTTGCTGGAAATTCCATTGTTGGTTTTACTATTTTAGTTATTCTTTTGTATTTTGGAACAGGAGCAAATGTAGACGCAAATTTTTTATCACTTAGAATATTTACTGGATCATCCAAATACACTTTGATTGATCTTTTTTGACTAATTTCTTTCAATACATCTATTAAAAAAATAATTCTCTTTGTTGATAAATTTAAACTTTTTAGAAGGGTGGCATCAAAAACAAATATTACTGGTAGGTCTGGTAATTCGGCTAGTGCTGGGTCATCATCTCCCAATGATTCACCATTAATCCATACAAAATCCGGTTGATCTTTTGAAGTTTGTATCGATTGAGGACCAAAGTTTTTTTCTAAATTTAAATCTATATTCAATTCCTTGTTAGTAATACTTAAAACTTCTGGCCAATTCTCTATTGGACAATTGTTCATTAATTCACATTCGTTACACAATTTTGGTGCTCTTTTTTGTACCTGGAATTTTGAAAAACCATAAATTTTTCCAGTTTGCGACCCCATAACCCAATGCCATCCTAGCCTATTGCCAAATCGTGACCCATCAATTAAGTGTTTATACATATAATTTTCACTTTCTAGCCAATTGTTATTTGATCTAAACATCTGGTGAGATGAATACCACATTCTTGTTTGATTAACCATATATCCAGTTGATTCAAGTTCATTTTCTATTGTTCCAATACAATTCATTGCTTTTGTGTCAACTACTTCATTTGGATCATTTTTTATATTAAAATTTAAAAATTCACGATTTTTTTTACCTATTATTGCGTATAAATGTCTTGAAAACTCTTGCCATAAAAGTTCATCTCTAAATTTACTTTTGTCTTCGTATTTA
>CACKZW010000019.1 GCA_902604835.1 uncultured Candidatus Actinomarina sp.
CTTCTTTAAATGAAATATTTTTGTCATAATTTTGAATTGCAACGATTCTTTCTTCACTGTCTCCACAGGGATTAATAAAATCATAACCTTTTGTATTATCTGTAATATTTAAAGAAAAGCCATGGTATGTAGTCCATTTACTAACTTTGATTCCAATTGATGCTATTTTTCCCTCTGTTGTCCAAACACCAGTATCATCATCTTTAGAGAAAGCAGGAATTGAAAATATTGACAAAGTGTCAATTACAACTTTCTCAATTTTTCTTACAAACGGAATTACTTTTTTTGGATCATCTAATCTAATTATTGGATAACCAATTAATTGCCCATCCCCATGAAAAGTAATGTCACCACCTCTGTCAGTTTCGTAAAATTCAATATTATTTTTATTTAATATATCTTCGGTAACTAAAAGATTATTCCTATCTCCTGACCTTCCAATAGTTATTACATTGTTGTGTTCAAGTAATAGTAGGTAATCATGATTAGATTCCTCAGAACTTACTGATGAATGGAGTCCTTTTTGTAGATCAATTGCTTCTTTATATGGAAGTTTTCCCAGCCACCTAACATTTAATTCTTTCAAGATATTTCCTGAGACCAATCTGTACTTTCAATTCTTGTTTTAATTGAATTTAGAAATAGTAAAGCAGTAGAACCATCAAAAACTCTATGATCCCATGTCAAACTCAATATCCCAATGTGCCTAATTGAAATTGAATCAGATCCATCTTCCATCTCAATGACAACTGGGCGCTTTTTAACTGATTCCGTTGAAAGAATAGCAACGTTTGGTTGATTGATTATTGGAGATGTCAAAAATGAATTGAAAGAGCCATTGTTTGATATCGTAAATGTACTTCCTGAAACATCATCTAATTTGTAACCTCCATCCCTCAGTAGGGTTGAAATCTCAGATATCTTTCTAGCCGTACCTGTAAGATTATATGAATCAGCCTCCTTTATAGTTCCAACAAGTAATCCTTCTTGGTTAATGTCGACTGCAATACCCAATTTAATTTCTTCATGAATCGTATGAAGATCTTTATCTATATCAAAAGAGCTGTTAACAACAGGAAATTCCAGTAAAGCGCTTACTACAGCTTTTGCAATAAATGGAAGATATGTAAGAGAGAAATTATTTTCATGTTTAAAATTATCTTTTACTTTGCTTCTTAGACTCTCTACATTTTCAAAATCAACTTCAACTGAAGTCATCACATGTGCAGAAGTTTGCTTAGATAGAATCATATTTTTAGCAATTTTTTTACGCAATCTAGGTATTTCTCCTCTTGTTGTTGATTTATTATCAGTCACTTTTTCCGGTTTTTGGTGACCATTATTTAGATGCTTATCTATATCTTTTCTTGTAATTCGTCCATCTTTTCCTGTTCCAGAAATTAAAAGAAGATCTATATTATTCTCTGCGGCAAGTTTTCTTACAACTGGTGAAACTTTACCTAAAGATTGAGTACTTTGGATTGTGTTACTTTGAATTACAGTCGTTTCTTTTTTATTAATTTCTTGAGGAACTTTTTCTGCTTTCTCTATTTTGTCTTTTTGCTTTATCGGTTCAATTTCGTCAGCTTTTAAATTATTAGTTAAATTACCGTCTAACTCAAGTAATGGAGAACCTACTTCAACTGTTTCACCCTCTTCTACTAACAAAGCAGAAACAATACCATTAAATGGACTTGGTACTTCTGTATCTACTTTATCTGTTGAAATCTCTAAAATTGGATCGTCTTCTTTAATTTCATCACCAACTTTTACAAGCCAGCGCAAAATAGTTCCTTCTGTTACAGTTTCACCAAGTTGTGGCATCGTAATGCGTTCGCTCATAATTTTATTGTAATGCTTTTATGGCATTTACAACTTTTTGAGCACTTGGAATAAATGCATCTTCAAGTATGGGTGCAAAAGGTATATGAGTATTTGGAGATGTTATTTTTATAATTGGATTATCCAAGTCCCAGAATCCTTTCTCCGCAATTAGAGACGATATTTCTGAAGCTACTGATGAGAAAGGGACATCTTCTTGTAAAATACAAACATTTGAGGTTTTCTCTACAGATTTCAATATAATTTCTTCATCTAATGGGACAATCGTTCTTATGTCGACGATTTCAACTGAAATATCTTCTTTTTTAAGAATCCCTGCTGCTTCTTCTGCGACAGAAACCATTCCTGACCAGGTGACAATTGTTATATCCGATCCTTCTTTGACTACTCTACCTTTACCAATTTCGACTTCATATAAACCAATTGGTACATCCATTTTTAAGTCTGGTTTTCTATAAAGTTTTTTATGTTCTAGATACATAACAGGATTTGGATCATTAACAGCAGCAACAAGTAGACCTTTTGCATCGTATGGGTTTGATGGTGCAACAACTTTTATACCCGGATGGTGTGCAAGTAATGACTCTGGGCTTATTGAGTGAAAAGGTCCAGAACGTGTACCAGCACCAGTTGGACCTCTCACAACCATTGGAACAGCTTTGCCAGCTTTCCAATGATACTTTGCTGCTTCAGTAGTTAATTGATCAAGTGCAGGATAAACAAAATCATAAAATTGTAATTCAACAATTGGTTTTTGGCCAGCTAATGCAGCTCCCACTGCTGCACCTGTAAATCCACCTTCTGAAATTGCTGTATCTATAACTCTAAATGGACCATATTTTTCGAAAAGCCCTTTTGTAGCTTTGAATGCGCCTTCGAAAACACCTACATCTTCTCCCATAATGAAAACACCTTCATCATTTTTCATTAGTTCATCTAATCCATTATTTATGGCTTCTATAAAATTCATTGTTTGTAAATTATTTTCTGTATTTTCAATTACTGGGATCGTTCTCTTAGCGAACATATCATTCAATTCATCTTTTGGATCTGGATCTTCTTGGTTTTTAGCCCACTCAAGAGTTTCTTTTATTTCCATTTCTAAATCACTTTCTAATTGAATAAAATCATCCTCACTAAATAATCCCTCAGTTAGAAGGGAATCTTCAAATCTAGCAATCGGATCTCTTTTCATCCAGAAATCTCTTACTTCGTCTTCAACATAATCTGCAGGATCATGTCCAGCATGTCCATAATGTCTAAAAGTGACTAATTCAATTAATGTTGGCCCTTTTCCTCTTCTAGCATTTTCACAGGCTTCATGGATTGAATCGATAACATCATAGATATCATTACCATCAATAATGAGAGATGGAATACCATAACCTGCTCCTCTATCTGCAACATTTGGTGTTCCAAATTCAGTTTCATTAGGTGAAGAATAGGCAAATTGATTGTTTTGAACTGTAAATACGATTGGTAAATTTAATACTCCAGCCATATTGACACTTTCATGCCATGTGCCTGTCGCAGTAGCACCTTCTCCACAATTAGCTATAGCAACCACACCACTTCCCTGTTGTTGAGATGCAAGTGCCCAGCCAACTGCAACTGGTGCTGAGTCAGGTAAGGGAGATACGACCATTAAGGTGCCCTTGTCAATTACACCAAAGTGACTATTGCCATCTCGTCCTTTTGAAGGTCCGTCTTTTTTTCCAAAAAAATTAAGTGCAATTTCTTTAAGTGTTACCCCTTTCATTAATTGAACTCCAAGATCTCTATGAGTGCCGCCAAAAATATCCTTTTTATCCATTCCAGCACCAATACCAGCCATCGAGGCTTCTTGCCCTATACCTGGATACACAGCTCCACTAAGTTGTCCCCCTTTATACATTTTTAATAATCTATCTTCAAGAAGTCTCTGAGTTTTCATAGACTTATAAATTTCCCATAGTTGCTCATTAGAAAGTTCTGATGAATGTCCTTTTCTAACAATCTTTTCAATTTGCATTAATGAAGTCCTTTCCCGGTTAAGCCAAGTAACGATTCGCCAACTGCTTCGCTTAATGTTGGATGAGCATGAATAAATTCTGCTGCCTCTTCTGGTAGAGCTTCCCAGCCAACCATATACATTATTTCATGAATCATTTCTCCAGCTGAAGGACCACATATACTTGCTCCAACAATTGGTCCTTCTTTTTCTGAATAAACTTTTACTAGTCCTTGATTTTGGTCAGTAATCATTGCTCTACCAATCCCAGCAAATCTATGTTGTGATTGATCAATTTCAATATCACTTAATTTTGCTTTTTCGGCATTTAAACCAACTTCTGCCAGTTCCGGCCTCGTATAAACAACATATGGGATAGCATTGTAATCAAGTGGCTTCTTGTCACCAGTCGCAATAAATGTGATTGCTGAAATTGATTCTGCAAATGCTGCATGAGCTAATTGAGGTGTGTTAGCGACAATATCTCCTAAAGCAAAAATATTTTCTTCTGAAGTTTGAAACGTTTCTAGGTCAACATTTATAAAACCATTTTCAGTAACAATATTTACATTGTCCAATCCAATATTTTCAGTCAATGGTGATCTACCAATAGCAACCAAAACAGAATCATATTCTTTAGTTTCGTTATCTGAAAAACTAACTTGTTTGTCATCTATCTTTTCAATTGAACTGTTTAATTTAAACTCAACTCCTCGTTTTGCAAGCTGTTTTCTTAACTCACCAGATGTTCTTTTATCTAATCCCGGAAGGATCTCTTTGGCAATCTCTACAACAGTAACTTCTGAACCAAGATCATTAAGCAAGCTTGCAAATTCACAACCAATTGCACCGGCACCAACAATACAAACTCTTTTGGGTGGCTCTTCCCAATCAAGAGCAGTGTCAGATGTAACTATAAAGTTTTCATCAATTTTAATATCAGGCAGCTCTCGTGGTTTAGACCCTGTAGCAAGGAGAATATAATCACTTTCTACTTTTTCAGTTGAGCCATCAGATTTATTTACTAAAACAGTATTTTTATTTTCAATAGAGCCCCAGCCTTCAATAACTTTTACTTTTTTACCGTTTAAAAGTGTCTTAATTCCAGAAACGAGTTTATCAATTACCTCAATTCTTTTTAATGAGGTTTTTTTCCAATCAATTGTTTTATTTTCAATATTTATTCCATAGTTGCTAGAGTTGGAAATTTCATGATTTAACTCTGCTACATGAAGCCAATATTTTGCAGGAATACAGCCACGATTTAAGCAAGTTCCCCCTAAAACATCAGATTCAATTAAAGTAATTTCTAGATCAAAGTTGTGAGCATATAATGCTGCGGCATAACCAGCTGGGCCACCGCCAATAATTGTTAATTTTTTCAAATTACCTCTTTCAAGATAGGGTCGCTATCAAATCGAGATAATAACTGCAATACATTAAGGGGTTCCCTGTATGTATTGGTCAAAGTTATTGTCATTATTAAATCTAATGGAAAAGATGCTTACATCCAACTCAGGATAACTCATTAATCAGATACAATATTGCTATGCAAACAAGACATCTTATAATAGCTTCTTTAATTACCGCTATTGTAATTGTTGTTGCATTTGGTGTATGGGTCATGACTAATTAAGTTGAAGAACTTTAATCTTGGTCATGGAATTTTACATTTTCCATTAAAACTCCCCTGGAGTCCGCCTGGGTTTGTAAATATTTATCTTATTGAGGATGATGATGGCTACATCATGATTGACTGTGGTGTAAATGGAGATGAATATTTTGAAGATCTAAAAACAAATTTAAACAATCTAAACATACAACTTTCAGATATTAAATTACTAATCGGAACACATTTACATTCTGATCATGTCGGGCTTTCAACTGTTTTAAGAAATGAAGGAATAAAATTCGGCCTATATAAAAACGCACCGGATTTTATTCCACGTTACAATGACTGGTCATCTCGTTTCAAAGCAATAGGTGAATATGCAAAAAAACAAGGAGCACCAAAAGAGTTTTTAGACGATATGAACTCTATAACTACTCCAACTACAACTGGAAAAATTACTCCCCCAGAAATACTATTTGATGAAGGAAAAATTAAAAATATAGATCGAGATTTACAAGTTATATTTACACCTGGTCATGACATATCAGAAATTTCATTACTTGACACCTCAAGTAAAATTATTTTTTCTGGTGATCATGTTCTTCCAAGAATAACTCCATTTATTCCTCTTCATGATGAAGATACAGATATGTTGTCTAACTATGTAAATTCTTTAAAAAAAGTAAACAATATTGATCACGAAAAAATTGCTCCCGGGCATTTTGAAGTTATTGACAGCCCTCAAAACAGAATTGAGCAAATTCTTTTACATCATGAGAAAAGATCGAAAAAGATAATTGGTATTTTATCAAATGGGGCTTTGACCGGATGGGAAGTAACCCAAAGTTTGTTTTCGAGACCACTTGATTCTTGGAATTTACGTATGGCTTTTCAGGAAACAATGGCTCATCTGAAATATATAGAGTCGCAAGGAATAATTAAACAAAACGGATCGAAAATGATTACCTGGGAAGTTATTTAAAAGGTTTATAACTTCTATTCATTGCTTCCTCTAAAGAATCAGGAGCAAATGATTGTAATTGATTATTTTGGACCAACTGCTTTTCTTCTTCTAGTGACTGAAGAATTTTAAAATGATCTTCATTGTCGCAATCATATACTTTCATATTTTTGCGATAACCAATAAATCTATAATTTTCAAATTTTGAAAGTCTTGGCAATTTTATAAACTTAGAAGTCTAGCAACATCATTTCTAGCAGATTTTGAAGTGCCAAAAATTAAGGAGTCCGACTTTGCCTTTTTAAAGTATAGATGTGCTGGATGTTCCCAAGTGAATCCAATACCACCATGGACTTGAATTGTATCCCCAGCAACTTTATTAAAAACTTCTGAGCAATATGCTTTAGCCATCGAGGAGCTCATCTCAAGTTCTATTGGGTCATCAATATCCACTCTCACAGAACTGTAAGCTATAGATTTTGCACTTTCAATTTGTAAAACCATGTCTGCACACATATGTTGAATAGCCTGAAACGATCCAATGGGTCTCCCAAACTGTATTCTTTCTTTTGCATATTCTGTAGACATATCCAAGCATGCTTGAGCACCACCAACTTGTTCCATTGATAGAAATGATAGGGATATATGCTTTACTTTATTCCATAAATTATTGTCTTCAGTAATGTCAAACATAAAATTATCTTTACTTATTTCTACATCTTGAAAATTGATTTCTGTCATTGGTCTGGATTGGTCTAAAGAAGTTGTCTCTTTTATTGAAATACCAGGAGTTTCTTTTTCAACTAACAAAAATTTAAATCCATCAGTCCCTTTTGCAAGAACAGCAATTAAATCTGATGAGTCTCCAAACATAACGTAGCTTTTATTTCCATTCAACAAATAACCCTTCTCACTTGTTTCGAATGTAGTCTCAATATTTTGTTCATTAATTTCATACTTATCATTTTCATAGATAGCATAAGTTCC
>CACKZW010000020.1 GCA_902604835.1 uncultured Candidatus Actinomarina sp.
CTTGTTCATTTAAGAAATTTATTGATGGATGTGGAATTTCTTCTTTTACTGATGTTGGATCGGTTAAATATTTTTTAAGCCAGACCCCATCATTTGTTGGCTCTCTGGATGCAAGAGTAGATAAATCTGGGGCTAGTCTTAATAATCCAGTATTAAGAATTAAATTTTTATTCGCAAACCTATTCTTCAAGACCTTTCCATTTTGTGAATCAGGTATCAGGATCCTTACATTCTGTGTATGACATGATTGACAGTTAAGTTGATTATAAATTGTTGCCCCTTCAAGAATTTCTTCACTAACGCGCACAGAATTATTTAATGATTCCAATACGAGATCTTCGCTTTGTTGTTTTGGAATAGAAAAAGCAAATAAGTATGTAAATACCACTACCCCAATTACTCCCATTAAGAGTGCGAATGAACTCTCCTTTTTAGCTTCTACAAGTTCCTCTTCTATTAAAAGTTGAACAATTTCTTCATCATCATCTTTTTGAATATCAATCGAAGATTCATCTGTAGTTGTGAGTTCTTCAACAGATGCATCTTCTTGAACTGTTGCTTCTTCTTCAACAGGTGTTTCTTCTTCAACTGGTGCTGGTTCTTCTACAGTCTTTTCAACGGCAGCTACACTTTCACCACCAGCCCAAGATTGTAAAACCTCATCAACACTTTTACCTGATGCCTCTGCTCTTGCTTCTGCCGATCGTTGTACCAACGATTCTGGAGCATTTAATATTTCTGCGACTTTACTTAAGAGTTCACTCATACTGGAAGCTCCTCTTCGGTCAGTTCCACTGTTTCAGCTTCTGTAATTTCTCCACTTACTACGGCTTTCATTACAGATATAAAGAATAATAAAAATGGTAAAAGTAGCAGTAGCGATAAAAATAAATTTACTGATAAAGGAGTACTTATAAGAGACCATAATAATCCAAACCCTTCACCATATATCGTTGGGTTTCCTGCATTTGCTCCTGCATTCCATGAATATCCAGAAATTATTCCAATTAAAGCATTCGAGAATAATGTACCCCCTACAACAATTTTTATTATTAATACAGTAAGAGACTCAAGTCTTGTAAATTTCACTTCTCTTCCAAATATCTTAGGAATCAGATAATAAATAAAAGCAATAGATATCAATATAGAACTAAAAACGTACCCATACCTTATTGCTATTTCAAAATTTGTAAGACTAAGAATGGGGATAATATTTGATAATGATGAAACAATTTGAAAAAGATTTGTTACTACAAAAATTCCAAAGGAAAAACTAATAAGGCCATAAATTATTTTATTTTCTTCGGTTCTAGTTGTTACAGTTTTGAAAAAATTAACCGTTACGGCAAGGAGCGGAAGAGCCAAGCTTAATGATAAATAAAGTGAAATATTTTCAATCCAATTAGGCAGAACTGAACCAAAATAAAATTTAAAGTTCGTCCAGGGCAATAAAAATAAATATCCCCAAAAACTAATTGAACCCAATGTTTTACTATAAAGTGTTCCATTGATTCCTTTTGTAGTCATGAAATGAAGCAACGCTAAAAACACAAAAGAATATCCAACATATATATGTGTAGATACATATATTGAATTAATAAAAAAATTGTCACTAAATACAGCAAAATTTCCACGATAAACAATTAATGAGAGAGCATAAAATATAGCTGCTCCAAATAAATATTGTGCACTAATAAACATAGAAGCTTCTTTTTTTGCAAGAATATTTATTGATAAAAGACCTACAAAAGCAAACATGATTAGAACCTTGAAGATCATTGTATAAGTAGTATTACCAAAAGAATAAAAGTTGTTTGGAAACAAAAACCCTAATAATAGATCCAAAGACTCCAAACCTATTACACCTAATGACGTCAGGAAGAAAATTGGAAATATAACTAATCTTCTACCAAGAGTTTTTGGCAGAAGATAGGAAGTCAAAAATACGATTAAGAATGAAAGCAAAAGGCTGTAAGTTATATGATTATTCAATTTATCAAGAAAACCGTAATTAAATACAATATTTTCGGGAAGAATATTTACAAAAAGAAAATATGCTTCTTTTAATAGCGATATACCTCCAAAAAGTAATAATAAAAATGGAATAAGAACAATAAAAAATTTTGAAAATTCTTGTTCATTTTTTGGAAAAATTTTTATTTTCATTAGTTTAAATAGTAAGTACTCAATTTGACTTTACTATTAATCTGTAAAAAATACGTCAATAAAATATCTAATTTCCTAAAAAAGTACCGTTATAAAATTTATATTATGTACCTAATTCTTGATACAATAGATATTGAAAGTTTTGAGTTAATGACGTGTAGAGGGAAACTTGTTAAATTTTATATTTACTAATCGATACAAAATCGGAGTAGCTTTAATATTTGCTGGCATTGGTGGTGTTACCATCGGGGTCATTATCGCCCATTTTGCTGGTTTTCCAGAAGGGGAAGTAATTGATTACTTTAACTGGATGCCTCGAGGATGGTTAATGCAAACTATTGGCCAACTGATAGCATTTGGAGCTGGGCAACTTCTTTTGATTGGAATGGCAATGTTAGCTTGGGAAGATACAGAGATGACATGGGCAAGAGCAACATATCTTGCTTTTTTAAGCTGGATCCAATTCGCACTAATTTTTGGAGTATTGCCATCTGAATGGCTCAACCTTTCTCAGGGACCTCTCGAATGGACCAATCAAAGAGAATTTATAAATTTTCCTCCTATTCTTTTTCTTGGTAATGAAATTGGCCTCAGTCTTGGAGCACTTAAAGATATTATTCAACTTGGAATTTCTACAGGTGCATTAGTAACTGCTTTTGTCGTAGGATATTTAATTCAGGACATCAATGAAGCAAAAGAGAGAGGTAAAACAAGAATTTCTGATTATGGGAAAGAAGTAGTGAAAGTGGGTACTGATGGCTAAATCAGAAGTACTTATAGAGATGCCTGAATTTGAAAAACAATACAACCTTGCGATGGTTGAAGCAGAAAAGATTTCTTCAAGAGTAAGACCAAAACAATTTCTACATATTGATGAAGCAGAGTGTATTTTATGCGAAGGTTGTGTTGATATATGTCCCTGGAAATGTATTCACTACTTGTCAACAGATGCTATTGAAGACTCTATTAATGTTGAAGCGCCTAGTATGGAAGAGAATGAATCAGGATTTTTTGTTGTCGACGAAGACGCATGTACTAGATGTGCATTATGTGTTGATAGATGCCCAACAGGAGTAATTTCTTTGGGTAAATTTGCTGGATCACTGGCAGATGCAGCAATTAATAACGGCGTCTATGAAGCTCCATGGGATGAGGACTCTGGAGAAAGAAATGATAGACATGGATATATATATGGAAGACTTTAAATGAAGAATGAAAAAATAAAGTTTAGAGATCGTGTAAAAGATATAAGTGCAGGCCTTGGAGACTCACTAAAAGAAAGCTCATTGTGGGGAAGTATCTTTCGTCCAGGATCCCCGTTTAGAAAAGGATATTCCGACAGCCCAAGAAACAGATCATATGTAGTTATGAACAATGTTTTGTACCATCTTCACCCTGTAAAGGTTAAAAGACATGGTGTGAGATTGTCTTACACATTATGTCTTGGAGGTTTAAGCTTTTTTACATTTATTGTTCTTACAATTACAGGAATTTGGTTGATGTTTTATTTTAGACCAACGGAAATGGCTTATGTCGATATTCAATCTCTACAGACTTCAATAGCTTTTGGTTCATTAGTAAGAAATATGCACAGGTGGGCTGCACACATAATGGTCATCGTAGTCTTTCTTCATATGTCTAGAGTGTTTTATCACGGAGCATATAAAGCACCAAGAGAGTTTAATTGGGTAATTGGAGTTATCTTGCTTTTGTTAACCTTGCTTTTATCTTTTACTGGATATCTTCTTCCGTGGGACCAGCTAGCTATTTGGGCTGTAACAGTTGGTGGAAACATGGCTAGTTACACACCTGTAATTGGTGCACAGGTAAAGTTTGCCCTATTTGCAGGGTTAGAAGCTACAGAAGCTACGTTGCTTCGTTTCTATGTTCTACATGTTTTATTTCTCCCATTCATAATTGTTATATTTATGGCAATCCATTTTTGGAGAGTTAGAAAGGATGGAGGGATCTCCGGTCCCCTCTAGTTTTAATTTATATGGTTGATATTCCTGAACATTTATTAATAAAAACAGCTGAGGCAAGAGCAAAAGCTTTAGGTATATCTGTAGAGCAAGCATTAGCAGAAATGAAAGGTGAGGCAGAGCC
>CACKZW010000021.1 GCA_902604835.1 uncultured Candidatus Actinomarina sp.
TTTCAAGCAGGGGGTCCAAATAGCTTCGCTGATTTAATTACCATAACCGGTGTCTATTCAATGTTTAGAATGGATAAAAAGTACTTACAAGTCATTATTCCATTTTCAATTGTTGGATGCTTTTTTACTTACTCTCGTTTCTCTTTCCTTATATTGGTTCTATTTATATTTTTGAGGATCAGCATTGAAAATAAAAAGTCCACTGGATTATTGCTCTTAATTGGTTCATTATTGATATGCGTCAATTTTGGATTAGTTGAAAGATTTTCTCAAGATGATAATAGTGGAGTCCAAGACAGGGTTGAGATGCAATCAGGAACACTAGAGTTTGTAGCTGATGATTCTCTTGTAAATAATATTTTTGGAAGAGGATTTGATACTTTTGTTGTAAAAGGCAATAAAGTACTTGATTCAAAAAATTTTGATGATAATCCTTTCTCCTATGGTCCACATAATTCATACTTATTTATATTCTTAAATTATGGGATTATCGGTCTTTTATTATTTATTTTGATTTTTAAAGATCTTATATTAAATCTTGTAAAATTAAGAGATTTTAAAAATTACTCACCCAACTTGATGGTTGTTATAGCATTTCTTGTTTTAAGTCTATCTAGTGATCTGTTACAAAATCATTCTGTATCTTGGTTTTTTTATTTTAGCTATTTCTTGTATCTGAATGAGAAAGAGAATTCATGATTTTGAAATACTCTTTTATTAGAAATCTTCAACATATACTATATTTAAGATGAATATTTTAGTTGTAGGTGGTGCTGGATACGTTGGTGGAGGAATCGTTGATAAGCTTTCAAAAGATCATGAAGTTACCGTTTATGATTCTTTAATTTATGAAACTTCATACCGTAAGAAAGTAAATTTTATTCTTGGGGACATTAGAGATTCTTCAAAATTAAATAGTATTTTAAACGACTTTGATGTTGTAGTTTGGCTAGCAGCATTAGTAGGTGATGGAGCGTGTGCTATTAACCCAGAACTAACTCAAGAAATTAATACAGAAAGTGTAAAAAATCTTGTTCAAAATTTTGAAAAAAGAATTGTATTTTTGTCAACCTGTTCAGTTTATGGGGCTCAAGACGGGATCTTGACTGAGGCCTCAGACACAAATCCACTATCTGAATATGCATCATCTAAATTACAAGCTGAAGAGCATCTTCAAGATTCAAATGCTCTTATTTTTAGGCTTGGAACTCTTTTTGGCATAAGCGATGAATTTTCACGTGTTCGACTTGATTTAGTTGTCAATATTCTTACAGCCAAAGCACTTATTGATAAAAAAATAAGTGTGTTTGGTGGAGATCAATGGAGACCACTCCTACATGTAAATGATGTTTCAAATGCAATAAGTCATTGTTTAAACACGGATGTAACCGGAATATATAATCTTCACTACAAGAATTATAAAATTATAGACATAGCAAAAGAGATAGAAAAAAAAGTAAAAGATGTTGAAGTAGAAGTAACGCCCATGAGCTTTGAGGATGCAAGAAACTATCAAGTATCTAGTCAAAAATTACTTGATGAGACTGGTTTTGAAGCTTCAATAGAACTTATTAATGGCGTTAATGAAATATATGATCTAATTTTTCATAATAGGATAAAAGACATTACTGATCCTAGGTATTCAAATCAAAACTTTTTACAAAAGTTTGGGATATCTTGAATATAGAAAGATATGAAAGAGGCTTTTCTGAAGATCACAGAGGTAGTGTTGAGTTTTTTAATGAATTAAATCTAAGTGAATATAAAAGATTTTATACAGTAACAAATCCAAAAATAGGAACTGTAAGAGCATGGCATGGGCATAAAAAAGAAAAAAAACTCATCAAGGTATTATCAGGAAATTTTTTGGTTGGTGTCATCAAAATAGATGATTGGGAAAATCCCAATAAGACATTAAAGCCAGAGATGATTGAAATGAATGTAAATTCAGATTTATTGTCAATTCCAGAGGGATATGTAAATGGAGCCATGAACCATGAAGAAAATAGTAAAATTATGTATTTTTCTTCTTCAAGCTTAGAAGATTCTCTTAATGACGATTATCGCTTTGATTCAAAATATTGGGATCCTTGGACAAGTAATGGGGGGTGAATTATTTGAGTAATATCTTAATCCTTGGTTCTACTGGTATGTTAGGAAAGATGGTTTCATTAGTTTTTTCTGAATATTCCGATGACAATTTATTTTTTACATCACGTTCTAAAAATAAATTCAATAATGAATTGAATGGCGAAAAGATTATTTTTAATCCGAATAACGATAACTTTGATGATTTATGTGGGAAAATAAACCCTAATTTTGTCATAAATTGTATCGGTGCAATTAAACCAACAATTACAGAAAAAAAAGAATCAATTAATAACGCAATCTCGATAAATTCCTTCTTTCCACTTAAAATTTCGAAAAAAAGTGCCGATTTGAGTTTTAACTATATTCAAATTGGGACGGACTGTGTATTTTCTGGATTAGAAGGGGGATACATTGAAACGTCTACAACTGACGCAACAGATGTATATGGGAAAACAAAAATTGTGGGAGAAATATCTAGTAAAAACAAAACGTTAATACGTTCAAGCATTGTTGGACCAGAAAGTGGAAGAGGAATGTCTTTGCTTAATTGGTTCTTAAAAACAGAAGAACCAGAAGTTAATGGATTTACAGACCACGAATGGAATGGCGTCACTACTTTAAATTTTGCAAAAATTGTTTTAGGTATAACAAAAAATGAACAAACTGGAATAAAATTACAACACTTGGTACCAAGTGACAGGGTAAACAAATATGAGTTACTTTTACTTTTCCAAGAATTCTTTTCAAAGGAAGTAAAAATAAATGATGTTGTATCAGATAACAAAGTTGATAGAACTTTAGACACAATTGATCCATTAGCTAATCAAGAACTCTGGAAAATGGGTGGTTATATGGAAATTCCATCTATAAGAGAAAATATTTCTGAGTTGGCAGATTTCAAAGGAACAAAAAAAATATTGGAGTTCAAATGAAAGATCTTGCAATCATTCTAGGAATAAGGCCAGACGTTATAAGAGCAAGTAAAATAATCAAACTTTTATCTGAAAACAATAATATTACTTTTGATTTTATTTGGTCAGGTCAGCATTATTCGGATAACATGAAAGATGTTTTCTTCAAGCAACTTAATGTACCAGAACCAGATGTTGAATTTGAGATCGATACTACAAGTGATGCTTCCACAGTCTCATCGGTAATCAAAAATACATTCAATCATCTGGAAAACAATAGTTATAAAGCTGTAGTTTTTCTAGGTGATACTAATACGGTAATGGGGAGTATTGGTGCTGCACAGCAAAATGTACCAATTGTTCATATTGAAGGATGTATGCGTTCATACGATTGGAGAATGCCAGAAGAAAAATATAGAAAAACTATAGATCACTTGTCAGACAGGATATATGCATATCTTGATTCATATAAATTGCAGGGCCTTAATGAGGGAATTTCTGAAGATATCATCAAAGTTACTGGAAACCCAATAGTTGATATTATTCAAGAAAATCAAAGCATTTTTGACTCTGGATATGAAACCTTAGATAGTAAGCTTTTAGATTTTACAGGGGAGGGTGAATTCTTATTGGCTACATCTCATAG
>CACKZW010000022.1 GCA_902604835.1 uncultured Candidatus Actinomarina sp.
TCAAATTCAGACACTGAGGGGCTTGTTCCTGAGATATTATTTTTAAGCAATCCTCTTAATACAGATACTTTGTCTGAAATTGATAACCTAGGTTCAAATACTCTTATCAATCAAAACCTTATCTTGTCTTTTGTCTCGTCATAAGGTCCTTGCTTTACTTCTAAGAATTTTGAGTCTTTCTTCATACGAAGTCCATGTCCACCATTAAATAAAGCTAACAAATTTCCTTTTTTTATTACTCCTGATTCACAAATTGATAAATCTTCGTCATATATGTCAAACTCTATTTCTCCTTCGAGTACGATTATTACTTCATTTGTTGAACTTAAGTTTCTTGGTTGGGGTGGGTGATAGTGTCTTAAAATTTCTTCGTTTTTTTCAAGGTTGAAAGAAGCTATCTGAAAATCTTGACTGTTATCGGTAATAAAATTTTTACTTCCCTCTGCAGAATTAAAATCAAAAACTATTGCTAATAATTCTCCTTTTTTATTTTTAATTTCCATTATTATCTCTGACTTTTAAAGCTACCTTAATATAAGGATATCCTCTTTTTATAAGTTGTACCAGTGATGTAGCTGTTTTTGATTCACCATATTTTCTTGTTTCGCAAACATATCCTTTCTCAATTATTTCAATGTTAGACTTTAATAAGTCGCTAACAACATATATAAAATATTCTCCATATGAAGACTTATTAAATAATTTTTCTGAGAAGAATTCTTTTTTACCAACTATAAATCCACTTGTTATATCAAGAACTTTTGATTTAAAAATAAATCTTAGAAGCCTGTTAAACATGTTTGAAAAAACCATACCTAAGACGGTATCGTTTGATTTATATACATTAAAAATTGCTTTTAATAGTGATTTTTCTTCTAACTCTAAAATTCCTTTGTAGGCTCCACCATCAGCAAATCGTGAACCAATAACTACTTGGTTAGGATTTTCTTTAATAATTTTTATAAAATCTCCAACACTTTCTGCTGGCATTGAACCATCTGCATCCATCCATAAAACATGTGATGATTTTGCATTTTTAATACCCTCCCATATTGCCATTGGCAGGGATGGCTCATTATCTCTTTTGAAGAATTTAATATAATTATTTTCTTTATTTATTGAATTTATTAATTCTTTAGTATTGTCTGTTGATCCGTCGTCCATGATAATAATCTCAAAACTTTCTATATTATTTAAAGTAATATTTTCAATGAGATCAGGAATTAAACTTCTTAAATTCTCTTCTTCGTTTATTGTTGGGAGAATAATAGATATACTAATTTGAAAATTATTCATATTACATCATGATATCAACATAAATTCTGTTAAGTTTCGAGTTCAATTAGAAATAAAAACCCAAAATTAAAATTAGTAACATTTGAAACTAATTGTTCAATCTTTTTACCTAGGCTTAGGTTTAAAATTGAAAATATAATTCCTAAGTTTAATATTTTTTTGACATTGTAATTTGCAAAATTAGAATTTAAATCTAGATTATTAATTTTTGATTTTGTATATTTAGTTTCTAAAACTTCTTGGTAATTTTTTTTTGTTAAAATGTTAGAAATTCTCTGTAAAACTTTAAATGAAAATCCATAGTTTGGGGTTGTAAGAATTATTTTGCCTCCAGGTTTAAGACAATCTTTGAGTGATATTAACAAGTTTTTTGAATCCTTTGTATTTAAGAATTCAATCAACCCAATAACAGTAATCACATCAAAATAATTATGATAATCACTTAAATTAAAATCATTTTTGATATAAAAATTTCCTTTTTTTGAATATTTTTCTTTAGCATAATTAATTTGAAGATTAGACAAATCTACACCTGTTGATATTGCTTTTGTATATTTCCCTATAAAAGTGCCAGGGCCACATGCGTAATCTAAATGTTTAAAATTGTCATTTACATAATTGCTTATGTAAGAAAATGTTATGTTGTGCCAGTTTGCTCTAAAGCCTCTTCTTTTTTTAAGACCAGAATCTAATATTTCATCGTAATAACCGGGTGGTAATTCGCTACTCCAAAATTCACTATTATTCATAAAATTTTTAACATATACATACTTACGTTCCCTAATTAAGATACTTTATCTACATTAGTAAATTGTATTCTAACTCTTTTGTATGAATAAATTATTTATCTAATAAAAAATGAAGTTTAATTTATAATTAATAATTATTATTCAAAAAAAACATTGTTTGGTTGAAGTTTTTGGTGGTTTTGGTAATCAGATTTTTCAACTTAATTTTGCTCAATTTCTAAAATCTTATGGATTTGAAGTAGAGATTAATGTAAGAGACTTTAAAAGAGTAGCCAAAGAAAACCCCGAACACTTAACGGTTAGAAAGTTAGTTGTTTCACCCAATCATTTTGATCATAAAGTAATTAATAATAGGGATTATTATAAGTATAAATTTAGAAGAAACACAAGAGATTACAGACTTATAAATAAATTATTTAAAAATGAAAAAAAATTTCTCCTAGTTACTGATAAAAATTTCAAAATTGAAAATTTAAAAAAAAATAATTATTTCATTGGATACTGGCAAAATATCAATTTACTAGATAAAAATAAAGATTATTTAATTAAATCTTTATCTAATAACCAGAATATTAATACTGGTATCAAAAAAGAAAAAAATAACAAAACGATGATTCATGTAAGAAGAAACGACTACTTAAGAATCAAAGAAGAATTGCCTAAAAAATATTATGATTTGGCCTTTAGTTATCTCACTGAAAATGAAATAAGTCAAGGTTTTGATATATTTACTGATGATTATGAATGGTGCAAAAATAACAAATTATTTAAAAATGCAGGATCAATTTTTTCTTCGAGTGATTCACCAAGCAATACAATTAAAAGCTTTTCAAAAATGTTAATTTATAAAAATTATATTATTGCAAATAGTACATTTTCGTTATTGGCAGCTTATTTTGGAGAAAGCAAAGAATCAAAAGTGATTTACCCTGATCCATGGTTTAAAAAAAGAGGATATAATGATGAACTTTTCAATAAGAATTGGATAAAGATTAGCTATGATTAACAAGATTGATACTCCTCTTGTAAGCGTTATCATTCATTCCTACAACAGATTCGAATATTTATTAAATGCTATCGAAAGCATAATGCATCAAACATATGATAATTTTGAAATAATTGTAATTAATGATAGGTCTGATCAGAAAGAGTATTTTACTCATAAATTTCCTTCAAAAGTTAAATTGGTACATATTGGTAAAAATGAGCATCCAGACATACCTGGATCCAGGCAAGCATTAATTAATATTGGTTCTGAAATTTCTAATGGAAAATATTTAGCATTCTTAGATGATGATGATATCTGGATGCCAAAGAAGCTTGAAATACAA
>CACKZW010000023.1 GCA_902604835.1 uncultured Candidatus Actinomarina sp.
AGCAGTTGTTTTTGATTTCTTTATCAGGTACTTAAAACATTTAAATTATTCTGTTTTGTACGTTAGAAATATTACTGATATTGATGATAAAATAATTCAAAAGTCACAAGAAAAAAACATCAATTATAGAGAACTCGCTGAAAGTGTTTGGGAAGAGTTTGTTCAAGCTCATGAAAATTTAAATTGTTTAGTTCCAGATATTGAACCAAGAGCAACTGCCTACGTACCAGAAATTGTTCAATATATTGATCAATTAATCAACAATGGATATGGCTACATTACAAAGTCAGGTGTTTATTATGATGTTTCAAAATTTGATGATTATCTTAAATTATCTGGAAGAAGCACTGAGGAAGTAAAAACAGGAACACGAATAGAGACCGAAGAAGATAAAAAAAGTCCTGAAGATTTTGCATTATGGAAATTCTCAAAAGAGGGAGAACCTTCATGGGATTCGCCATGGGGAGTTGGACGTCCTGGATGGCATATAGAGTGCTCAACTATGATTAATCAAACACTTGGAAAGACTATTGATTTCCACTGTGGTGGAATAGATTTAATTTTTCCTCATCATGAAAACGAAATTGCTCAGTCTAAAGGGGTTGAAAAGAATGAAAATTTTGTAAATTATTGGCTTCATAATGGGATGTTGAATTTATCTGGTAAGAAAATGTCTAAATCTGATGGAAATGTAAAGCTACTCAACGAATATATTGACCAATATGGAGGAGAGGTAGTACGCTTTTTCTTTTTAAGGGCTCACTACAGAAGTCCACAAGAATTTAGTCAGGATTTATTAGAAGAATCTAAAAAAACACTAAATAATATTCGAGAATATACGAAAGGTACCGAATCAGATCCAGTTGATCCAAAAGTTATAGAGATTTTTGAAGATTGTATGAATGATGATATGAATACACCAAAACTTTTAGGTGAAATTTTCCAAATGATAAAGGAATCGAATAACCTTAAAGATCTTGAACATAATCAAAGAAAACAAACTATTAAATATATTTTTGAAATATTGGGCTTTAAGCTCAAGTTGGCAGATCAAAGCATTAAAGATGAAAAATTATTATCTGAATTTTTTTCGATGTATGATATTAAATTTACTGAAATCGACACGGCAATGAATGATTTTATTTCAATTAGAAATAAATTGAGGAATGAAAAAAAATATGGAGAAGCAGACGAAATGAGAGATTCTATTTTGAAAATAGGAATAGTTATTAATGATGGTGAAAATGTTGGATGGTATTGGAAAAATAGTTGAAGGTTACAATTCAGTAAATGCTGCCCTAGAGAACCATAGAGTTGAAGAAATTCACATTAAAGAAAAAAATTTACAATCAAAAAAAATAAAAGATTTAATTGAACTTGCTGATCATAAAAAGATAAATATTGAAGTAGTAAAGGATAATAAAAATTGGAAATTTAAATCAACTGAATATATTGCAGCTCTTTGTAACCCAAAAAAAATATTTAAAGATTCAGATTTAGGAAGATTTTCCAAAACAAACTTCATAGTTTGTGATCATATTCAAGATACAAACAATTTAGGAGCAATTGCTCGTTCAGCTGCATCTTTTGATTTTAATGTTATGTGTATTCCAGAGAGAAGATCGGCAAGACTTAATGAGAGAACTTTTAAAATATCTTCTGGAGGTTTGGAGAAAATAGATATTGTAGAATACAAATCAATTTTTACTTTAATAAAAAAATTTCAATCAATGGATGTTTGGACTATTGGATTAGATATGAACGGCGATCAATCAATACAGAATTTTGATGTTGGAAATCAGTTCTTAGCTTTTTTTATTGGTTCTGAAGAAAACGGTCTTAGCAATGAGATTCAAAATAAATTAGACGAAGTATTAAATATTTCTACCACAGATAAGATTGAATCTCTGAATGTATCTGTTGCAGCTGGCATAGCTATGCAACATATATTTATAAAAAATTAATTTGTTCAGATTCCATTCTTGCTAATATTTAGATATTCGCCGGAGTAGCTCAGTGGTAGAGCAGCCGCCTTGTAAGCGGCAGGTCAGGGGTTCAACTCCCCTCTCCGGCTCAAAGTGAATAATTACCAAAATACAATTAGAGTCACATTATTTACTCTTATACTTTTACAAATCTCTTTATATTTCATGGGTTATTTGAGACCATCAATTATTTACGACTATCTAGATTATTGGCCGCTAACAATTTTTCCAATATTATTAATCGTGATTTTTCGAAATTCAGAATTTAAAGAAACTTTAGGTAATTTTGTAAATATTATATTGATAATAATTGTCACAATATTTTCTTTTGCACACATGTTTGATTCAAGATTTTTATCAACATATCAAGATGAATCTTTTTTTGAAAACTCTGATCTTAGTGATGATTTTCAATATAATCTTTCAATAGATATTGATGGTACATTAGATCTAAGTTCTTTTAATGGTCTCGGATATTCCGTAGATATTATTGATCGACCTGGCAAAGTTGGTTATCCAGAATCTATTGAAACATTAGTCGGCAATCCTAGAGCGGTAATCTTTAGAGAAATTGAGACAAGTAGCCTATTTAAAGTCAAGGGTTGGGATATTAGATTAGGAGATAGAAACTTATGGGAACTTGATATTTTTTCAATTGATTCTAGGGTATATCTAGACAATCTATCATTATTGCCTTCAAAACTATCAGGTACAGGGCAAATATTTCTTGGAGATAATCTTAAAATGGAAAAATTAATTATAAGTGGAAATTATGAAATAACAGTCTCTGGCAATCTTTCAATTTTAATAGTAGGACAAGCTGAAACACCTAGTAGTTGGCTTGAGGCAACGGTAGGAATACTCAACTCACCAGAGAAAACCTATAGTTTAGTAATTGATATTATTGATGGTTCACAAGTATTATTTAAGGATGGATAAAACACTGTGATAGAACAATTTGGGAATGGCCTTTTGCTTGGTATCATAATTTCTGTTGCTTCAGTGGCTTTATCTTTGCTTTATGGTGTAACAAGGATAGTAAATTTTGCACATGGTGAGATTATTGCTTTAGGAGCAATAATGACACTATTTTTTTCAAACCCAATTGATTCAAAAATTTTGTTCTTAGATAGATTTGCACCTTTAGGTATGAACTTTTCAATTTCGATTGTAATAGCAATCCTTATCTGTGGAATTTTTGGTGGCTTACTTGAAATCTTTCTATTCAGACCTTTGCGAAAGTCTGATGTTGGAAATATTGCAGTGTTAGTTGTAACAATTGGCCTATCAATATTTTTTAGACACTTATATCTTCTTTTTGCCACTGGCAGAGTTCAAAATTTTCCCTTAGAACTTGAGAGGAGACAAACATATTTATTTTTTGATA
>CACKZW010000024.1 GCA_902604835.1 uncultured Candidatus Actinomarina sp.
TCTGGAAATCCTAAATCATATACATCTTCATGAAATTTAATAAACAAGGTCTCAAATGATGTTATGTATGCAATGTAGAAATTTATCATTTCCCATCCATTATTTGCGCACAATGCTGTATTTCTATATTCTTCTAGATTTGTAAAACCCCTGCATTCACCATCTCCATTAAGTTCTTCTATGTAAAACCTATATTTTTGAGATAGGTTGCAACCTGCCAGTTTTATAAATTTTCCCTGAAAAGTATCAATTTTATACTCTGGATCACCGACGCAAGCACCCTGTAATCCATAGTCTTTTACAATTTGAAGTTCATCAAAGTTATCTCGCATAAATAAACTTGGAAAAACTATTGCTTGTCCTTCAATATACCAAGCAGGTGCTTCTATAGGATCGTTTAGACCACAACAATCATTAGGCATTGCAGGAGATCTATCAAAAGTATGAGCTCTTTGAACGTGGTGGTAATATTCGTGAGCCATTCCATTATAATGACCCACCAAAAATGCTTCACCATAAAAATTTCTATCATTCTCCCAATAAGGTTCACTTTGGGGGGTATGTTGAATACAAAAACTGTAGTGATTAAATTCCATGTCCATTTTACGACCAAAACCACTTAAACAGCTTCTTTTATCATGTACGAATCTGAGTGTAGGCTCAACTCTCCAACCATTGTTATCGTAAAAAAAATTAAACTTGTCGAGTGCGTTAACTGCTTCCAAAGCTTGATCTTCTGGTTCATAAATAATATGTACCCATCTGTGATATCCACCTACGTAATCAAATAATTTCTCCATAACATCTAAATGATAAACTCTAAAATCACTCGGAATACTCTCAGAAAATAAGATGCATATGTCAGGATTCTCAGCATTCTTTTTTGGTTTATTATTACCAAGTTCAGAACTTAACTCAAAATAATTTTTTTTATAAGCTCTTGGAACAAATCCAGGAATGGTGCAGTTAACGTGTTCTGATTCAATTTTTATTGTTTCGGGTATTTCAAGTTTTGTTTCCATTGTATCTTCAGACTCTGTAGTTGCATCTTGAGATTCTGTAGTTGTCTCTTGAGATTCTGTAGTTGTATCTTGAGATTCTGTAGTTGTCTCTTGAGATTCTGTAGTTGTATCTTGAGACTCTGTAGTTGTCTCTTGAGATTCTGTAGTTGTATCTTGAGATTCTGTAGTTGTATCTTGAGACTCTGTAGTTGTCTCCTGAACTGACGAGTCATCTGGCACTGTACAAGATATAAAAATAATTACTAAAAGAATTTGAAACAATTTTTGATTTTTTAATATTTCAAACACAGGAATATTTTAACTTGATGAAAGAATATACATAATTTCTGACTCAAAACTATTTCTTATAAAATCTTCAGATTTAGGCGTAAAAGAATTAATTAGAAAAGAAGATGAGGATTTTTTTGTAAAGGTCGATCATACATTATTGTACAATTTTATTATCCAGAATTAATTGACCAAAAATCAACTAATTCATTTAAAGGTTCTGTCGGAAAAAATCCTTCTGGTGGAGTTGGATTATCTAAAATAAAAGTATTGAAACTTGTATATAATTCCTCTGAATTCATCCCTGTATGTTTTTTTAATGTTTCTGGAAATCTTAAATCATATACGTCTTCATGAAATTTAATAAACAAGGTCTCAAATGAAGTTATGTATGCAATGTAGAAATTGATCAGTTCCCATCCATAATTTCCGCACAAAGTTGTATCTCTATATTCCTCTTTGTTTGTAAAACCTCTACATTCACCATAATCAGATTCCCCAATCACTTCTTGTCTAAAAAACGAATACTTCTGAGTAAAGTTGCAACTCGCTAATTTAATAAAAACTCCCTCAGTAGTATCCATGTTATATTCTGGATCTCCGTTACAGGCTCCTTCAACTCCATAGTCTTTAACAATTTGTAGGTCATCAAAATTATCTCGAAGAAATAAACTTGGAAAAACTATTGCTTGTCCTTCAACATACCAAGCAGGTGCATCTACAGGATCATTTATACCACAACAGTCATTAGCCATTGCATTAGCTTTTTCAAAAGCATGTGTTTGCTGAACATGATGATAATATTCATGAGCTACTCCATGCATATGTCCCATCAAAAATGCTTCACCATACGTATCTCTATCATTCTTCCAATAAGGATCATTTTGGGGGTTAGGTTGAATACAAATACTGTATTCATTTAATTGAAAGGTCATTTTACGACCAAAACCACTTAAACAGCTTCTTCTATCATGTACAAATTGGAGTGTGGGCTCGACTTTTTCACTATTGTTGTCATAGAAAAAATCAAATTTATCGAGTGCATCAACTGCTTCCAGACCTTGATCTTCTGGTTCGTAAACAATATGTACCCATCTGTCATATCCACCCACATAGTCAATAAGTTTATCCATAATATCTAATTGATAAACTCTAAAATCACTCGGAATGCTCTCAGAAAATAAAATACACATATCAGGATTCTCAGCATTCTTTTTTG
>CACKZW010000025.1 GCA_902604835.1 uncultured Candidatus Actinomarina sp.
TTATCTTAGAAGGGGCTTCGCACTTAGATGCTTTCAGCGCTTATCCTTTCCGAACGTAGCTAACCAGCCGTGCCCTTGGCAGGACAACTGGCACACCAGCGGTTCGTTCATCCCGGTCCTCTCGTACTAGGGACAACTTTCTTCAAAACTCTTGCGTGCGCGACGGATAGGGACCGAACTGTCTCACGACGTTCTGAACCCAGCTCGCGTTCCTCTTTAATAGGCGAACAGCCTAACCCTTGGGACCTGCTCCAGCCCCAGGATGAGAAGAGCCGACATCGAGGTGCCAAACACCCCCGTCGATATGGACTCTTGGGGGGTATAAGCCTGTTATCCCCGGAGTACCTTTTAGCCGATGAGCCATGGCGCACCCACATGCAACCATGGGATCACTAGTTCCTACTTTCGTACCTGCTCCACTTGTTTGTGTCACAGTCAAGCCACCTTTTGCACTTACACTCAATGCGTGATTGCCGTCCACGCTGAGGTGACCTTAGAGCGCCTCCGTTACTTTTTAGGAGGCCACCGCCCCAGTGAAACTGCCCACCAGACAATGTCCCTGATCCGGATAACGGATCTAGGTTAGAAGCTCAATATGAAGAAAGTGGTATCTCAAGGATGACTCCACAACGACTAGCGCCGCTGTTTCAAAGTCTCCCACTTATCCTGCATACTGCACACCAAACTTCAATATCAAGTTGCAGTAAAGGTTCCGGGGTCTTTCCGTCCTGTCGCGCATAGTGAGCATCTTTACTCACATTGCAATTTCGCCGAGTCTCTGGTTGAGACAGTACTCAAATCGTTACACCATTCGTGCAGGTCGGAACTTACCCGACAAGGAATTTCGCTACCTTAGGACCGTTATAGTTACGGCCGCCGTTTACTGGGGCTTAATTTCAAAGCTTTGCCGAAGCTAACCTCTCCACTTAACCTTCCAGCACCGGGCAGGTGTCAGAGGGTATACGTTGTATTAGAACTTTGCACCCTCCTGTGTTTTTGATAAACAGTCGCTTGAGTCTAGTCACTGCGGCCCGTTCAAGCTCATAAAGTTAATTAATCACTTTACTTGGGCGTTCCTTCTCCCGAAGTTACGGAACTATTTTGCCGAGTTCCTTAACCAGAGTTATCTCGCTCGCCTTAGTATTCTCTACTTGTCCACCTGTGTCGGTTTGGGGTACGGGCACTAAAAAAACTAACTAGAAGTTTTTCTTGGAAGTATGGAATTAATGACTTCGCCTAAAAGCGGCTCGGCATCATGTCTCAGAATTTATGACTAACGGATTTACCTATCAGTCTTCCTACTCATTTACCCCAGGACAACCATCGCCTGGGATCATCTATCCTTCTCCGTCGCTCCATTGCTAACCTAGTAATATGTGGGTCGGTAGGCCCCGAAGGGCTTTCCTTAGCAACATATATTCGGTTTGGGCGCTTAATTAGTGGTACAGAAATATCAATCTGTTATCCATCGACTACGTCTCTCGACCTCGCCTTAGGTCCCGACTAACCCTGGGCGGACGAACCTTCCCCAGGAACCCTTGGACATTCGGCGGAAGAGATTCTCACTCTTCCTTCGCTACTCATGCCAACATTCTCACTTGTATGGTCTCCACGACTAACTCACGTTGTCGCTTCGACGTCCATACAACGCTCTCCTACCGATCTTATCTTCTGGATCGAAATCTGAATTAATAAGATCCCATAGCTTCGGCAGTATGTTTAGCCCCGTTACATCTTCCGCGCGAGAACATTCGACCAGTGAGCTGTTACGCACTCTTTAAAGGAATGGCTGCTTCTAAGCCAACCTCCTGGCTGTCTGAACACTCTCACATCGTTTCACACTTAACATACATTTAGGGGCCTTAGCTGATGATCTGGGTTGTTTCCCTCTCGTCTATGGAGCTTATCCCCCATAGGCTCACTGCTATATTTAAACACTTTGGCATTCGGAGTTTGACTGAGTTCAGTAAGCTTGTTGGCCCCCTAGCCCAATCAGTGCTCTACCTCCAAAGCGCAACATATAACGCTGTCCCTAAAGACATTTCGGAGAGAACCAGCTATCACCAAGTTTGATTGGCCTTTCACCCCTATCCACAGGTCATCCCCTGATTTTGCAACATCAGTGGGTTCGGGCCTTCACGAAGTCTTACCTTCGCTTCACCCTGCCCATGGATAGATCACTTGGCTTCGGGTCTATCGCATGCAACTAGACGCTCTATTAAAACTCGCTTTCGCTGCGGATACGGAATTACTCCTTAACCTTGCTACATACGGATAACTCGTTGGCTCATTCTTCAAAAGGCAGGCAGTCAGAAAATAAATTTTCCTCCTACTGCTTGTAAGCTATTGGTTTCAGGTACTATTTCACTCCCCTCGCCGGGGTACTTTTCACCTTTCCCTCACGGTACTTGTTCACTATCGGTCGCTGGTTAGTACTTAGCCTTACGAGGTGGT
>CACKZW010000026.1 GCA_902604835.1 uncultured Candidatus Actinomarina sp.
CAGAAGCAATGAAAGACTTGGGTCTTTCACCAGATTTTGTTGATAGATATTTAAATGATGGTTTCTCAGGAGGAGAACGAAAAAGAAATGAGATTCTGCAACTTGCAGTTTTAAACCCTAAACTTGCAATTTTAGATGAAACTGATTCAGGGCTTGATGTTGATGGTTTAAGAATTGTAGGAGAAGGAATTAGTAATTTAAGAACGCCCGATCGTGGTTACCTTGTAGTAACTCATTACCAGAGATTATTGGAATATGTTAAACCAGATTATGTTCATGTATTTGTAGATGGATATATTGTAAGCTAGAAAAAGAAGGGTACGAGTCTTACCAATGAGCAAATTTAAAAATATCAAAAAAGATTTTCCAATATTTGAGAGAGATATCAATGGTAATAAATTAACTTACTTGGATTCAGGAGCAACCTCACAAAAACCAAACTCTGTAATTGATAAAATGACGGAGATCTATAAATTTAATAATGCAAACGTACATAGAGGTACTTATGTTCTTTCAGCCGAAACGACTCAAGAATATGAGTCTGTACGAACTAAATTTCAATCTTTTTTAAATGCTTCTGAATCGGATGAGATAATTTTTACAAAAGGTACAACCGAAGCTCTCAATTTCTTAGCTAACTCAATAGCAAATAAGTTTATGAGTGAAGGTGATGAAATTATTTTGTCAGAAATTGAACATCATGCGAATATTATTCCATGGCAAATGGTGGCTGAAAAATATAAATTAAGCATTAAGTATGTAAAAGTTAATGAAGACTTTTCTCTGGATCTTGATGATTTATCCTCCAAACTTTCTTCAAAAACAAAAGTCGTTTCAATTGTCGGTGAATCAAACCTATCGGGAATGCTTCCTGATATTAAAGAGATAAATAATCTAGTAAGAGCAAACTCTGAAGCGTTATTAATTATTGATGGTGCACAATTGGTTCCACATAGAAAAGTTGATGTCCAGGATTTGGGAATTGATTTCCTAGTATTCTCTGGACATAAGATGCTGGGTCCAACTGGTATAGGTGTAGTTTGGGGTAAAAAAGAACTTCTAAATTCTCTTGACCCTGTTTACGGTGGCGGCGATATGATTGAAGAAGTTCATTATGATAAAGCCACTTGGGCACCAGTTCCTCATAAATTTGAGGCAGGGACTCCCCCTTATGTTGAAGCAATTGGTCTTGGAGCAGCCGTAGATTATTTACAAGATCTTGGGATGTCTGAAGTTGAAAAACATTCAGATGAATTGCGTGAATATGGTAGGAAAGTTCTTCTAGATATTGATGGTGTAAATGTGATCCATTCTCAAGAAAATATTGCAGGATGTACTTTCGGGATGTATGTAGATGGTGTTCATGCGGCAGATCTTTCTTTAATGCTAGATACACATGGGGTCGCTGTAAGAGCAGGTCATCATTGTGTACAACCATTTCATAGAAAATTAGGTATAGATGCAACAATTAGATCTACAGCTTACATTTATAACGATAAAGAAGATATTGATACATTGAAGTCAGCACTTATATCAAGTGTCGAAATGCTGAGATAAAAATGTCTATTAGAGAAAAAGTCGATGAGTACAAAAAAATACTTGATATATTCCCTAACGATCAGGAGAAGTATCAATATTTAATTGAGAAAGCTAAAGAAAATGACTCATTTCCTTCAGAACTAAGACTAGATAATTTCAAAGTAAATGGTTGTCAAAGTCAAGTTTGGCTTGTCCCTGAAGAAAAAGATGAAAAACTTTTCTTTAATAGTGATTCAGATGCTCTCATTGCAAAAGGATTAGTTACTTTGATTGCATCTATTTATTCTGACGAAAAGGCTGAAGATATCGTCTCAAATGAAATAGATTTAATGGAAGAGTTTGAATTAGGTGTGATTTTAAGCCCTGCTCGAAGAAACGGTGCTTATAGTATGCTCAAAACAATTAAAGAATACGCAAAAAAACTAATTACTTAGCTTTTTCTTCCCACCAGGACTCGTGCGGGAAATCAATCCAAACGCCTGCTGTATCTTTTGCTAGATCTCGTATAAAGTAATGTGGTTTGAATTCACATTCGTTGTTCCACCATAGTGAAGCAAATCTAACATCACACTCAAAATTTATATTGTCTCTTATATATTCTGATAGCCTTACAAATGTCTCACCACTATCACAAATATCATCGACAATTAAGATTTTTTCATCTTTAGGTTTTGGAAGATAGTTTTCCCAATGAGGGAAGTCTCTTGTTGAGGCGTGAACTGGCTTAAACGGAATTTCTAATTTATGTGAAATCATAACACCAGGAATTAACCCACCTCGACTGATACCAACAACAACATCAGGTATAAATTCATCAGCCTCCAACTTATCACACATTTT
>CACKZW010000027.1 GCA_902604835.1 uncultured Candidatus Actinomarina sp.
TGAGCCACAATCAATTGCTGCAACTTTTACCATTCAATTCGCCATTTATCATTTTTAGAACCATTAATTATGCAGGG
The DNA here is from genome assembly GCA_902604835.1 of uncultured Candidatus Actinomarina sp. Taxonomy (GTDB): domain Bacteria; phylum Actinomycetota; class Acidimicrobiia; order Actinomarinales; family Actinomarinaceae; genus Actinomarina. The sequence goes on from CACKZW010000027.1 coordinate 78, forward strand.
TTCATTACAATTGCATCCTCCTACACTTTCAAGAACAACCTTTCCTATAACATTTTTTCCACTAACTAATTCATCAGCAAGATGTGAATGTAAACATTTTATTGACTTTGTTGTTCCTCCAACTCCACCAATTGGCGAAATTGTATTTGAAAGAGTTTTATATTTTTTATTTCTTTCATTTTCATAAGATATCTGCCTTTTACGCCATAATTTATTTAGTTTTTTATTATCTAATAATTGACTATCAAGATCTTTAACCATCCCGTTTGATTCTAAAGTGCTGACTTTTTTGACATACATTGGACACGTAAGCCAATACATAGTTGGAAAAGGCGTGCCGTCATCTAAATTTTTGGGAACATCAACAACAACTGGCAAGTTAAAATGACATTTTGCAACTACATCAATATTGCTTCTAATTTTTCTATCTAACTGAATTTCTACAGTCTGTTTTTCACTAGTCACTGTTTGTACCGACAATGAACTCTACAACAAACTCTAGGAGACCTTTACTTCTTTCACGTTGAAGAGTTTCTTCAAGAGGGGTAACAGGTTCTGGAACTTTAAAGCGATATATGTTTTCACCGGGTAATCCGTATCCATGTTGTCGTAGAATAATATCCAATTTTTCAGGATCCTCAAGATCGTCAATTTTTTCTTGAATAAAGTTGATTTCGCTTTTTAACTCATCAGCTTTTTGAATACGACTTTCGAGTTGTGATTCTAAAGATTGATAATCTTTGAAACTCAATTCCCATGTATCAAAAATAAAAAAAACAAAAATAAATGACGTTATTAAAAATATAACTTTCGAAAATAAATTTTGTCTTAACATATTTATTTTCCCCAATTGCTTATATTGAACGAATCAAAACCAACTACCTCACCGATACGAAGTAGCTCATTATACTTTGAAGTTCTTTCAGATCGTGCAGGAGCACCCGTCTTAATTTGACCACTTGATGTACCTACACATAGATGACTTATAAATGTATCTTCTGTTTCTCCTGATCGATGCGACACTAAAGAGTTATAATTATTTTTTTCAGCAAGCTTCATGGTTTCAATAGTTTCAGTGATACTTCCTACTTGATTAACCTTTACAAGAATTGAATTTGCACATCCATCATCAATTCCTCTTTGGAGAATTTTTTCCTGAGTCACAAATAAGTCATCTCCTACAAGTTGAATATTTTGTCCAAGTTTGTCGGTAAGATATTTCCACCCTTCCCAGTCATCTTCACCTAATCCATCTTCGATTGAGAGAATCGGATAATTTTCAGTTAGATTAACCAAATAATCAGCCATCTCAATATTGGTAAGTTTTTCACCTTCAATGTTGTAATAATTATTTTCATAGAATTCTGAGGATGCAACATCTAGTGCAAGTGAAATATTTTCACCTGGTACATAACCCGCTTCCGAAATAGAAAGCATTATTTCATCTAAAATTTCGATTGAAGATTTGAAATCTGGAGCAAAACCTCCCTCGTCGCCAACATTTGTTGCTAGTTTTTTTTCTTTTAATCTTTTTTTTAAAACGTGATAGGTTTCAACACCTGCTCTAAGTGACCTGTCAAAAGTATCAAATCCATATGGAACAATCATAAATTCTTGTATGTCAACAGAATTGTCCGCATGAGCGCCACCATTAAGAATGTTCATAAACGGTATTGGCAAGGATGGGGAATTGTAAATATTTGGAAAGAGTTCAAATGGTTGTTTTTTTTGTAAGTTTGCATTTGCTTTAAAAGCAGCCATTGAGGTTCCTAAGATTGCATTTGCACCTAAATTATTTTTATTTTCTGTTCCATCTAATTGAATCAACTTCTTATCTATAGCTTCTTGGTCGGTAATATCTAGCCCTATCAACTCTTTAGCAATTATTGTTTCAACATTTTTAATTGCTTGATTTACGCCTTTTCCACTGTATGCATCATCGTTATCTCTTAGTTCATGGGCTTCAAGTGCGCCTGTAGATGCACCTGATGGAACTGCTGCGCGTCCAAAAATTTCGTCATTTAAATATATCTCAACTTCAATTGTTGGATTTGCTCTGGAATCTAATATATGTCGAGCTTTTATAGTTTTTATTTTATTATTCATAACCCTGTTATTAAAAATCTAACAGAAAAAATGATCTTTACGAATCTATTTGATTTTTCTTTGCCAGAGACCAAAGCTCATTTATATCTGAATTTT
>CACKZW010000028.1 GCA_902604835.1 uncultured Candidatus Actinomarina sp.
TTTAAACCTGCTTCTTTTAATAAAAAGAGATAATCTTCAACCGATAAGTTTATTGTTTCAGCACCTTGCCATATTTCAAGAGGTGTGAACCCATGAATGTGAAGATCAGGTACTTCAGATTTTATTTTTTGGACTAAATCTAAATAAAAATGACCTGTGTACTCAGGATGAATACCTCCTTGTAAACAAACTTCAGAAGCTCCATCTTTATATGCCTCAACGCTTCTTGCAACAACCTCCTGGGGTTCAAGATTATACGGCTTTTCTTTTAAGTCTAAACTTTTTGGACCTTTTGAAAATCCACAAAAACCACATTTAAAATAACATTGATTTGTGTAATTAATATTTCTGTTTTTTACAAACGTGACTTTATCTTGATGAATTGATTCGTTAAGTTCATTTGCAACTTCAGCAATATCATTAATGTATTTACCTGATGTTTTAAACAAATCTTTTAATTCATCTTTTGAAATTGCATATCCATCTTGAGCCTTTCCTAAAATATTTTCAAAATTATCTGTTTTAAATGATGATGATAAATTATGAGTTACCTTATTTAGTTTAGGGATATCCTTTCCTGAGCCAGGAGACCAATTAGTAGGAAAGCGCTTATACCCTCTGACATCTCGGGATTGAAGATAGTTTGTAAAATGTAATTTTGAAAGTATTTTTCTTGCTTCATTAAGTGGAACTGGAGAGAAAATAGTTCTTTCATATAGGTTTTGATCTATTTTTTCTTTAAGGATTTTAATTTCTTTGTAACTCCAATCTCTTAACCAAAGATCTTCAATTCCTTTATTAATAGAAACAATTGCCTCATCGACAGAATTTACATATTTTGAAATTTTAAAACTCAAAGAAAGTTGTAGGTTTTTTACAGTATTTATATTGTCGAGGTTATTTACAAGTATGTATCTAGGGTTTAAGCGGGTAATTACTTCTAGATCTTTTTCAATGCTTGATGACACTTTGTAAATTAATCTAGTTTTTGGAATATCATTAAATTCTTTCCAATTTTCATAATTAACAAACCATTGAAAGGCTTCCTCATTTATATCATCAGATACTGTTTGAAACCCATTTTTATGTATAGTTTCTAAATTTACGTTTTTATTTATATAAAAAGATGATGTGCCCTCTTTTTTGCGAGAGTTTAGGTATATCTCGTTGTCAGAATCACATGGTCTAATTCTTAAAAAAGATACATTATTTTGTAAATTCATGCTCACGAGGATATCCTTTCTCATTTACTACACTAATTACTTTTTCATATATTTGAGGACTAAGCCATTCCCTGTTTATAAATGAGGGGTATACAGGAAGTCTTGGAATAAGTTCTTGATTAGTACTTTCAACACTTTTTCTTAGCTCTTGTATGTTAGGCCAAGTATGTTCGGGATTAACCCAATCAATTGTTTTAGGAGAGATGCCCCCAAAATCATTTATTCCTGATTTAATAAACAAGTCAATATCATTAACTAGATTGGGTGGAATTTGAAGAGAGATATGGCTTGGCAGAAAAATCCTTGTAGTAGCAATTATTCTTAAAAATAAATCATTAATTATTTCAGAACTATTTTTCATAGCAGTATTTTGTTTAGCTCTAAAGTTTTGAAGAATTACTTCCTGAATTGATGTATTTTCTTTACAAGTCTGAATTAGTTTAAAAATATCAAATATTAATTCTTTTTTAGAATCAGCAACACCCAACAGCAAACCAGTAGTCATAGGGTATTTTTCTTCCATTGCATTATTTAAAGTATCTAGTCTTAATTTTATATTTTTGGTTTTAGCTCCATAGTGAGCATGACCTTTTTCGTTAATTCTTGACGAAAATGTTTCTAACATTAAACCACCTGACGGTGAATGTTTTTTGTATTCGATTATTTCATTTTGTGACATCAAACCAGGGTTTATATGAGGAAGTAAATGATATTTATCGTTTATACGTTTTGCATTCTCTACTAAATAAGAAAAAGTGTTTTCGTACCCAAATTTATTTAATTGTTCTAATGCAAAAGACCACTTATTTTCGGGTTTGTCACCTAATGTAAATAATGCCTCATAGCATCCTGTTTGTTGGCCAACGTATGCAATTGCATCTACTTCATCAAATGTTAAATAAGTTCCACCTTCTTTTGGTGATTTAACGAACGTACAATATCCACA
>CACKZW010000029.1 GCA_902604835.1 uncultured Candidatus Actinomarina sp.
ATCAAAGGTTTTTTTTGAATCATCTAGTCTCGCTAAAACATCTAGTAGTTCATATGATTCCTCTATCAAATGTTTTGCGAGGCTTTCATGAGTTTGTTCTTTATCCCATGGACAATCTTTTCTTAGTTGAGAGACAATATCTAATAAATTATCAAATTCATTCATGCGAATTTACATTTACATTTGCTAAGTTTTCTTTATTTAGCCATGAAATAGTTTTTGATATGAATTCGTCTACTGTTGTATATTCTAGACCTAATTCTCTATTTGCTTTTGACCCATCATATAGATGTCCATGAGTCAAAACTTTAATTGTTTCACCACAAATAATTCCTCCAAGAGAAGAAAATTTACCAAAGATATCAAAAACAGGACCCAGGCCACTAAGAAAACTTTTTGGAATGTATACTGGAGAGCCTTTCCAAGTTGTAAGATTTTTTAAATGTTCAATTAAAGTTTCAACATTTAATCGAAAACTATTTAAAACATACTTTTCATTATTTTTTCCTTTAATTAATCCTAGGTAATGACCTTCTGTACAGTCTTCAATATCAACTACGGAAACCGAGCTTTTTATAAGAGGAGGAAATTTTTTATTTAGGGTAGATATCAATAATTTTGCTGTTCCAGATATTCTTCCGGGTCCTTGAACTGATGAGGGATTAATAGATACAAATTCAAAGTTTTTATTGAATGCAAAAGCTACTTGCTCTGCAAGAAATTTTGATTCTTCATAATCACTTAAAAATGAGCCTCTATGATCTGATTTCTCATTTCCAATTTTTCCTTTTTGCTCACCAAGTGTTACCGCCGAAGAAGTGTAAATAAATTTTTTTATTTGTAAATTATTTCCAAGTTCTAAGATTTTCTTTGTTCCTTCAATATTTGTTTTATGCATTGAAGAGGGATCTTTTTGACATTTTTGATTTGCTCCAGCTACATGAAAGATTGCATCAATCGATTTATCCTTAAGTTGGGAATAAATATTTTCACTAAAGAGATCTCCGCTTACAACCTCAGCTTTATTGTTTCTAATAAAATCCTCATTTTTAGTATTTCTTGACAAAGCAAAAACATTATGACCTTGATCTATTAATTTAAGAAAAATGGGCTTACCAACAACTCCGGTAGATCCCGTTATGAAAATATTTTTAAATTTCATTCTTTGATTGAAAATAAGATATTACATATTGGTATGCAGAGATGTATGAAAATATGAGTGCATGCATGACAAATAGTTCTGCAATAGTCAGGCTAAATATCGTAAATGATAAATCTATCATTACAAAACCGATAGCCCAAAATTGTAGACTAGCTTTTGCTTTTCCAAATCTACTCGGAGGAATCATTATTCCGTCATTTCCTGCCAAACCACGAAGGCCCATAATCATGAATTCTCTAGCAATTAGTAATACAGTTATCCAAATACTTACTCTGCCAATAATTGAGAATCCGGCAAATACGAAGGTTACAAAAATTTTATCAGCAATAGTATCTAAAAATGCGCCTAACTTACTACTTACATCCCACTTTCTTGCAAGATAACCATCAAAATAATCTGACCATGCTGCAATAAAAGCAAGTATTGCAGGATATAACATTAATCCTGTATCAGAGCCATCATCTAGTATTAGAAATAATAAAACTGGAGAAGATAAAAGCCTAAACCATGCGAGTAAATCAGGTAATTTATTTTTCATCAGACCACATCAATAATTCTTCTTTCAGATGCTTTCTTAATTGCAAATTCAATGTCCTTAAAAAATAAGTCAATTATCTCCATGCTGTCCTCAATTATAAACTCAACTTCCTCGGTCTGATCATTATTAAATTTCGACAATACATAATCTGCCGGATCTTGACTTGTAGGCGGTCTTCCCAAACCAATTTTTAATCTCCAATAATCATTAGTTCCAAGAGCACTGTCTAAAGACTTGATGCCATTATGTCCTCCATCTGAAATACCTTTTTTTAAACGAAATCTACCAAATGCTAAATCAATATCATCGTG